>JAFGPC010000201.1 GCA_016926155.1 Sedimentisphaerales bacterium
ACGCTGCGGCCGATCTTCATGGACAGCATCCCCAGCAGCGATAGATTCGTCGAACGATACCCGATCTCGATATCGCAGGCCGACGGCTTGCGCGTCCGAATCGATTGCAGGAAGTCGGCCCACAGTTCCTTGATGTTCTGCGAGTCCGGCTGGTTCAGTTGCGGGTCCTCATGGAGAATCTTGTCCCGGCTGTTGACCGGGTAGAAGGTCCAGCCGTCGAGCCAGCCCATGTGGAACGTGCCCTTTGTGCCGTAGAAATAGGCACCGATATTGTGCTTTTCCGCATTGTTGGCGGCAAACCGGCGGTGTTCCCAGACGCAGGTGAAGGAATCAAATTCATACTGGACGACCTGGGTATCCGGGGCGTCGGTAGTGTCGCGGAGGATGTGCCGGGCTCCGATGGAGGAGACCATTTTGGGATATTTTTCCTCGGTCCACCAGAGGACCTGATCGAGCCAGTGAATACCCCAGTCGCCAAGCTGGCCGTTGGCATAGTCCAGGAATCCGCGAAAGCCCTTGGGATGGATCCTCTTGTTGAACGGACGCAGCGGTCCCGGCCCGCACCACATATCCCAGTCCAGGCCGGCGGGCGTTTCCGAATCCGGAGTGACCTCGCCCGGTCCGCCGCCGTAATGGACGAAGCAGCGGATCATGCCGATCTGCCCGGCGCCGCCTTCCCTGAGGAACTTAATGCCCGAGACATTGTGCGGGCTGACGCGGCGATGCGTGCCGACCTGTACGATGCGTCCATTGTCCCGGGCGGCCTTGACCATGGCCCGGCCTTCGTAGACCGTATGGCAGATGGGCTTTTCCACATAGACATCCGCCCCGGCCTTGCAGGCGGCAATCGTGATCAGCGGGTGCCAGTGATCGGGTGTGGCGACGATAGCGATGTCGGGCTTTTCTTTGTCCAGAAGTTCCCGGTAGTCTTTATAGGCTTTGGGCTGGTCGTTGTACATCTTAGCCAATTCCGCTCGACTTTTGGCAAGCTGGCTTTCATCCACATCGCACAGGGCGACTATTTTGCACGCGTCCGAGGCAACGGCCTCGCGCATGATATTCGTTCCCCACCAGCCGCTTCCAATCAGAGCGGTGCGATAGGTTTTTCCGGTCTTGGCGGATAGAGAGGGGGCCATAAAAGCCAGGCCCGAACCGGCCGCTGCCTTGAGAAAATCTCGACGATCGATCGACATCAGAATACCTCCTGAAAAAACTTAAACACAACCTAATCAACTCTTTCAATATACCATTTTGATCCCATTCGGGCAATATCCGCAGTCATGGTTCAAGGAAGGAGAAGGATTGAAAAAAAGCTTGACGTGGTATTACGATTACGTTAGCTTTATGCGCATAGAAATGGGGAAATCCTTTGCGAAGGATAATGATTTATGCACATGGCTAATGAATTATTGTCGGTTCCGATAGCAACGGGCACTCTTGCTTTGGCAGGAGGCGGATTGGTGTTTATTTGCCGGCAGGCACAGCGGTTTATCACCCCCTCTCGACTTGCCATGATGGGCGTTATGGGAGCGTTTGTCTTTGCCGCTCAGATGGTTAATTTCCCCTTGCCACTGCTGCCCGGAACCAGTGGGCATCTGGTCGGAGCAGTGCTGCTTTCGATCATTCTGGGACCATGGCTTGGGTCGATTGTGATGGCCTCGGTGGTTGTATTACAATGCCTGATTTTCCAGGATGGCGGTCTGCTGGCATTGGGTTGCAACCTGATCAATATGGCCCTGGTTCCCTGTTTTGCCGGATATGGAATATACCGATGGATCCTTGGGGATCACCCCACCCGGGTACGAATGTACGTTGCCGGCGTGACAGCGTGCGTGGTTGCATTGGAGATTGGAGCTATTTTAGTACCCATCCAGGCGGCAATGTCTGGAGTTTTGCTTGTTCCATTCCATACATTTCTGGGAACCATGGTGGGCGTTCATCTGATCATTGGATTTATTGAAGGGCTGGTAACGACGGCGGTACTGGCGTATCTTCGCCAGGTACGTCCGGATGTAATCGCTGATTGTCCAACAGGACAGCCTCGATGGAGTATGGCGATGGTATATGTGTCATTGCTTGTTTTGACTCTGGCAATCGGAACCGGCCTGGCCCTGCTGGCCAGTGAAAAGCCGGATGGTCTGGAATGGAGCTATGCGGACCGTCCCGATCAACCGGAGTTTGAACCGATTATCGTCAATGAGAATCCGACGATTGCTTCGGTTGATGCCCTCCATGCCCGGATGGCGCCTTTGCCGGACTATACGATCCGATCCGATTCGGCGGCTGCCGGCTGGACAAGTTTCGCCGCGGTAATTGGCTCGGGATTGACCATGGCTTTAATCTGGCTTGTCGGCTGGGCGATCCGCAGGAAAGAACCGGTGATTGATGCATCATGCACAGGTTGATCAGCTTGCCGGACAGCGAAGTCCGATCCATTCGCTGGATGCCCGAACCAAGTTAATCGGAACTCTTCTTTTCACGGGATTTGTAATCTCTGCAGCCCCAAACCATATTGCTGTTCCGATCTGTTATGCCGTCTGGCCATTTGCGATTCTCGTGCTGGGACGTGTTTCGTTTCGTTTTGTTTTTCGACAACTCCTGTTGGTCAGTCCTTTTGTTCTGGTTCTGGCGGCTTCCAATCTGTTCTATGACCGACAGGCCGTCCCGGTGGTTTTTGGACCGATCCGATTCGAAGTCTGGGGAGGGCTGTTAAGGGGCCTATCCATCGTGATTAAATTTATGGTGACCATGTCGATGCTGATTGGTCTGACCGCGACGACCCGATTCAACGATCTTCTGGCGGGACTCGGGGCTCTTCGAGTGCCACGACTGTTTGTGATGCAACTGGGATTTCTATATCGTTATCTTTTTCTTCTAGTGAATCGGGCCGATCACATACTCCAGGCACGAAAGGCGCGAAAGCTTCGTCATCTGGGTGTGAAAAAGGAAATTCAGGTGGCCGGGAATATGATTGGAGCATTACTGGGCAGCAGTATCGATACGGCCCATCAGGTGACTCTATCCATGCAGGCCAGGGGATTTGACGGGCGGCTTCACAGGATGCATCGAATGCAGTTTGGATGGGCCGATGCCGTATATTCCGGATGCTTGGTCGTATTTCTTGCAGTTCTAATGGGCTTACAGCGGGCGATTTGACGAATGAGTGCGGCAATAGATATTAAACAATACAGCTATCATTATGCCAATGGAGTAGAAGCCCTGTGCGATATCGATTTGACTATAAAACATGGGCAAAAGGTTGCTTTGATTGGTCCCAACGGAGCCGGTAAGAGCACATTACTACTGGCGATGAATATGTTCATTGAAGGAAGCGGACAGATTTTCGTTGATGGTTTGGAGTTGAATCGTTGCAATATTCATTCCATCCGTAAGGTAATGGGTTTTGTAGTGCAGGACCCGGAGGAGCAGTTGTTCATGCCGACGGTCTTCGATGATGTGGCGTTCGGCCCGTTGAATCTCGAGCTGGACCAAGAGGAGATCATCCGACGTGTGAAGGATACGTTAAAACGTGTCGGTCTGGAAGGTATGGAAGACAGAGCTCCCTATCATCTCTCTGCGGGCCAAAAACGCGCTGCGGCGATTGCCACGGTATTATCCATGAAGCCCAAGATCATTATCATGGATGAGCCGGATACAAGTCTCGATCCGCGAAGCCGGAATCGATTGATTGAGCTGTTGTCAGGTCTTTCACAGACCCTGATAATAGCCACATGCAATATGGATTTTGCTGCCCGACTGTGTGATCATGTGATTCTGGTTGATCAAGGGCGAGTCGTTGTCCAGGGGGCTGCCGAAAAGATCCTTTCGGACGGGGAGCTTATGGACAAACACGGCCTGGAAGTACCTTTTCGGAGTCGTTACTCTGCTGGAAATCGTCCGATAAGGCCGAGTCTTCCTTAAATATCAATCATTTTATATACAATCATCGCTGTCATATGAAATGTAATCCTTTTATTGAAATATAGTTACAGGCATGTCATGTGTATTCTGTCAATAAAGTCCTTTTCGCAATAGCCCCAGGAAAGTGGCTCACCAATCCGACCGAAATACCTTATTGTCCGGTCCCAACTCTGTGCATGTTGCACACCCATGGGCTACTTGGGGTTTTGATTATGAAAAAACGTTTTTCCAAGCGTTCTGAAACGAATGATGGGAAAGGAGAGTCGCTGTGAAGAGACACGTTATATTTCTGTTATTGATTGGCTTGGGAACTTCCCTTTGTATTGCCGAAGAGCAGCAGCACAAGACGGTTCAGCTTACCTTTGGGGTATATCAGTCCGACAAGGCGACAACCATGTATCGAATGTTCCTGCCGGTCATCGAAAAGGTCCAGGAACGGGCCGAAGAATTGCTGGAGCAGCCGGTAGATATCTATTTCAAGATTTTCAAAACCTATCAAGAGGCCCAGGATGCACTGGTGAATGGTGAAGTAGACTTCGTCCGATTCGGGCCGGCTTCGTATGTCCTGAGTAAGAAAAAGAATCCCGATATTCAATTGCTGGCAATCGAGTTGGTCAAGGGTGAAATGCGTTTTAACGGAATGATTATTACACGTGCCGACAGCGGGATTGAATCGCTTTGGGAATTGGAAGGGCGTAGTTTTGCTTTTGGGGATAAGGACTCGACGATTGGCCGTTATCTAGCCCAGGCGGAACTGATCCGAGCGGGCCTATATTTGAAGGACCTGAGCCATTTTGAATACCTGGGACGCCATGACAAGGTGGCCACAGCTGTTCTGATGAAGGATTTCGATGCCGGATCGCTCAAGGAAAGCACATACAAAAAATACAACAAAGACGGCGAATTGCGTATTCTCAAGACCTTTGAAAATGTATCCAAACCCTGGATTGCCCGTAAAGATCTGGAGCCCAGAGTTTTTCAAGCCTTGCGACAGAGTCTTCTGGAACTCAAAGATCCTGACTCCCTTAAAGATCTGAAAATTTCCGGTTTTGGACCGGTTACGGATAAAGATTATGCCTTCGTTCGCGGGGGCATGCGAGCGGCTGCATATTTCGATCCGCAGCCTTCTATAGCCCAGTCGGAGCAATAACAATAACCAGATGGATCCACAATCTGTTTTTTCATCCAGCCAGGCGGATCGGAGTTAAGTTGATCTGTACGACTCTGCTGGTGCTGGGGGGGGTTCTGTTCATATCAAGCTGGATCACAGTCATGGAAGAAAAACATGTTCTTTATGAACAGATTGATACCCAGGGCGCTTCGATGTGCGATGTAGCAGGTGTTTTATGTGTGGAAGCATTACTGGTCGAAGATTATCCGGTTCTGGAAACCTATGCGGAACTATTAGCCGCCGAAAAAAATGGTATCAGTTTTGTACGTATTGAGCGTGCCAATGGACAAGTCCTGGCGGAGGCATCCACTACTGCGTACAAGAAGGAGAATCCGGAATCTGTTCGGATGTATACATCTCCGATCACAATTTCGCCGGCCAGCACTGACGTTCTTGGTCGGGTTGCGGTTGGCATGTCGACGCGCCAGGCTGATGCCATCGTTACAACTCGAATCACTTCCATGCTTATTAATGCATTGCTGTCCTTTGTTTTGGTTACCATTTTATTGGCGCTGGTACTCCATTTTTTTGTTACACGTCCCTTGGCGGTACTCGATAGTCAGGCGCAACGACTGGCGGAGGGGGAATTGGATATCCCTGTCGAGTTGAGCAATGGAGACGAAATCGGTCGGTTGGCCCAAACCTTGGAGAGTATGCGTCAAAACCTCAATGAGTCATACAATGAAATCCATCAACAGAACGAACAACTCAAAGTACTTGACCGTATGAAAGATGAATTTCTGGCCAACATGACGCATGAGCTTCGCACTCCAATGAATTCCATCATGGGCTTTTCAGACATTCTATGTGAAGAGGAGATGGGGCCGGAACAGAAGAAATATGCTTATGTGATCCACGAAGCCAGTCAAAATCTTTTAGAGATTATCAATGACATACTGGATTTCTCTAAAATTGCCCAAGGCAAGTTTAAAATCGACATTCTCGCCTTTTCTCTGGATGAATTATTGGCCAATGTGAAAATGCTGTTTGCTTCCAGCGCAATGGATAAGGGATTGGAATTTACTATTCGACCGATGGATTGCCTGCCGACACAGATTCAAACCGATCCGGTTCGACTGAAACAATGCCTGGTAAATCTGGTGGGTAATGCTATTAAATTCACCGATGCCGGTTATGTCCATTTGGACATTACTTCTGTTCAGGTCAATGGCCGCAGCCACCTTCGGTTTGATGTGAAAGATACGGGAATCGGAATTGCCCCCGAAAAGCAGTCGGCCATTTTCGAATCTTTCACACAGGCCGATGGAAGCCATACACGCCGCTATGGTGGAACAGGTCTTGGACTGACAATCACCAAACGGCTGGCGTATTTATTGGGCGGTTCTCTGGTTGTCGAAAGCGAGCCTGGCGCCGGTTCGGTCTTTACTTTAACAGTCCCGGTCGATCTAAGCCTCCAGGAAGTCGAATTGATTGCCGAATCCTCCCAATCCGTTTGGATGAATGCCTCTGCTTGCTAGTCTCCTTAACATCATTGCTGGTCGGGATAATCCCAAAACCGGAAGAGACTGAATTCTTCTGGACAAGCTGTCGATAAAACCATATAGTGCCTCTAAACCATGGCCTTGTTTGTGGCCGGATGGATCCCACTGGGGAATGGTGTAATGGTAGCACAACTGACTCTGGATCAGTTAGTTGGGGTTCGAATCCCTATTCCCCAGTTTTTATCTTAAGTCGTTTTTCTACAGGCCTTTATGGCCATCCCCGGTATTTTTTAGTTCCTGTTTATTCATTCTACATCTCGTTTTCTTACTTTTTTCTCCTACCCAAGGTCTTGACAAACAAGAAAAAACCAGTAAAAAGGACGCTTCATTTTTGTCGGGTTGCCCGAAAGCAAAAGCCGGCAGTATCATGGAGGGTGGCATTGGGGGGGGACGATTCGGACGCGTTCAGCGAAGAAATGATACTATGGAGAGCAATATGATTAGTGTCAAAAATCTGAGGCGTACTTTTGGACCGGTTGTCGCTGTAGACGACATCTCTTTTGATGTGGGCAAAGGCGAGGTACTGGGTTTCCTGGGCCCCAATGGGGCGGGTAAAAGCACCGCTATGAAGATGCTGGCCTGTTTTTTGCCCCCTGACAGCGGGACGGCAGCCATATGTGGACATGATATCGTCACCGATCCAATCAGCGTACGCAAGAATATCGGCTACCTGGCCGAAAACGCTCCGGCTTATAACGAAATGACGGTAGCGGGCTTTCTGAATTTTGTCTGCGACGCCCGTCGGATCAAAGGGATCGGACGCAAGAAAGCCCTGGATCGGGTTGTGCCGATTTGCTCGATCGAATCGGTCTATCATCAAACCATTGAAACGCTGTCCAAAGGATATCGCCGCCGTGTGTGCCTGGCTTCGACCTTGATCCATGATCCGGATGTACTGATTCTTGACGAACCAACCGACGGACTGGATCCGAATCAGAAGCATGAAGTGCGGCAGCTTATAAAGACGATGGCCCAGGATAAATGCATCATCATATCCACGCATATCCTGGAAGAAGTGGAAATGGTTTGCAGCCGGTGTATCATTATTGCACGAGGCAAGATCCTGGTGGATTCCACTCCGACCGGACTCAAAGAAGAGCATCATTGCTCCTTGGATGAAGTTTTCCGAAAAATCACACGGACCAGGAAAAGTGCATAATCCTTTTGCTTGTGTTTTCATATTTTGAAATGAGGAGTTAGCGAAATGAACGGCTTTTGGGCTGTATTCAAACGCGAATTAAAAGGGTATTTCGCCACACCGCTGGCGTATGTATTTTTAGTGATTTTTCTTTTCTTTGCCGGTTTTCTGACCTTTCGTCAACGGTTTTTTGAGATGCGGCAGGCGGACTTGCGGTTGTTCTTCGGCGTGCTTCCGTTGCTGTTGGCTATCATGAGTGCGGCCACCGCGATGCGTCTCTGGGCCGAGGAACGACGAACCGGTTCGGTGGAGCTTTTGTTTACCTTGCCGATCACTGTCACACAAGCGGTCCTGGGTAAGTTTGTTGCCGCCTGGTGTTTTTTGGGCATTGCACTGCTACTGACCTTTCCATTGCCGGTGACGGTGGCGTATCTAGGCAATCCGGACGGGGGTGTGATCGCTTCCGGGTATGCCGCCAGTTTTCTTTTGTCCGGCGGTTTTCTTGCGATTGGTTTGTTCTTTTCGGCCGTCTCCAAGCACCAGGTTATCAGTGGTGTATTGACGGGCGTAGCCTGTGCGATTCTGTACTTCATTGGAATGCCCACGGTTGTGAATTATCTTTCTACGATTCTTCCAGCCGGCGCTGTGACCACAATCGAGAGCTTCAGTTTTCAGAATCATTATGAATCTCTGCTCCGAGGCGTTATTGAAGTCAAGGATCTTCTGTATTTCCTCATTCTGATTGCGGGCTGGGTATGGGCCTGCACGGTCATTTTGGATGAAAGGAAGGCAAGCTGATGAATCGGACAATCCAAGCCATTTCTGCCGTTGTCCTGATCGGGATCATTTCCTTCGCGGCCATCAGTGTCAGTCAGAGTCTGATTCCCAGGGCCAAAGTCGATATTACAGAACGGAATCTGTACACGCTGGCCGATGGAACGAAAACGATCCTGGAACGATTGAATCAACCGATCACGATCAAGCTGTATTACACCAAGACTGCGGCGATGAATGCCGGTGATCAGATTCGCTTTTTTAACAATTATTACTTTTATGTCAGGGCATTGCTGGAAGAATACGCTGCCGCTTCGGACAAGGTCAAACTGGAAGTTATTGATCCACGACCTTATACGGACCAGGAGCAGGAAGCCTTGCGATATGGGCTGAAGCGATTCAATATTAATGAAGAAGAGGGCTTTTTCTTCGGTCTGGTTGTACAGACGCAGTTTGGCGTGACCAAGACGATCGAGTTTTTCTCGCCGGACCGACAGGAATTTATCGAATACGATATCAGTTATCTGATTGAGACGGCGACTACCCGCGAGAAAAAACGTCTGGGTGTGATGTCCTCTCTGCCGGTGATGGGCGAGTCTGACTGGATGATGCGGATGCGCCAGATGCAGAATCAGCAGGGCGAGCAGAAGTGGGGGATTATCGAGCACCTGCAACAGAAGTTTGATGTGCAAACGATCGAAATGGACGTCGACGAGATCAAGGATATAGACATCCTGCTGGTGATCCATCCGAAGGACCTGTCCGAAAAGACCCAGTTTGCGATTGACCAGTATGTGCTTAAAGGCGGGAGAGCCATCTTTTTCGTCGATCCATACTGCATGATGGACCGGCCGCCGATGCAGCAAATGCAAATGCAGATGCAGCACGAATCCAGTTCCAGTCTCGAAACCCTGCTCAACGCCTGGGGGCTGACCATGCCGGAAAATACTTTTGCCGGCGACCGGACTTTGACGATCACAACGGCGATGTCGCCTACCCAACGGCCTCAGCCCATGGTCGGTTTTTTAAATCTGAATGATAAACAGTGTTTCAATCAGGATAAGCCGATTACGGCGGATCTAAATACAGTCACCATGCTTTTCCCGGGTGTGTTACGGGAAATCCCGATTGCATCAAATACGGCCGAATCGGAGGAGAAGGAAAAGAATGCATCTTCCGTCGAAGCCAATATTCAGCATATCGAATTGGTAACCACGACCAGTCTTGGGAATAGCTGGACGGTTTCCAGTCCGTTTGAACTGCGATTTCCCGATCCGGCAACCCTGATGAAAAAACTGACCAATGGCACCGAGCCGGTTGCGATGGGAGTTCTGGTAACCGGCAAACTGCCCAGTGCGTTCCCTCAGGGGATTGATGTGGAAGAGGACTCGGCAGAGGAGAATGAAGAACCAAAGGAACCGGCCGATAGCGATACGAACAAGGAGGAAAAGAAGACCAAACATATCGCCGGTCTGACGCAAGCCGAGCAGGATTGTGCGATCATTGTCTTTGCCGACGTGGACTTTATCAGCGATATGGCCGCCTACCAGAGGACGATTTTCGGGATGGCGGTCGTCGGTGATAACAGTTCTTTGGTATTGAACAGCATCGAAGATTTATCCGGTTCGGCGGAGTTGATCAATATCCGTTCCCGCGGCAACTTCAAGCGTCCGTTCGCCGTGGTAGAGGATATTGAACAGGCGGCCGAGGCCGAAACGAGGGATGAAGAAGAGAAAATCCAGGCCCAGATCGATGCCTGGCAGGCGGAGCTTAATCAAAAGCTGGCCGATGTCAAGGACGCTGAAGCCAGCGTAATCGGAGCCACGATTCTCCAGCAGAAACGAGAGCTGGAGGACAAAATTTTTGAAGCCAATCAAAAACTGAGAAAGATCAAAATGGCGCGTCGTGAAAAGATCGAAGCGCTAGGAATTAAGCTGCGGAACTTCTGTACCATTCCAGGTCCAGTGATTATTTTGCTGATCGCCGTGGTTCTGGGTATCCGCCGCAGCGTAATGAAACGGCATTACATCAGTCATGCCAGTGATGCATAAAATAGCGAGAAGGTTCATCGGGAGTCTGTAAGATGAGCAATAAGAAATTGGGAATCCTTGCCACTGTAGCGTGTGTTATGATTTTCTGGGCGGTAGCTCAGTCGTATATTGCCAATCGACCTGCGGCGGGGGATGAAGTACCCGGCTATCTGATCGGCGGGGTCGAGATCGACAACATTGCTTCAATCCGTATCGTTACCAAGGATGAGCCGATACGACTGATTCGGCAGGGCAAAGGTTTTGTTTTGGGAAATCGAAATAACTACCCGGCCAAAACAGGTGAGGTCAACAACCTCATCGCCTCCTGTCTGGATATCAAGCCCGCCGAACTGATTACCGACAATAAGGATAATCATGAAGCCCTGGGGATCAGTGAGGATAAGGCTCGTTATATCGTAACCTTCTTCGATAAGGAAACAAATCCGATTACGGGTTTCTATCTTTCCGAGCGGGATTATGATGCGCCCGGCGGCGGAAATACCTATGCCCGCAAGCTGGATGAGGATAAGGCCTATCGTCTCAAAGACGACAATTTCCCTTATATTAACACAATGGACTTTGTAGAGCAGGAGCTGATTACGACGGATCGCACCAATATTCAGCGAGTAACGGTGACCTCTCCTGACGGAGCCTATACGCTCAAACGAGATACGGAAGACCAGGATAAAATCTCGCTTGAGACTATGCCCGAGGGTAAAAAGTTCAAGGGCAGCACGTATAAGACTATATTCGAGGCTTTAAGCAGTTTGCGATTCGATGATGTAAAGTCATTCACGGATGAGATGCAGAAACTGGAATTTACAACAACGTACGTGTGTGAGTTAAAAGATTCAACGATCTATACTCTCAAGATAGCCAAAAATGAGGACAAGTACTGGATTCGTGCGACGGCGGAGTTTACGGAAAAGACACCCGTGACCATGACCCGGGGACAGACCGAGTCCGAAGAGGAGTTGAAGAAGAAAGAAGCTCGGCTGATGGCCGAGGAGAGTGCACAGAAATTTGCACAAATGCATAAAGACTGGCTTTATGAAATTTCCTCCTACAAGGCCGAAAATCTGACCAAGAAGCTCAGCGACTTGCTCGAAGATGAAGAGAAGGAAGAGACAGAGCCCCAGTCGATTTCTGATTCGACCACCACACCCGATCCGAACAGCATGGGCGTCAATTAGATCGAATCAGTTGTACTTTTTTCTAACCAAACGACTTTTGATGCGTTTGCGGAAAGAAACCTTTTCTTCAGTGATATGAAGGTTATGTTCTGCAATAGATATGGAGGATTACAGGCAGCCGCACCTGCACTTCGGAGTCTATGAAGGATGGCCGGCATCGGAGGGTTTTGATCTGCCGGTAAACTTTAAAAATGCACAGGGCGCTTTCACGGAACGACGTGGATTGAGGCCGGGAGGTTTTTTCACGGCGTTACCTTACTGAAGTTACTTTACATTCTCAATTCAGACTTTGATTTTAACTGTTGTATGAGAAAAGAAATAATACGGTTTTTCGTCAAACAAAATACGTGAAATTTTCGCAAAAGCTTGCAGAATCCATAGCCAATGGGTACAGTACCCTGAGTTGAAACCGGCCTGCCCGGTCGGTTAAAACAGCCTGGAGAGGTGTCGGAGTGGCTTATCGAGCTGGTTTCGAAAACCAGTGTTCCGGTATCCGGGACCGCGGGTTCGAATCCCGCCCTCTCCG
>JAFGPC010000202.1 GCA_016926155.1 Sedimentisphaerales bacterium
CTGGGTGCCGGTTCTATGCTGCTTCGACTGCGCAGGAAGCAGTAGAAGGGAAATTGGTGCGCGTAAGTCAAAAGGCCGCCGGACTTCGGTTCGGTGGCCTTTTCTTTTATCCTCTTATTTTGAATTCATGGCCTAGATGGATATTCTATCTTAAGTGTCCCTTTAATGCTATTGAGCCAGAAATACAGACAAACACTGACTCTATTTGGATATATTCCACCCTTGATCAGACTCAAATGTATATATCGCATCTCCCTCTGAGGCAATCTGATTTTCAAAATCAATTCGCTTAACAGGCTGCCATTGGGCATCCAAACGAATACATTTGTCAAACACCTTTTCTTCGTAATTCATTGTAAGTAAAGCATCAAAAAAACCATTCATATCCAAGTCTATCAGTATAGATTCCACATCCTTCTCATCAACCCCTCGATATCGAAGGTCTTCCCAACCTGTATCATTATCGGAAGGCTTGAATGATAAAATTCCTTTCTTTTTCTCATTGAGTAGCACCGCCAAATCATTATTTCTGTCCTCATAATGACAAATGCAAAAGAAAGGGACCTCATTTCTTGATAACACCAATCCCTCACGCAAACCGTCCTGAGCAAGGTGCTCGAAGCCTGGAACTTCAGCTGTAGTCCCTGCCCATATCTGGATATCGCCAAATGTCCGCCTTCCAACCAGCGGCTTACCACCACCCTTTTGAACAAGATAATATCCAAGCCCCAGACAGGTTCCACAACCGAGAATAAAGCCAAAGGAAATAAGCAGAATTGATTTAAACATAATTCATCCCCTACCGCTTACACGACAGCGTCAGAACACACCGATATACTTCTTATAAATAGATACCGATGGGTGCTATTCGTGACATCCAAAATGTAATTTATTTCTCTTTGGTTTCCGGTGGTTCTTCGATCCTCTCTTCCACCGTTCCCCAGACGATACCTGCCTTCCCCTTTTCAGGCGTCTGAATCATATAACTCCAATCGGTATCGAGCCTGATCTGAACCTGCTCGTGAATCCACTGACGGGCCTTTTCTATTGAGGCAAACTCCGGGCCTGTGATCCGTATTTGGGGATTTTCCCGCTGGGGGAAATAAATGGGCCGATACACGCGCGACCGAAGAGCCAACATCACAACCAGAACCGCCATTCCCACGAAGACCGAGAACCAGAACCAACGGGGCTTCACGGTCATTACTTCAGCCCATTGGAAAGCATGTAATAGACCTCGTTGATCCGGATATCCCTCTTGAAATCGGCAATGTTTGTGTGTTCATCAATCAGCAGGATCTCGATGCCGGCCATCTCCGCAAAATCGACCATGTGCCTGACTGTCAGAGCCATACTGAAACCGGTATGATGGGCCCCGCCGCCCAGGATCCACGCCGCTGCCGCCGTCTTGAGATTGGGCATAGGCTCCCAGACCACCCGTGCTACCGGCAATTTCGGCAGAGCCGCTTTCGGGGCAACCACCCGACAGGGATTGGCCAGCATCCGGAACCGGTTGCCCATATCCATGACCGATACGTTAATCCCATCGCCTTCCGGGACGTTGAAGACCAGCCTGGCCGGATCCGCCTTTCCCCCGATACCCAGAGGATGGACCTCCAAGGCGGGCTTGCCGGAAGCAATGGACGGGCAGACCTCCAGCATATGAGCACCGAGTACCCTCATACCCGCCGGATCGAGGTGATAGGTGTAGTCCTCCATGAAGGATGTGCCTCCCTTCAGTCCGGTCGCCATGACCTTCATCGCCCGGACCAAGGCCGCCGTCTTCCAGTCGCCCTCAGCGCCAAAACCATACCCATCCTCCATTAATCGCTGCACCGGCAGACCCGGAAGCTGGACCAGCCCGTGCAAATCCTCAAAGCAGGTGGTAAAGGCCTTAAAATCCCCCGCCTCCAGGAACGTGCGCATCCCCGCCTCGATCCGGGCCGATTCGCGAACCGCATCCAATTGTTCTTTGGATAGGTCAACCTTATAAGTATCCTGGTATTGTTTAACCATAGAATCCATTTGTTTGTCTGAGACATTTTCAATCACATCCGTCAGATCCCCAACGCCATAGCCGTTTACCGAGTAGCCGAACTGCTTTTGTGCCTCCACCTTATCGCCTTCCGTAACGGCGACTTCCCGCATGTTATCGCCAAAACGAGCAACTTTCATGCCCTGCCAGTCGTGCCATGCGCAGGCCGCACGCATCCAGATATCCAGCTCCTTCGATACGTCTTCATCCTGCCAGTGCCCAACGATGACCTTGCGGTTCTTTCTCATCCGGCTGCAGATAAAACCGAATTCCCTGCCCCCATGCGCCGATTGATTCAGATTCATAAAATCCATATCAATCGTATCCCATGGGATGTCCCTGTTGAACTGCGTATGAAGGTGGACAAACGGTTTGCGGAGAAGGCTCAGGCCGGCAATCCACATCTTGGCGGGACTGAACGTATGCATCCAGGTAACCAGACCCACACATTGCGATGTGGTATTGGCCTGTGTGCAAATAGTGGAAATTTCATCGGGTGTCTTTACAACAGGCTTGAACACTACCTTGCAGGGAATCCGATCGGACTGATCGAGATAGGTTGCGATCATTTTGGAATCGGCATCCACTTGCTTGAGGGTTTCTTCACCATATAAATGCTGACTGCCGGTAACGAACCATACTTCATATTGTTTCAGGTTTTTCATTGCTCACTCTCGTATTAAAATTCCATGTATTCCAATGACACGAACCGCTATTTTTCAAGCTTGACGTGTTCTCCGTTAATCCTCACATTATCCATAACAAGGCCTTTAACGCCAACAAGGATATTTGACTCTTTCACATTATCAAATATGCAATTCTTCAAGTGAATCCCTTGTATCGGCGAACGGTCATATCCTCGAATAGACAAAGCATGCCTGCTTTTTTGGCTGGTGACATTTTCCATAACGATATTTCGAACCATTGGAGTATGATTTCCCGTATCTCCCTCTCCATAGAAAAAATTGATTTTAAGGACGGTTTCGCTCACCTGACCGATTGTAACATTTCTCAGGAAAACATTCTCGACGGTTCCACCCCGAACCGAATTGGTCTTGATCCGCAGGGCTCGATCCAGGTTCGGGCTGTCCATCGTGCAGTTCTCCGCATAGACATG
This sequence comes from Sedimentisphaerales bacterium, assembly GCA_016926155.1. Classification (GTDB taxonomy): domain Bacteria; phylum Planctomycetota; class Phycisphaerae; order Sedimentisphaerales; family Anaerohalosphaeraceae; genus JAFGGE01. The sequence goes on from JAFGPC010000202.1 coordinate 3,153, forward strand.
TTTTACCCCCCCGGACATCTCACTGCCGATGACCACCCCGCCATGCCCATCTTTCATGATACAGTCTTGTATAATAATGTTCTCACTCGGCACATTGACCCGTCTTCCGTCATTATTTCTGCCCGACTTGATCGCAATGCAATCGTCTCCCGTGTCAAAATGACATCCCTGAATCAGGACATCCCTGCATGACTCGGGATTGCAGCCGTCGTTATTGGGGCCATGACCAATGACGGTTACGTTGCGAACCGTAATATTGATGGACAACACCGGATGAATATGCCACATGGGAGAATTCCGGATGGTCACGCCCTCGATGAGAACATTTTTGCATTTGTACGGCTGGATCATATTGGGCCGTAGTTCATGCCCTGCGCCGAAGATCCTCTGCTCGACAGGGACACCGGCTTGTCCCTGCCGGTTCAATATCTTTACATCCTCGCCTTGTGTCTTTTTCCAGCGCCACCAGTTCGTCTCACCGGCCTGGCCATCAAGTACACCTTCTCCGGTAACGGCAATATTGTCCTGTCCATATGCATAGATCAAAGGGGAAAAATTCAAGCATTCCACACCTTCAAATCGTGTGAACACAACAGGCATATATTTGTCTGGATCAACTGCGAATCGGACAGTTGCCCCTTTTGAAATATACAGGTTTACATTGCTCTTTAGATGAATCGGGCCTGTAAGAAACGAGGCGACAGGCACTACAACTCGTCCTCCTCCCGCTTCATGTGCTGCCGCAATGGCCTTCTGGAATGCTTCGGTGCAATCCGTACGCCCGTCATCAATTGCCCCGTAATCGGTAATCCGGAAATCCCGATCGGCGAATTGAGGCACACGAATCCGACTCAGTATCCCCGGAACTTGCTCCCATTTCGCGTAGGTCTGTTTAACCGGCACAGCCAGTAGAGCCAGTATAAACAACGACAAGAAAGGTACGCTCGCTGTATTTAGCCTAATAAGATCTGGATTCACGGTTTTCATTTCATAGCCCTTTGCGGTCCGGTTTCCTGTATGATAGTACTCATGACGCCTGCTAAAAGCAAGTCGCTATATGATAAAGCGGAATACGCACAGAATCGATTAACTCCTGTTCTCTTCGATGTTTAGAAGATAGAGATCTTATCTGTTGTTGTCTGTCATCGGAAATTTGGGGATTGATTGGCAATGGATTTTTCAGGATAATACCTTATACGGTCTGATTCACGTTGATCTCGTTGGCTGGATCCGGATAATCATAAACCATAAATTCCAGGCCACGAAAAGAAAGGCACACATGAAACAAATATCTGCTCTTTTGGTTGGATTGTTGGGATCGATCGTATTTAATACCAGCGTGGTTTTTTCTGCGGTCGAACCTGAGGTCCTCATGCTTCCCCTTGAGGGCGATTTGAGCGTGCACGATCCTGCCATTATTCGGGAGGGAGATACCTATTATGTTTTTTGCACCGGCGGCCGATGGCGTGGCGGCCTGCTTCCTATCCGTACTTCTAAGGATCTATGTCACTGGGAACGTGGAGGCAGTGTCTTCGATGAAGTGCCTTCCTGGGTATCCACTGAAATTCCCGGTGTTAGGGGGATATGGGCCCCTGATATCTCCTATTTCAATAATCAATATCATCTCTATTATTCGGTTTCGAGGTTTGGAAGGAACGATTCGGCCATCGGCCTTGCGGTCAATAAGACCCTGAATCCAGCGGACCCGAATTACAAATGGATCGACAAGGGCCTTGTTGTTCGTTCCACTCAGGGTCAGGATAACTGGAATGCGATCGACGGCAATATTGTAATCGAAAACATGGATAAGGTGTGGCTCAATTGGGGCAGTTTCTGGTCCGGCATCAAGATGAAGCGAATCGATCCGAAAACCGGCAAGCTTTCCACAAAAGACACCACCCTGTATTCCCTGGCCCGCCGTCCCAGTCCCGGTGCGGTCGAGGCGCCCTTTATTATCCGGCACGAGGAACTCTGGTACCTGTTCGTGTCCTTCGATTTTTGCTGCCGGGGGGTAAACAGCACTTACAGGATCATGGTCGGCCGCTCGGAGCAGGTTACCGGTCCTTATGTGGATAAGGAAGGTACACCCATGATGGAGGGAGGAGGAACCCTGGTCATCGAAGCAACGACAGAGAACTGGAAAGGACCCGGACATTGTGCCATACTCCAGGATAGAACCGATGATTATCTGGTTTTTCACGCCTACCACGGCCGGACGGGACGGGCCGAATTGAAGATATCCACACTGGTCTGGAAGGACGGCTGGCCCAAGGCAGCACCGTTGCCTTAATCTTGTCGAAAGCCAATCTTACCCTGTTCCCGGCCCTCGTTTCAATCTCTTGCAAGGACCGCGTTGATCTGAAATCTGCGTTAAAAATTGCCGTAATTTGAGGCACAGGGGCGTTTAAGCCGGAAAAAGGGTTGACAGAATTTGAACGAAGCTGTTATATTTCAGCGACTTAGGGTTTTTGGCGGTGTAGCTCAGTTGGTTAGAGCATGGGATTCATAAGCCCAGGGTCGGTGGTTCGAATCCACCCGCCGCTAGTGTTGTCGAAGAGTATTTTCCTTGCAAGAATGCGATACGACTGCAGATTCAATAGAAAATCGTAAATCGAAGATCGTAAATAGTACGCCCCCATCGTCTAGCGGCCTAGGACGCCGGGTTCTCATCCCGGTAACAGGGGTTCGAGTCCCCTTGGGGGTACTGGATATCTTTTGTCCTGAATAGCAGGGGGTTGCAGTGTGTTCCTAACTCTTGCATTGTCTTCCACTTGTGAAACATCTTCTGGAAAACCGTGCAAGTCAGTGCAACCCTGTATCACTCCATACTGCGCCGCTTTTTGCGCCAAGTGCGCCGGATTTTGCGCCGCCTCGTAATGGTCATCGGTAACCTGCAAGTAGTGTTCGTTCGCTATCGGCTCGGAGTTCCCCATCCAGTAGGAAACAACATGCTGGGGAAATATATCGGCAAGCTCGGTCTGCCGTGTGGCTCTCATGTTCTGCCATGGCTTCTGCCAAAGGTCCACCCCGGCCCTGTGTGCTATCCTGCCCAGTTGTGTCCTCAGGTTTGTCGAGGAGTCCCTGTACCGGGTAATGACCCACTGTGTACCCGGCTCGGCTTGCTCGTAGCTGTCCAGCAGGTAGGGCTTGAGTTCGGGGTAGATCGGGATCCACCGCCAGGCCCTGCCCTCGATATGCTCAGTCTTGGGGCTTATGATCCTGATTCGGTCCAGTTCCCAGTTGACACAATCCCACGTCAGGGCCAGGACCTCGGACGGCGTTCGCAGGCCTCCGTATCGGGCCAGAGTAATAACCAGCCGCCACTCGGTTCCGTTACAGGCTTTGAGCAGCTTGCCGGTTTCCTCTCTGGTAACGAAATAGAATCGTTCCGCATTGCCCCGGACTTTGGTTTTCATTCCTGCCCATGGATTCTTTCGCAAGAGGTCATGGGCGATAGCATCCAGCCAGTACTGTTTCGCCCGGCCTATGGTGCGCCGGATGGTTCCCTCGGCATAACCGTTCCGGATCAGGAATAATTGAAAGTCTTTGCAATCCCCCGCGGTGATCGTATCCATGGGCCTGTCCGGTCCGAAGAAACGAACCAGCCTTGCCTTTGCCAGTTCCAGATTTGTTCGGGTTCTCGGTTTTATGTCGCACCGTTTGGCAAGATACTCATCAATGAATTGTTTCAAGGTGATCGTTCCCTGTCTGTGCTGCCCTGTGATCAGGCCGACCTTTTCCAGCTTCTCGCGCAGGACAATATCCAGGTTCCCCACCCATGCGCTCGTTTCATCCGGTACAGGCTGCCCGGACAATCGGGACGATAACAGCCGTTCGATATGAGTACGGATCGACAGAGCGTCTTTCTTGGTCATCTTCCCCAGCCGGATCGTAGTGCGCCTGCCGTCCAGGAAAAACTGGATTCGTTTTCGTCCGTTCGGATCTTGTGCTATGCTTGCCATTAATGAAAATCCCTATACCTTGAATAGTGTTTCCAAATGTCGAATAGCTTCATCAAACGTTTCTTCACGATATTCAAATCTAGCTTTTGCCCCTGTGCCCAAGAGACCTTCAAAACGTTCTTTTACTAAGCCTGTATTATCCGGATTGAATACTGTGAATTGTCTTAAAGGATTCTCACCGACAGAACCTAATGCATATAAATGTCTGAAGAATCCATCTGTCTCAGGAAGTGAATAACCTATAACAAATATAGATTCAGCCTCTCCTAATTCCTTTGCTGCCTGTTGCCATACAGAAGTAATTGATTGTTGATAGTCTGTCTTATTCCATGTAGGAGGCACAAGAACAGGTAAAGATTCCACATCAACTTTCTTGTGCTTTTCAAAGTAATCATGCAAATGTGAGCCTATCAATAAACTTGCTTCGTTATGACCCCAGTCAACACCATATTTTTGAAAGTAATCATTCATATTCAATGGAATGATTCCCTGAGATTTATCCATTGCCCAGTTCAACGATCCATGCAACTTGAGGAGTTTTACTGGAGAGCCAGTTTTTTCGTTGGGTAAACAATATTGAGGGACTATTCCCGCACGGTAAAAAGCCATTTCCACGCCGATATCATAATTAAAGGTAATTACAGAAACTCTCCTCCGCGGCCTCTCTTTGTCCTTGATTTGTTGAATCAAGTCAGTAAAAGATTTATATACATTAGATCCATGGACAGCACCATTTACTACTGGAAATTTCATACTCATTTGAAGGGTTGTTATTATTACTTCTTTGAGTGATTTTAGTATTACTGGAATTTCACCTTTTTCTATTCCGGGAAACTTCTGAAGCATATCCGCCATTTCAATAATAGAGAAAATTGACTCTATGTTGTTAATGTCTAATTGAGATTTTGAATGTACTTGCTGTAAAGCCCCAATGGCCTTAAATACTCTTTCGAAGTGTTCTTTCTTATCAATCTGTTCACTTATCCTAGTTCTACCGTAAGCCAGTAATTCTTTTGCCTTGTCGAGGAAATCTGCCATAAGTGGAGCCTTTGCATGCCTAGACGCTCCTGCGCCAAGTATAAATACTACATCACTCATAAGTGTATTCCTCCTTTATATCCTCAGCACACAGAACAAACTAAAATGATGCTAGCAATGGCGAAAGCAACAAAACTTATAATATCTGCTATAATATCAATCAAAAACATTACGCTTATTTGTTCAGCTAATCTGTAGCATAGAGTTGTACGAAACTCTTCGTTTTCATTCCCCCAATAAATCCACCAATGAACGTATTTGTTCAATCCCGAAATGAATACTTGCGAAAGAATACCCAAACTCAACATGCCAAAAAGCCATTTTACTGCACAAGAGCCAATCTTTGTTAGTAAATCTGAAGGACCTGTCAGTAATATGACAGCTCCACCAATTCCGAAAGCAACAAACCATTGTCGAAGCGTTGAAGTATACTTCCAGTATTGATCAAAATACTCTTTACTTATTCTTGGATCATACTCTTTTATCACGGCTCTGGACCTCCTTGGAATCTTCTTATATGTCAAAAATTTATTCGACTAATAATTATACTGACTATTTTCATGCAGCCTCCTAAAAGTAGAATAACGAGGCTAATAATCATTCCAATCGCTGTCAGGATTTTTTTTTGCTCTGATATACACTGTAAAGAGTGCATAAATTGCCTTTTTGTCAAATCCATTGCTTTTATTAAAATTACCCATGTGCTATAAAGCCAGAATATCATGCTTGTTGTTAATGTTGAAAGAAAACATATCTGAACTTGAGATTGTTTCCATGTAGTCAAGTATATCCTTCCTAAGGGGGCATCTCCCATTGCTATTGCCATTCTTTTTGATGGCCATATTCCTCCGGTCGAGACGATTCCTGCTCGTTGAATCAGCCATGGCCAGAAATGTTTGACTGTATAAAACGGAATAAAGAAAATTATCAATGACAAAACAATATCAATTAACCATAGCCAAAGAATATTCCATCGTGTGAAATGATTCGCCCATCCCAATACTTTTCTTGTTTCTAATAATGAGAAATAGTCAATAAATATATTCAGTAATGTTAACCACAATAAGTACTGCAGGATATTGTTTATGTTGCCAAAGCTAATGCGGCCTCCTACTACAAATGAAAGTAGAATTGTTAAGACCGATATGATTGAAATTATACATGAAAATAAAAAACATCTTATGGAAAAATGCTTTACTCCATATACACGGTCGAAAATCAAGGTGCATCTACTGTGAGCTCTATGTATCGCTTCAATATAATTAAACTCACCCAACTTAGAGGATAGTTCAACAAGGTTTTTCCTAAGAGCTTCATTCTGTTTGTCATTTATCAACACATAGTCGGCCAACTTTGCAAAGGCTGCTACCATTCCTACTAGAATGCCAATTATAACTAGAAGTGTTCCCATTTTTTTCTTCCTTGTTTTGCCTCCATTTCCTGATACTGAAAATATTCGATAGCCTTTTTTTTGTCAATCCGAAAAAGCCCAGGGACCGAAGCCCCCGGGCGCTGAGAAACCGTTTCGAAAGCCTTTATGTTTCTTCTTTTGAAGCCTCTTCCATTCCTTTCTTGAAGCCCTCCTCGAAAGCTCGGTCCAGCGGATTCGGGATTCCCTTTTCTCTGGCCGTCTTCTCGATATGATTCCGGAAGTCGATCAGTAATACTGTGAGAATTTCGTCCGCGGTGATCTTCTCCTTTGACATGATTCCATTCTCCTGCGCAAGAAAAACCCGTTTCGGGTGGCGCTGTGCGGCCTTGTACAGCCGTGCGGTCCTTACGGAGTCGCAACACCACCCGAAACGGGCTTCTCGCATTCTTCCTATTGCAGTGTACAAGTTTCACGCTTGAAGCGTACCTTTGGTTTGAAAATATGTCAAACATAAAAACTCCGATCTTGGCTTTACCTGATATGGTTTTTTCTTGGTTGGAAACGTTGACGACTTCTAACAATAGGAATATCATATTAGGCATGATTACAAATAAGATTGTCTTGGTTCTCGGTGCTGGGGCAAGCATGCCTTATCAGTTACCCTCTGGCTCTGGTTTGCGAGCGTTGATTCTTGCCTACTTACATAACTCAAGTTCAGGTGGTGTATGGAAAGCACTCAGGTTGCTGAATGAAAACGAGGGAGAAATAAACCAGTTTAAGGAAGACTTCCAACATTTTGAACAAGGTACAATAGATGCATTTCTTGAAAAACGACCACAATATTTAGCCGTTGGCAAAAAAATTATTGCCGCTACGCTACTACCTTGTGAAAAAGACGATTTTCTTTTTCGAGAGCAGGATTATAGAAATCTTCCCAAATTTTTTACAACAAATATTAAACGTAATACTTTTGTCCCTCTAGGTGGAAATTGGTATCCTTTTCTTTTTCAAAAAATCGAAGACTTTGAAAATCTTCCAGACGGTATTCTTTCCATCGTTACGTTTAATTACGACCGCACCTTAGAATATTACTTGTTTAGATCATTACTCAATCTCTACGAATATCGAGACAATGATGAGATTCTTAGTCGCTGTGTGAAGATGATGGAGAAAATACCCATATTACACGTATATGGTCAACTGGGGATGCTTAAACACCAAGTCGAAAATGGACAAAGCTATGTCCCTTTCGGCTCAAGCCAGGGGAATAATGATTGGGCGGAAAGGGTCGAAAATGCTGCTAAAGAAATTCACCTTATAGGAAATGAAAGGGAATCTTCCCCCCAATTTAAAAAAGCACACCAACTTCTTTTGGATGCTAATTATATCTACTTCTTGGGATTTGGCTTTGACCGTAGAAATTTGGCACGATTGTTACCCAAGGAAACGAATCTTTGTGGTACCCCACATTTTGACCTAATGCAGGCTTGTGCTGATAAATGTCATGGGACTGCTAAAGGATTAACTTGGCCCCAGCGAAAAATTATAAATGAGCAAGGTTTAAGTAACATCCTTGTTAGAAAAGGAAACATATACGATTCTAATGCTTATTTGCGATTTCAAGATTTGGATATCTTTGACTGGCTTTCTAGTCGGCTTGATCCTGATAATTGGTAATAATCCACAGATATTCACTTTTCAAAGAGCATATTTCGTGCCCCCTCGTAAGAGGGGATTGTCCTACAATCTTTTCCCGATTTTCACCAGATTGGTACTTTGATACCCCCCTGGAAAAACACCCCCTAAAAATCGGCGTTTTTGCTATCAAAAACGGGGGTAAATTTCAAAGAATTGTAGGACACCTAACCCTCTGTTTTTGCTTCTGCTCCTTCCATGTCTTCCGACGCCTCTTTTTCCGGCACTCATCACAGAGTTGACGCTTCTGTTTCAAAGGCTCTCCGCAATCGCACAAACGGAGGCTTTCATCCTCATCAGAAACCACCAGGTCCTTGTCGATCTGCCGGTACTGTGCCAGCAGTTCTTCGTACCTGTGTGTCTCTGTGGCGTAGGGATAGGCCGGGTCACAGATCGGCCAGACCGCTTTCTTGAAATACTCGCAGGGCATCCCGGCAGCGATTCGGCAGCCGATCCGGAAGATACAAGAGTTCTGTCCATTGTCCCAGTTGGCGCAATGCTGTCGGGCGAACGCCGCCAGCTTGCTTACATTCCTTCGTTTCGTTTCCATCGTTACGACTCCTATTTGCAGTGTTGACATATTGCCAGATACTTTCCATCCGTACCCTTACGGGCTTCACACGTCTCAGGGGCAGCGAAGCAACCGCACAGGGAACACCGGCAGGGCCTGTGTCGGATCCCCGCTATAATCCGGGGATCATGCCTGCCGGGGTGTGCTTTCTCCTGGGCCAGGATTTCCCCTCGAAGCTCCTTGATCCGCGTATCTAATCCGTTTTCACTCATGGTTTACCTCTGCCACAAAGCTAACTAACTAACAGTCCGGCAAAAGATTGGGCTGGCGATCTCGTTCTTTCGATTGCCTTTCCGGAAGGACCCGTCCTTTGTTGGTCCCTTGGTGCGGTTTGCTTGTCTGACTGAACCCCACCTGGGGAAAAAGGGGAAAAGAAAAAGCACGTCGGCGATTTTTTCGAAAATCGCCTCTGTATAATTCTGTGTAACTCTGCGTAACTCCGGGAAAATCTGAATAACTCCGAGTAACTCTTATAACTCTTGTAATTCTTGTAAATCAGTGTAAGTAAAATGACCGCGTTGTTTACTAGGAATACTAGGAAATAAAAACTTCCTCGAATTCCCTGTAAGTAATGTGTCCTATATGTACTCAATGTCTGGTTCCTTTCCGATGTAACGATACTCATTGGCTCTACCGGTATGACCTTTGCCGGTCTTTTGCAGGATGTTTTTTTGACATAGCAGACTGAGACAATTCCAGACGGTCTTCTGAGTTGCTTCAAGGTATGTCTCCAGTGAATAGCTCGACAGATAAAAACCTCTGTCCTCAAAGAACAAACTCAGTTCATAACACAGAGCGGCGACCTTACGGAGTGTCGGACTGGCTATTGTGTCCAGTTCGGGGAAATGGTATTTCTTCATGCACGTCTGATTCCATGCCACTGTCAGGAAATTCCCATCCGGAAATTTTGTTTTAGGCCAGGCCTCCAGGACGGCAAGCCAAACATCTTCGAATGATGAATAATCGGATTGGTCTAATTCATCTCTATATCGTTCATGCCAGGCCTTGGTCCAATTCCAAAGCTGCTGCTCATTCGGGGCGTAAATCTTGGCTACTCGAAGAAAGTAAAAAATGTCTTCATTTCCGATACCTTCTCTTGTGGTATACTCTCGTATCCTTGGGCGTGACTGAGCTACCACAATATCGCATATTTCTTGGTTATTTAATTTGCTCATGGCTCTGGCCTTTTACCGGAGTGGATCCAAAGATGATTTTTGATTTGGCGTCGATTGCCAGACGGACATTGCCGGAGCGGCTTTCCATAATCCGTATGAAAAGAAGGGTTTCATCAGCATGTCGAAATGTGATTGTTTCACCGTCCTTGAGTTTACGAATCAACATCGGCCTGATTCCTTTACCGATAATTCCTTACGATTCCATGGGCGGCATCATAGGCGCGCTGTTTTTCCGGAGTCATGCCAGCAGCGAGAATATCTTTTACCGCTTCTTCCGGTGTTGGATCTTGCCAACCGGTAGCTTGCATAAACTGTTCAATACAATCCAGCTTTTTCGGCAGTTCATCATTCCAGCGTTCTTCGCTCAGCCAGCGGCTCGGCTTCGGGATAAACCGCCCTTGCTCAGCCTGCCATTGCTCGGACTGTTTTTGCTTGCGGATTGCTTCCATGATTATCTTTGACAGGTCTCGTGAGGGCTTGAGTCGTTTCCAGATTCTTCTTGCCTCTGCCTTGCCCGTCTTCTTGGGGTAGGCCTTCCAGAATTTCTCGAACGATTCACCATGACCAGAGACGGGCAGGCGTTCTCTTTGGCAAGTTTGAACCGGCTTAGGCTTCTCCCTGCCGTGGCATTTTTTCGCGTCGATGAATGCTTCGAGGTCGTTTCGATCCACTCGGACGGATCGTCCCATACGGATACAGGGCAGGTCTCCTGAATAAACCAATCCCCAGGTCTTTCTTTCTGAGAGGCTTAAAATACGTCCGGTTTCCCTGATGGTTAAGAGTCTTCGTTCCATGATCCCACCCACGAAAAACAAAACGGGACCGGCCGCAATGTCTCAGGGCATTTGCATTGCAAGCCGATCCCGTCCGATGTCTGTAAATGAATTGTCATTTGCCCTGAGAACATTCTAAATTTTATTCCTTCACACTCCTAAGCCGATTTTGCTCAGGCCAGGCCGGGGATGAAAACCAACAAACACCCCCGGCCCGAATCAAAAGGAGTCAATGCCTAACTCAGTGTCGCATGCGCACCATATTGCCAGAGACCATATCCCACGTTGCCGATCAGCTTGACGCCAAACAACTGCTCGTTGCACTTGATCTCATGTTCACTGCCCGCGCCAATAACCTGAATTTCCGGACCGTACTCTTTTTGCAGAATCAGAGGCTTAACCATCCCATCGGTACGAAAGACGGCAAACTGTGTCGTCCAGCTTGTCAGGTACGGATTGATAACATGAGAGACGCGATAGTTTTTCTGCCCGGCCAGCGGATTATCGACGTCGCCTTCGAGCGTCCTTGAGGTGCAGGCCGTCGAAAACGCAGGCCCCAGGCTCGGCCCGGTCATTACCAGAAAGTCCTGAGCCAGGTCATTGATAAACTCGGCCTCATCGTCTGTGATCGTGAGCATGTACGCAATCATGCCCAGCACCGCCTGAGCCGCTTCCAGCGGTGTCGGATCGTCTTCCGTTGTGACTTCCAGCTTGGACACTTCAGAAGCGGTCAGCAGGTTTTTCTGTACCCCGCTCTTGCCTTCCTCATGGTCATCGTCGAAGAAGGTCTTTCCGTCATACCCGTTGCCGAACGTGGCGTTGACACCGTTCAGAATCAAGAGGCTCAACAGCTTCTGCCAGTGTCCGACCGTGCGAATCGCCAGGTCTCTTACCCGTGTGTCGATCATGCCGGTCTTATCGCGGCGAACATTGTCCGACTTGAACTTCAGCGTTCCCTCGAACGTCTTGTTCTCAATCCGGATTTTGTTGGCGGTAAACGCCTTGGCGATACGCGGCCCGGCCCATTCCCTCAGCGCGGGCGTGGCGGTCAGCCAGCCGTAATCCTCGTACTCCTGATCGCTTTCGACTTCCAGAGCCAGCCTGCTTACCCAGGACCGCTTCATTGCCGCCTGCAGCGCGACCATGTACGTTTCGACTTCCCTGTGTCCCAGGGTTGCCACTTGGTTCAATGTACTCATTGCTTCAAACTCCTATTCAAAAATGCGTTCTTGCTGTTGGATACAACGTTGATTCTGCCGGACTGCTCAAGCTGATTGAGTTTGGCGGCGGCTTCCTGCACAACCGAAGCGTCACCCTCGGCCATTTCGAGAAGGTCATTCCGGTTGCTGTTGATCTGTTTGGCCTTGTCCGAAAATTCCTGAATCGCCGGGTCAATGTTGTGTGAGCCTTTGAGCTGGGCCTGTAGATACGCTATCTGTGCTTCCTTTGGATCCGATCCGTCCTGCCAGCATTTGACGGCTATCTCGGCATCGGGACAGACAAGCTGGATCTCCTGAAACGCTTCCCGAAGCTCGGCCTGAGCCTGCTTGAAAATCTGCTCGTACAACAAAGGCTCTTTTGCCTTGAACTGCTCGGCATCGGAAAAGGTTTCCGCCCTGGTGTTGGTCAATGCGCCGAAGGTAACGACCGAGCCTTCCTTGATCTCGACCGAATCGAAGATATGACCGGGACCGCTGAACGTATGCCCGTTGACCTGGACCGTTTCACCCTCTTTGACTTCCCGGTACTTAGCGGTTTTGCTGTCCATCCGTAACGAGGCCTCGAACGGGAAACCGTCCTGTGCATCCCGCTTGAAGGCCTGCGCCCGGGGTGAATTAGCCAGAAGCTGTCCATGCAGAATAAAGCCGCCGTCCAGGGTGACTTTCTCGGCAAAGCCCAGCCGGGCCTCGGTGTCGTGACCTTCCAGGATCGGGATACGGGACTTGGCCAGCTTCATCCCCTTGAGGTCAAAAGCCAGGTTGCCCCAAAACCAGTGTTTGACGACTGCGCCGTCGTACAGCGTGAGGCGTACATCGTTCTTGTCGCTGGGGGCGAATGCGCCTTGCCCGGTGTAAGCGAACGTGAATTTTTCGTTTGGTACTTCTTTCAAGCTCATTGTCGGTAGCTCCTAAAAACAAAGGGCACACTTTGTCCGGTAGCATGGTAACTCCTTTCAAAGTGTGCCCCACAGATAAAGCCGACGGTTCGCAGGTCCCGTCAGCCAAGACCATTACGTTATCGCATTCTCCAAAGGCCGAAACTCTACGACCATATATGCCGCGTCCATGTACTGCACCGCCACACCGACAAAGCTGTTGTCTGTCGAGGTGAACGTCAGCGTTCCATCATCGGACGCGTAGACGTTATCGCCGATATTGTCCACCGTGCCGGCCAGAGCAACTTTCGCCCGATACCGGCCCGACCGCGTGCGGATATGTTTATCGCCTGCCGATCCGCTGGAATTGTCCTGTTCTTCGTCCGCTTGCCCCAGGAAAACATCGCCAGCGACCAGAGGCCGGGCATAGCCGCTTGCATCGCCCAGGAGTGACCCTTGAAAAGGGTGTACGCTTGCCGCCACCGGCAGGCTTACAAAGTGTCCGATCGCTTCCTGGACAGGGCTGTTTGCTGATAGTGCCATTGTCGATTATCCTTCCGTGAATTGAATCCGTTACGCCAGGTACGTTTGAACGTGCTCAGTCATGCGCTGGGTTATATCCTCGATGGTCTCTTTGGTGTCATCGGGACCGACAACGTAGTTGAACTTCTTGGTTGCCTTGCCGATCTTGACGGCATGGACCTTGATTGCATAGCCCTTGACTCCAGCGGTTGCCTGTACCCATTTGGCATATAACCGGCAGATTGCATCGGTCCCGGTGTCCTGTCCCCGTTCAAGGTGACATTGCAGGGCGATACTGGTTTTGGGGTCCTCGGTCATCTGCCGTTGACAGAAAGCAGCGAAGACATGCTGTAAGGCTTTCGGGTCCACACCCTCGGCAGGTCTGCCGATTCCGCGAACGTACTTGAGGGCCTCGGTGACTGCTTCACTGGGTATCAATGCCCGCAAGCAATCGGCCCGGTTTTGCCCGGTTGCCTCAGAGAAAATGCTTATGTCTTTCAGGTTTTCTTCACTTACCCGGATAGGCCAGCTTTTCAAAGCCATGCTTGAATCTCCAATAAAGTCTTATCTTCTTTCCAAAAGATAGGCAATTGTCTTACGAGACGCAAGACATTTTTTGGGATTTTATATAAAATTTCTCGTTCCCCCTTCAATCAGCCTTTGGCGGCTTCGGATTCATTCGGTCAAGCCGTGCCGCTATGTTTCTCAGGAACTCCGCCCTGGACTCCGGGGCAATCTGGTTTAATGCATCGGCCAGAATCGAAACGTCAATGCTCTCTTGACATGAGGCTGGAAGTGTGCTATTAGTCTTAGAGTGCGCCGCATTTTGCGCCGCCTCTTTCGATATTCCTTGTTTTTGGCTTGAAAAACCTGGTAGTGCGAGTCCCCTTGGGGGTATTACTATAACTTTTTGTAACACAGTATAGCTAGTCTGAACGGATAGAAAGTGCCCGACCATGGATTTAGGCATGGACATGTGGAAGTACTACGACATTACCCACACTGACCATACGGTCATGAATCCC
>JAFGPC010000203.1 GCA_016926155.1 Sedimentisphaerales bacterium
CTGGATAAGATGTTTTTGGCCGGATTGGGCGCTCTGTCAATGACGCAGGAAAAGGCCGAGAAAATCTTTGATGAGTATGTTAAAAAGGGCCAGACCGAGAAGGACAAGCGGACCGGTTTCGTCAAGGAAATGATGGACAGTGCCGATAAAACCCGCCGGGATCTGGAAAAGCTCATCGGCGAGCAGGTACAAAAGGCCGTCAGCGGGATGCATTTTGCAACGAAAGAGGATATTGCCCGTCTCGAAGCCAAGCTCGATCAACTTATAACGAAGGAGTAGCCGTTTTGTACAGGCCCTTTCTCCGGATTCGCCGAACTTATGCGCAAGTGGTTCGTTTGCGGCATATCATGGCTGTATTGGTCAAGTACGGCTTTGAAGAAATTGCAGCTATCGTTGGACATCGGTTCCGCGTGGGATTCGGCACCAAAAGAGTCCGTTTAGCCAAAGAGAAGCATCTGGTAGCGCAGAGTCCGGCGATGCGTGTGCGTCTGGCGATGGAGGAACTGGGACCGACCTTTATTAAAATGGGCCAGCTTCTCAGCACGCGCCCCGACCTGCTTCCGGTTGAGTATATCGAAGAGCTTGAGCTTTTGCAGGATCAGGTCAAGCCGGAAAAAACCGAAAAGATACTGTCCGAACTTACCCATCAGCTTGGTGGAAAACCTGAAGAGATTTTTGAGTCATTTCAAGTCGAGCCGATTGCCGCCGCGAGCATCGCTCAGGTACATCGGGCTCGGACCAAGGATGGAAGAGAATGTGTCCTTAAAATCCGTCGTCCGGGTATCGTGCAGACCATACGTACCGAATGTGAGATTCTGGACAATCTGGCCGGACTGGTCAAGGCCCGCTTTGCCCAGGCGGAAACCTTCGATCCGCAGCGGATGATCCGGGAATTCAGCCATGCTGTGGGCAAGGAAGTGGACCTGGCTAACGAACGACGAAACCAAAAACGGTTTCTGCATAACTTTGACGGGGATGAAACCATTCATGTGCCCCGGATCTTCGATGAGTACTGCAGTGAAGGCGTGCTCACGATGGAATACATCGACGGCGTCAAACCCAGCGAGATCGAAAAACTTACGGAAGCCGGATTGGACCCTCGAAAGATTGCACAACGTGGCGCAGACTTTGTTCTTAAACAGGTCTTCGAACACGGCTTTTTCCACACAGATCCCCATCCGGGTAATTTCCTGGTGATGCAGGATAATGTACTTGCTCCGCTGGATTTCGGACAGGTCGGGCGATTAACCAGCCAGGATCGCCAACTCCTGCGCTATATTGTGGTTGCAATTGTCGATGGGGATGTCAATAAGATCATCCAGGGACTTGAACGGATGGAAATGCTGCCGGACTCGGTTTCATTAATCGATCTCCAGCGGGATGTAGAGGAAATCCTGGATTCTTACTCGCATCTTCCTCTGAAGGATATCCCGTTTCGCGAAGCGATTGGACGTGGTTTTGACGCCATTCGAAAACATCGGATTCGTCCGCCGGCCGATTTTACTCTGATGCTTAAAAGTTTGATGACGATTGAATCCTTCGCCAGCTCGCTGGATCCGGACTTCCAGATCATCGAGTACCTCAAACCCTATGCCCGCAAGTTCACCCTGCAGGAGATCGGGCCGGGAAACCTGTTTCGGGGTCTGCAGAGGATGACGCGGGATGCCGGTCAGCTTGCCCAGAGGCTGCCCGATGACGCCGCAACGATCCTCAGTAAGTTCCGTCGCGGCCAGTTTCGGATTCATGTGCATCACGAGCATCTGGAAAACCTTAATCAGACGTTGGATAAAAGCTCCAACCGGATCAGCTTCGCGCTGATTATTGCGGCCCTTCTAATCGGCTCAAGCCTGTTAATCGCCCAGGAAGGCACGTTTTTAGGATTGTTTGACCTTCAAACGGTCGGCGTAGTCGGTTATGTCATTGCCGCTGTAATGGGATTTGGTCTGTTGATCTCGATTCTGCGCAGCAACCGATTATAAAAAAACGGGTGTACTTTGTGAGAATACACCCGTTGTATCATTCGTTTGGAAGAATTATACGGTTGCCTTTCGGGGCGTTCGAGCCAATCGCTTTGCGAAGTCGTCGATTTCCTCGGGTTTTTCAAAGCCGACATTGAGAATATCCACCTTGCCCAGGTCCATCACGAACTGAATCGATTTGTCTTTCTTTTCATCGTCGTTACGAAATTCCCCTTCCCCGATCAGCTTCATACCGACTACACCCTTGCCGGCATCGTGTATCTGACGGATGACCGGCACAACGTCCTCGACCTTGCCATCCATTTTAGTCCCATAGGCATTGATTCGGGTATGGACCGAATCCACCCAGGATTCGGTGGCCGCGGTCTTGAGTGCATCCAGAGAATGACATGAGACTCCCAGGGCCCGAATAACGCCTTTCTGCTTGAGCTTCGCCATGTCGTTCATGTAGTCGCTCAATTCCTCGTTCCACTTGCCCGATGTCACACAGTGCAGCAAAAGCAGGTCGATGTAATCGGTCTTCATTTCCTTGAGAAAACGGGACACAACGACCTCGGCGCCGGGCCGTTCGGTAATATCTCCAAGCCCGCCCGAACGGAACCAGATTTTGCTGACGATCGCGTAGTTTTTACGTGGGATATTCTTGAGGGCCGGAATCACATATGGATGTGTTCCATACAAGTCCGCCAAATCGAAGACACGGACTCCATGCTCGTATGCATAGCGGATAAGGGCCTCAAACTTCTCCTTGCCCAGACGGGTGTGGTTGGATTGCCTGCCCCCGCCGCGCATCCCTGTACCGAGGCACAAACGCGACAGCTTGAGGTCCGTCTTGCCCAAGGGTATCTTTTGTTCGTAAGGATCACAATACAGCGGTACAGCCGCTTTTTCCGCCGCCCTAAGTAATCCTGGTCCCAGAGCTACCGCACCCAGACCGGCTATCGACTTAGCCAAAAACTCCCGTCGTTTCATACCCATAACAAACTCCTCATATAAAGGCTTATCGAACACTGTTTTTGTATATTTACCTGTTATCTTACAGGATCACACTCGGTATCGCAATATGTCTTTATGCCGGTATACGCCCCTATGGCGGATGAGTTCTTTCTCACCGTAATACAATTCAGGAAACCAGTTTCTACGATTAATCCTCAAACAGCAGGGGCAGGAACTCGTGCAGATACTTCCGCCAGATGCGCCAGGAGTGATTTCCTTCCGTAATCCGGGAAATGTGTTTGACCTCGTTCTCTTTCAGGATTTTGAGCAGATTTTCGTTGGATTCAAAGAGGAAGTCGTCCTTGCCGATACCGATCCACAGCAGGCGAAATCTTTCATTGGCCTGTTTCAGGCCGGCCGTATGTCCCTGGGCAAAGTTGCCGCGGGCGCCTGCGCTGAAAACACCCAGCCATGCAAATTTATCCGGATGGGAAAAGCCGATGTCCAGCGTTTGAAAGCCGCCCATGGACAATCCCGCTAGGGCCCGATTTTCCGAGCCCGGCGCAATCCGGTAATTCGATTCAACGGTGGGGATCACATGGTCCAGCAAGTCCTTCTCGAAACTGTATCCGTTTTCATTCGAAACATGGCCGAACGGCATGACGATCAACATAGGTTTGGCTTTGCCTTCGGCGAGCAGATTGTCGGCAATAAAATTGGCCCTGCCCACGATGGTCCATCCCTGTTCATTGTCACCGCTGCCGTGCAGCAAATACAAAACAGGATATTTTTTCGTGTTGTCTTTGCCGTACTCCGGTGGAGTATACACCACAAAACTGCGTGTGGTGTTAATCGCATCGACTCGGTACTGATGCATATGCAGCACGCCATGTGGTACCGGTTGTGCCTCGTAAGGCATGGGCGTTTCGCCTCTCACCTCGACCAGGCTTTCTCTGGGACGTACACCCAGCTTGATATTCGAATTCGACGGGTCAATCATTTGTACCCCGTCAGCATGGAAACTGTAATGATAAATATCCGGGGCCAATGGACCAACAGTTATGGACCAAAGTCCCTGGTCGTCTTTGGTCATCGGTCCGGATCCCGCTTCGCCGGTCAATTGAACCTCATTAGCCTGTGGAGCCTGCAGGCGGAACGTGACACGACGGTCCGAATGAATTTCGGGTGAGATAACATTTCTCCGTTGTCTTTGGGCGTGAACAGGCGAAATGAAGAGAGTGACAAGGGCCAATCCGGCCGGGAAGCATTGTTTTGACAAACGACTCTTCATGGAACATCCTCCGATCATTTTCCATTGTTTTACATTGGAAACACCTTCCTCGCGGCATTCCCTTCCCCGTTGCTTCTATGGTATCGTTTCATACCCAGTATTGTCAAACAGGATCATTCTGATGTTTGTAAAAGATTGTTTGTCCGACGTATCGCTCGGAGAACAATCCGCGGGACCGGGTGCTACAGCAAATTTGTATCGTGATTGAAATGCAGATGTCGATATGGTAATGTGGAGACTTATCAGTCCCGGACGGAAATAATTTGAAACGAGTACGCAAGAACGCCTTTGTTTGCTGTCGTATCGGAATCCTGATCGACAGCGGAGAATGCCGAAAGAAATGCCGGCCGATCAGACAGAAACAATAAACAGCAATCCATCCATAGGAGAAAGTCGCAGCGCCCGACGAGGTTTTATGAACCTTCTCTCCAAGGTTCCCGTATTTTCGATTCTTTTTTTTATGGCTGTTTTCCTATTCGTCTACTTATGGATTGAGCCGCCGTTGCTATATTACAGTTTCGGAGTGTACCTGGAATATCCCCACTTTTCCCTATCTTGGCCGTTTCTGGAACGAAGTCTGGTCGATCCGGGCGGCGCTGCACATTTTCTGGCCGGTTTTCTGTCGCAGTGGTTTGTTTATCCTCTTGCCGGTGCGACTATCATCACCGCCTCGGCCTGGCTGGCATTTGCCGCATTGCAATGTCTATTCAGCGAGATTCCTGCTTTGCTGCGACGAGTGCTGGGCCATCTTGCCATCCTGGCGCTGATCGTGGGGTATAACCAGTACGATCATCCGCTGACGATCTGGCTGGCGCTGACCCTGTCGCTCTGGCTTGCGGTTTTGTATACAAAGTGGAAACCCTCCAAACCTGTCGTTCGTACGGTTGTGTTCACGCTCCTCTTCGCGGCGGCCTATTACTGGATCGGTGCAGGAGCTTTGCTTTTTGCGATCATGGCGATGCTTGCCGATCTTTTCGATAAACGTTATTTTGCGGGGGTACTGCATTTTGTAATGGGTGTATCTCTGGTCTTGGTTTTGGGGTATGGTTTTTTTGTTTTAGAAATTCAGGACGCCTTCCTGCGATTGACTCCTTTTGACCGGACTCTTCTAAGAGATCTCAAGAGTCTTTCGAGAGTCGCCCTGCAAAGTGTCTATATTCTGATCCTTCTTGCCTTCTTTGGTGTTGCATTAGTCCGTCTGCTGCGGGATTCGGAATCTCTTTCTTGGACAGCCGATGCGAAAACGGAAACACCCGACAAGGGAAGACGTTTCTCCCTTGCTTTGGCCAAGATGCTACTGGCTTGTGGAATCCCAACGGTTATCTATGTGCTGATTCTGTTTTATTCCATGAGCCCCCGAAAGGAAGTACTCCGGATCCATGCCTTCAGCCGCCAGGCCATGTGGCCGCAGGTCCTCGAATCAGCCCGAGCACTCTACCAAAAAAACCTGTATCATCCCTGCTCCAATTTTGATGTCAATCGAGCTCTCTATCATACGGGCAGACTGCCGTATGAAATGTTTGCCCATCCTCAGCATCCCGAGGCTCTGGCGTTGATTTCGATGGAGAATATACCCGTATCCGAAAAATACAACCGGATTTGCGATCTGTATTATGACCTGGGATATATGAACGAAGCCCAGCACTGGGCCGCCGAGTTATTAGAAACCAGGGGCAACTGCCCGTTCCTTCTGGAAAAGCTGGGCCGAGTCTGCATCATCAAAGGACAGACAGAAGCGGCGAAGGTTTTTCTCCATGCCCTGGAAAAGGATCTGATCTGCGGACAAACCGCCCGGGAGCTGTTAACCGGGCTTGCACAGAATCCGCAGACGGCAAACGACCCCAAGATCGCTTACCTGTCAATGATCCGACGAAAGAATGATCACGCCGCTGCAAATATTACGCTGGAGGAGTTGTTGCTGGAACTGCTCGAGGAGAATCGCAACAATCGCATGGCGTTCGAATACCTGATGGCCTATTATCTGTTACACAGGCAATCGGACAAGGTCGTGGCCAATCTGTATCGTCTCAAAGATCTGGGCTACCGGCAATTGCCCCGGTATTACGCCGAGGCGGCTCTGATCTATATGAATAAGACACGTCAGCCGGTTAATCTTTCCGGATACGAGATGGATCCGCGCATCGTTGCTCAATTCCAGAAGATCACCAGTGCGTTCCGCTCCATGGGCTATAACCGGCAGCAGGGGCAACAGGCCTTGGCGGCCGAATTCGGCGACAGCTATTTTTATTATTCCATGTTTGATGTGGGAGTCAAATAATGAATCGCCTGTGCCGACAGTTTTGGATTGTATTCATGTTTCTGACTGTCGTCCTGGCGTTGTGCCTGACTGCTGTTTCGTGCAACAAGAACAATACACCTTCCTCCTCCTACACCTCACAGCCGAGGCCTCCCCGAATCAAACCCGATTACACGGATCTGGTCATTCCTCCCAACATCGCTCCCCTGAACTTTGTGATCCTGGAGCCCGGCAGTGAATACTTGGTACAGATTCATGGGGCTAAAGGCAAGCCGATCGTGATCAAAAGTAAAGCCCCGGACATCCGCTTTCCGATAAGCGGCTGGCGACGGCTGCTCAATGACAACCGGGGCGACTCCGTTTCTGTGGATGTATACACGGTTGATACGCAAGGAAAATGGACTCGTTACCAGAGTATCACCAATACCATTGCCAATGAGCCTATCGACAGTCATCTTGCCTATCGCTTCCTGAAACCCAATTACAATTATTTCAAAAGCATTCGTGTCAATCAGCGCAATCTCGAAGGTTATGAAGATTCGGCGATCCTGAACGGCGAGTCATACCGGGACGGCTGTGTTAATTGCCATACCTTTCTCAATCATGATCCCGACACCATGGCCATCGGCATCCGCAGCTCCCACTTCGGGAGTTCGGCCCTGATCGCGGACCATGGTGATGTTGTAAAAATCGGCGCCAAGTGGGGCTATACCTCCTGGCATCCGTCCGGCAAGCTGGCCGTATACGCCGTCATGAAGGTGCGGCAGTTTTTCCATACCGCCCGCGAGGAAGTCCGCGATGTCATCGATCTGGATGCGGGCCTGTTTTATTATCGACGCGACACCCAGACCGTATATACCGATCCGGGAATCGCGGACAAGGAACGGCTCGAAACCTACCCCACCTGGTCGCCGGACGGGAAATATCTGTACTTCTGCAGCGCCCCGTTTCCATGGGAAGACCGCAACCGAATGCCGCCGGAGAATTATGAACAGCTTCGTTACGACCTTCGGCGTATTTCCTATGATGTGGAAAAGGATGCTTGGGACCAGCCCGAAACGATCCTCTCGGCTGAGCAGACAGGCCAGAGCATCATGCTGCCGCGGATCTCTCCCGATGGAAAGTTTCTCGTATTTTGTCAGTGTGATTACGGCTGTTTTCCCATCTATCAGGACAGCAGCGACCTGTATCTGATGGACCTCGACACGCGGCAGGTCAGAAAGCTGGAGGCCAACAGCGACGCCTCCGAGTCGTGGCACAGCTTTTCCAGTAACGGCCGCTGGCTGGCCTTCAGCAGCCGGCGGATGGGAGGGCCGTTTACACGGATCTTTTTCTGCTATCTGGATGAGCAAGGCAAGTCTTCCAAGGCCTTTTGCTTGCCGCAGAAGAATCCGAATTTTTACGATGCCTGTCTGGAGGCGTTCAGCGTGCCGGAACTGATTACCGGGCCCGTTACCGTCAGCCAGAGCAAACTCATCCGGGCCGTCCGCAGCCCCCGCAAGGTGCAGGTCGATTCCACAACCGGCGCCACCCCGACGACCACCACGACCGAACCTTGGAAACAGCAATGAGAAAAAGAGTAAAATCCGGAAAAGATTCCCGTTACTTTATCATTTTTCGTCCAACAGTTTCTTAATTACGTTAAAAAGTTCCTCGGCATAGACCGCGTTTAATTCCTTGTTTGGATGCGAATCCACGGCATTGACTGCAAGAATTGAATTCGGCAACTTCTGCTTGATTGCCTCCTCCATATTCACTGTTACAAAACCAATCTCCTCTGCAGCCGCCTGGGCCTGGTTATACCACTTCAGGAATAATTGCAATTGCTTATCCGGATGTCTGTAATCGGTTGGGCGGTCTGAGTAGAATCCATGATTCAATACGGCAAAAACCGGTTGTGGCAATCCCGATTCGTCGCAGATCGATCGAATATCCTGCAGTGCTTGGACGAAATCCCTCCACTCCTTCGAATCGGTATGGTATACTCGATCGATCGCCTCTGTCCAGGGGGGAATTCGACCAATCATTTCTGCGGCATGATACACACCTCGAATCACATATTCTCCGACTCTCCTGGCGCCGATCCTGTGCAGCATTTCTCCAACAGTATAGATGACAATCCCCCATTTTCTGTCAAAAGACTCTCTCTCCTCGCTCCAATATTGGCTTTTCGGTTGTGGATCGTTCAGGCAGAATCCTATGATCAAAAGATCCGGCCTTACGAGGTCTTTGAATTTGACAAGAATGTCTCGTTCCAATACGGTAGGTCCTCCCATGACTCCAAAGTTCAGGACCTCCAGTTGTTTTTGGGGGTATGCTTGTTGAAGTTTTATGGCGAATTGGTTGGTATACCGTTCTTCAACCGCCAGACCTGCCCCCCATGTCAAGGAATCTCCCAATACCATGATCCGGAAAACCCCATCCGGTTTGGGCACAGAGAATTCCCGTTCACGAAATCCATGACGGTTGTATTTTACTAAATGACCCCAGGTATATAACTTTCCATCGAACGAGCCGTTCAATCCAAGTCCGCGGGTAGGGTCCCCCAAGAATAAAACGAGTTCAAAGATGTAGAGAATAACGAAAAATAACGCCAGATTGAAAAAAACTAAAATTAAGCGTTTTCTTTTTTTCAGCCCCCCCTTTAACCTGTTTGCAGACTGAGCCATGGAGCCGTGCACGGGTTTCTTCTGCTGGTTAGAGTAAAAACGTCTATGCTTTTTCATATATTATCACAGACGTTATTTAAGCTTATAATCATAACTATTGTGTCCTCGATGAAGGACGAAGACAAACTCATAAGAACATCCATGTTTTGTCACGTAAATAAGTCTCATATTTTTGAAGAAATGTATTGTTTCAAAGTAAAATAACACTGTTCTGGAATTGTGTCAAAAAGCAATCTTGGAGTAAACCAATACGTCGGGAAATGTTTCTACTCTATCGTCCGTGTATGGTCATGTCGCCACTTCCTTGATTGGTTATAAAACCTATGTAAGTTCGCCTTTTTGCGAACAATGAGACCGGTATGAAAATCCAGCCTAACCGGGTAACGGGCAAAAATTTTACTCAAGACCTTGACCTAGCCCGGTCGAAACGGTATAAGGTAAGTGTTCTTTTGCATTTGTGCCATAGGCGTGCCGATGCATGCCTGAGACGCAGGTTGACTGTGGTTACGGAGCCACGGAACGGGCAGCCAACCCCGTATGGATCAGCCGGGATCGATGAGATCGTCCCCGGCGGGTCGAGCGGGAAAAGCCCCCAAAACCGTGGAAGTCCGGAATAACGAAAATGAATCGTTTATCAGGAGAAACAAGATGGTTCCTTCACTTTCCGGCCCCGCGGGGCCCAAATCCGCTATTTTGCCCATCAGTAGAATCCTTGTCGATGTTCTTTGTGCCCAAGGAGTCGAAGTTGTTTTCGGCTACTGTGGTGCTGCGGTTCTGCCGCTGCTGGATGCGTTTTTTCCCGGTTTTTTCAACTGCCCGCTATCATCTGCGAAGCAGGTACCCGGCTGGCCGTGAATGGATCGGTCCGCCCCAAGCAATAAACCTGTTTATCCAACAATACAGGAGAAACCCATGAGCAATAAAACTTCAGAAACCGTGACGGATCGACCGCAGCGAAAGCCCGGTAGCCAGATCATCGTCGATACCCTGATCGAACAGGGCGCCGACGTCATATTCGGCTATCTGGGCGGCGTTGTCCTGCCGCTGTTCGACAAGCTGTACGATGCGCCGATTAAATTCATCATCCCGCGCCATGAGCAGGGCGGCTGTCACATGGCCGATGCTTATGCCCGTGCTACCGGCAAAGTGGGTGTTGTCATTGCCACCTCCGGACCCGGCGCGACCAACCTGACCACGGGTCTGGCTAACGCCATGATGGATTCGGTCCCGATTGTCGCCATCACGGGGCAGGTTCGCACCGATCTGATCGGTAACGACGCCTTTCAGGAAGCCGACACCACCGGGATCACCCGTCCGATCACCAAACACAACGAGATCGTCAAGGATCCGAGCTTGCTGGCCCAGACCATCCGCGAGGCCTTTTACATCGCCTCGACCGGCAGGCCTGGTCCGGTCCTGATTGATATTCCCGTTGACATGCAAACCACCGAAATCGAAGTGGAACCCCCGACCAAGATCAGACTCCCGGGTTATCGTATCCGTGAACAGGGCCACGCCCGTCAGATTTCCGCTGCGGCACAAGCTATCAACGATGCCCAGAGGCCGGTTCTTTATATCGGTGGCGGGGTGATTGCCGCCAACGCGGCGGAAGAGTTGCGGTCCGTGGCGAAAAAGGCCAATGTCCCGGTCACGATGACGCTGATGGGCCTGGGCAGTTTAGACCAGAACGATCCATTATCGCTGGATATGCTCGGGATGCACGGAACGGCGTATGCCAATTACGCCGTGCAGGAATGCGATCTTCTGATCGCCGTCGGTTCCCGTTTCGATGACCGTGTCACGGGCAAGCTCAAGACCTTTGCCCCGCATGCCAAGATTATCCATATCGATGTCGATCCGGCCAGCATCAGCAAGAATGTCCGCGTGGATATCCCCGTGGTCGGTTCGGCAAAATACATCCTGACAGAGATGGAAAAGGAACTGGTCCATCGCGACCGGACCGAGTGGTTCAAGCGGATCAACGACTGGAAGAAGCGGCATCCGCTGCGATATGATACCAATGCCGGAACGATCAAGCCGCAGTATGTCATCGAAGAAATCTATCGCCAAACGCATGGTGATGCTGTTGTTGTTACCGGGGTCGGTCAGCATCAGATGTGGACCGCCCAGTTTTACAAGTTCAAACGGCCAAGGCAGTTCATCACCTCCGGCGGATTGGGCACAATGGGCTTTGGTCTGCCCGCAGCTATCGGCGCCCAGATTGCCTGTCCCAATGAGATCGTCATCGACATTGATGGCGACAGCAGCTTTAATATGACCATGAACGAATTGTGCACGGCGGTCCAGTATGAGCTACCCGTCAAAGTCTGTCTGATCAACAATAACTTTATGGGCATGGTTCGACAGTGGCAGCACCTCTTCTACGGGCAGCGATACTCGTGCAGCTCGCTCCAGAATCCGGACTTTGCCAAAGTGGCCGAGGCCTTCGGAGCAGTGGGTTTCACCGTTAAAGATAAGGCCCAGGTACCCGACGCCGTCAAAAAGATGCTGGCAGAAAAACGACCATGCGTGGTGGACTTCCACGTCGATAAAGAGGAAAATGTCTGGCCAATGGTCGCATCGGGAAAAAGCCTGCACGAGATGGACGGCCTGGACATCTTCGAGATGGCATAAGACGCACAAACTTCGTGGAAAGGGGATTGAATATGAAACATATCATCAGCGCACTGGTGTTAAACAAGCCGGGTGTCCTGGCGCATGTCGCAGGGATGTTTGCCGCACGGGCGTTTAATATCGACTCATTGGCGGTCGGACGCACCGATGATCCCAGCCTTAGCCGCATGACTATTGTTGTTGTTGGCGACGACCGTGTCGTCGAGCAGGTCCGCAAGCAGTTGGCCAAGATCGTAACCATCGTCAAGGTGCAGGATTTTGTCGGTCACGATATGGTCGCACGGGACTTGATGCTGATTACCGTCAGTTGTCCGGGTGATAAGCGGGCGGAAATTCAGGCCCTGATCGAGATGTTTAACGCGAAAGTTGTGGACATCAGCCCGAAATCTGTTATGGTAGAAGTGGCCGGTCCGGAGACTAAAATCGAGGCTTTTATCGACTCGTGTCGGCCTTACGGGATCAAGAACGTGGTCCGAACGGGGACCGTCGCCATGGCCCGATACGGACGGACACAGGCGGAAAACCAGTAATCCAGCATAGGAGAATGGAAAGACATGGCAACCATTTATTACGAGAAAGAGGCGCCGCTGGCCCCCCTGAAGGGCAAGAAGGTCGCGGTAATCGGATACGGCAGTCAGGGACATGCCCACAGCCAGAATCTACGGGACAGCGGCATTAAGGTCGTTATCGCCGAGCTGCCCGACACGGCCAATGCCAAACTGGCTAAAGAACATGGATTTACTCCCACAGATATAAAGACGGCTATTGACGGTGCTTCACTGGTGATCGTCACTTTGCCTGATGAGGTCCAGGGCAAGGTTTACCAGAGCGAAATCGGTCCCAATCTCAAGCCCGGCCAGACTTTGGGCTTCTGCCATGGATTCAATATTCACTTTAAATACATTGTTCCGCCCAAGGATATGAATGTAGTCATGATCGCCCCCAAGGGTCCCGGGCACCTGGTCCGCAGCGAATACGTTAAAGGTGGTGGCGTGCCGTGCCTGGTTGCCGTCGAACAGGATGCCACAGGTGACGCCAAGCAGATCGCTCTGGCTTGGGCCAATGGCATCGGCGGTGCCCGTGCCGGGGTCATAGAGACCACCTACAAGGAAGAGACAGAGACAGACCTGTTCGGTGAACAGGTGGTCTTATGCGGGGGATTATGTGCTCTGATCAAGGCGGGTTTCAATACGCTCGTCGAGGCCGGCTATCAGCCCGAAATCGCTTATTTCGAATGTCTCCACGAGGTCAAGCTGATCGTCGATCTAATGTACCAGGGTGGTCTGAGTTACATGCGATACAGTATTTCCAACACGGCCGAATATGGTGATCTGTCTCGCGGATCGCGGATCATCACCGATCAGACCAAGGCGGAGATGAAAAAGATTCTTGCTGAAATTACCAGCGGAGCATTTGCCAAGGAATGGGTTGCCGAGTACCAGGGCGGACTCAAAAAGTTCAATGAGCTGTACAATGCCGACCATGGTAGCAAGCTCGAACAGGTGGGTCGAAACCTCCGCAAGATGATGAACTGGATTGATGCCAAGGAGGTCTAGCATCAGCCGGATCGACTTGGAATCGCGTCGACGCGATGGGTGTTCGACGCCTCCGAAACATGCATTTGGGAAGGACTAGTACCGTGAAGACCAGAATTATACTTGTCGCATTTGGGATTGTCGGTTGCCTTATCATCAATGGCTGTCAGCAGTCGTTCAACATCGATATGGAGGTCTTCGAACGGTATAACGACATCAATCTCCAGACCAGCCGAAGTCAGGATGTCCTGACCGCCCTTAAAAGCGACCAGGAAAGCCTCATCCAGAGCGGCAATGTCATCATCTCGGTCGGTCAACGGGAACAATCCAACCAACTCTGGTTCAACGCTGTCGCTTTCGATGAACAGCAATTGACTGCGACGGCAAAGTACGGTATGGGATATGAGCGGTATGCTCCTTCCTTATACATCAATCCAGAGTACAAAATGCGGCTGGACCTGGAGATGATTGCATCAAAAGACCTCCTTTCTGAGCCTTACTCCACGGAAAACGCCCGGCGTATTGCTATATTGACCTGGGCGTTCGAGGCCTGCAAAAACGATCTGGCGAAGGGGATCGGCGACAGCCGGGATCTGGCCAGCGCCGTCATGCTGGTTAACCAGACGGTACGTGCGATCCTGTATACGTTGCAAAGTTCCCCCGGTCTGGCCTCACAGCTTAATGAAGATGCCGGTATGACCTTCGACCAGATCAACCTGGGCGTCAGCCACATTCGAATGATGATCAGGGACAACATCGTAAAGATTAAGGTCAAGGCAGGACAGGGAAGCCTTAAAAACCGGGCTTTTGAAGATCATCCCGATGTGATGGAAATGTAACCTGCCTGCCCTGAGCTTGTCGAAGGGCATCTGAAACATATTCGTCCGCATTTTTACTACTGAAAACGGGCCTACGGGGCCAGATTAGACCACTTTTTTGGTTTTTTTGTCGATTTATGCTAGGCAGACGTCGATAAGGACGTATAGTGTTGGTCCGTGAAGCAGGCATTTTGGTCTCTCAAATGTATGCTTCCCAGTAGAAAAACCGAGAGATGTAGTAGTGCGGCCGGTTCATCGGCCAAGGAGTAGTTACAGTGGGTACAGGTACAGTAAAGTGGTTCAACGCGAGCAAAGGGTATGGTTTTATCACTCCGGACGACGGAGGGGATGATCTGTTTGTGCATCATTCCGAGATTCAGGTGCAGGGCTATGCCACTCTCGATGAAAACCAGCGGGTCGAATTCGAGATTGGTCAGGGTCGTAAAGGCCCATGTGCAACGAAAGTCACTCCGGTGTAACCGGATGACAGTTTGCAGGACAAAGGCCCGGCTATTTGGCTGGGCCTTTTTTATATATGGTGTATAGGCTGTTAAATGATGAGCTGGGCGGAGGGCAGGTGGATGGGGATGTCCAAGTGAAAGACAGCACCTCGGTTCGGCTGGCTTTCCACTGAGACGGAGCCGCATAAAAGAACCGATAACTCCTTGCAGATGGCCAGTCCCAGGCCGGACCCATCGCCCTGCCGGGTCAGGGAGCCGTCAACCTGGCGAAACTTTTCAAAGATAGCTTCGTGATGTTCTTTGGCGATTCCCGGTCCGGTGTCCGCGACCGAGATCCGCACCATGTTGTCATTGAGCATGCGGGCCGATATGCGGATACGCCCTCCGGGCGGCGTGAACTTGATGGCGTTGCTGAGATAGTTATAGAGAATCTGGCGGACCTTGCCGGCATCGGTTTGAATGGTGGGGATATTGTCGCTGACCGTCATGGTCACGTCGAGCTGCTTTTCGTTGCTCATCGGCGTGAAGAAGTCGATCAGGGACTGACACAGATGACCGATTCCGGTCTTTTCGACGTGCATCTCCATTCTGCCGGCCTCCGCCTTGGCCAGATCGAGTAGGTCATTGATCAGGTTCAGCAAGGACCGTCCACTTGTGATAATATTCTGGGCGTACCGTTTGGATTTGTCTATGTCGATGGCAGGCTTTTCATAAAGGAGTTGCGCGAATCCGAGAATGGCATTGAGCGGGGTGCGTACCTCGTGAGACATATTGGCAAGAAATTCGCTTTTAAGTTTGTTGGCTTCGAACAGCTCGATGTTGCGGTCCGACAGTTCCGTGATTTTGGCGTCGAGCTGACGGTTGGCGATGGTCAGTTTTTCGCTGGACTCCTGTAGTACGTCCAGCATGTGGTTGAAGGCATTGGCGAGTTTTTCATATTCGTCGCCGCTCTTGATAGCCGACCGTGCTTCCAGATTACCTTCGGAAATATTGTTGGCCAGAGCACGAAGCTGCCGAATGGGTCGGAGGATAACTCGCTGGGCAATGGCATAAAAGGCGACCATGGCCGCGGTTCCGGCAAGGAGCCCGGCTACGATAGCGGTGACCCGGTTGATCAATA
>JAFGPC010000204.1 GCA_016926155.1 Sedimentisphaerales bacterium
AGAAGCCCAGATTTCTGATGGAACGCCCACAGTCCAATATTGTTGCATTCAGGATGATGCGGAAGGGGGTACTGTCCCGTTTGGCGGAAGCACGAATGGAAACATCGATACCAATCCGCTATTCCTGATTGTCCCGGATGACGGCGGCGATAGCTGGGGGACCGGCGATAATGACGATTACGGCGATCTGCGGCTGATACCAGGCTCTCTTTGTATCGATACCGGCGACAACAGTTCTTTACCTGCCGACACCTATGATATGGATGGTGATTCCAATACGACAGAAACAATCCCGTTTGATCTGCTTGGGATTCCACGCGTATTAGATGGGGATGACGAAGACACAACTGCCACGGTGGATATGGGGGCATATGAATATTACGGTAAAGTAAAAGTTTCCGCCGGAGAAGATCGCAGTGCGGAAATCCAGGATGGCATGAATTATGTGGATGTCTATATTGCAGGCACGATCGAGCATGCCGGACCCGAAACGATTACACTAAGTCCAGTCTGGTCGTCTGCTTATGTTCCTTTGGGTTGTCCGACACCTGTTTTGGAAGTACAGACGGGTACCAATGATGTAATCGCACGTTTTGCCAAGCCGGGAACCTACACACTTCGGTTAACCGCCGTCAGTATCGGTGGGGGCGTGGTCGGGACTGATACAGTCAATATCGATGTTTTCAAGTACGATGATCCACCTCGTAATATCCTGCCAACGGTTGATGCCGGGCCGAACCAGACGGAGGTCGATACAACCTGCACCATGCAAGGGGATATTACGGATGATGGGCTTCCCGGAGGGCCTCTCAAGATCGAATGGCATGTTGTCGGCGCACCCGAAGGCGGTATGGTGAAATTTTATCCTCCCAATTCGCCCACGGCAACAGCAACATTTTCGGGTGTGGATGTTGGTGGAGATAATGGTGTCGGGATCTATATTCTCGAACTGGCTGTATCAGATAACGCTACGGATGACGACCAACTTATTTGGCAGACGGATACTGTTTCCATCGATGTTTCGACTGTATCGGAACCTTTGGAGGGATTGCGTGTCTATGCCGGGAGTGATAAAACCAATGAAAGCGGGGATCCTCCGACATATCTAAGCACAATCAACTTCAGTGATGCGGAATTGATCTATCCCGAAAGCAGCTCGGGCGTTACCTTTCAGTGGACACAAATCGGAGGTCCGGCAAGTGGTTGCGAGATAAGCAATGCAACTCAGCTGGCTACTGCGTCGGCAACTTTTAACACTCCGGGTTTGTATCAATTCCGGCTCACCGCCACACAAGGGGAAGAATCCGGAAGCGATGAGGTCTATGTCAATGTACTACTGCCGATCGTAGTCGATGCGGGACAGTGTCCGGACCTTCGTCTGCCGGCTGTGCTGAAGCTCGAAGGGGGTGAGGAGCAAACCGGCCCGTCCATCAAGGACCTGGAAGGTGAGGATATCAATCTGTCAAATCTTGATATTTATTGGTCGATGGTCAGCGGGCCCGGTGTAGCCACATTCAATCCGCCCCTGTCAGGGGATTCCACGCGCAGTGCGGACCTGAATCCGACTGTCCGGTTTTCTCATGCTGGCACTTATACACTGCGCCTGACGGCGGCTTATACCGGTAATTCCCTGCGAGTCTATGACGATGTTAGTATCAAAGCCAAACCGGGAAAACTTATTTCGGCAGGTAATCTTTTTACTGTCGTCGTGTTAGATGATGGGACTGTAGTTCAATGCGGTCTAGTGCCTTCTAATATTAATTGTGGTTGGCCCCAGGGAGACACAAAATATATTTTAATGCCAGTTTTACGTGGAGAGCAAGAGGGAACACATACAAACTTTAAAGATATAATTGCAATTAATGCTGGCCGAAGTCATGTTTTAGCTATTGATCATAATACAAATGCGTGGTCATGGGGATGTAATAATCGTAGAGAGCTTGGCAATGACTCACTTGGTAGTGAAACTCCTACCAAAGTGAAGTATGATGATAATGGTAATGAAATACAACTCAATAATGTAGTATTAGTAAGTGCTTTTCTCAATGACTGGGAGGGGAATCAATCTGAGACAACAGGATTTTCACTGGCAGTTGAAGATATTAATGAGGGAGGTCATGTGTGGTCATGGGGGAGCAATTATCATGGTGTTTTAGGTAATCATATAAGTCCGGAAGAAACAGATGGTGTAGATGATGTATTCTTACCTGACAAGGTTCTTGCAGGTGATCAATCAAGTGTAAATGAGTTGTTATGTAATATCACCACAGTAAGTTCCGCAGGAGGTTACTGGGCTGGAGGTGGTCATACCTTGGCATTAGAGAAGATCGATGGAAGTGCGCAATCTTATGGAAGAGTGTATGCCTGGGGATCCAATGGACCTCATGGTTATCTTGGGATAAATAGTAGTACATTGGCTTATAGTGCAGAACCTTTACTTGTTCATTCATATGATTTAAATAATCAGGATGGATTACAAAATATAACGGCGATATCAACTGCACAAGATCACAATATAGCGCTCGACACTTATGGAAATGTATATACATGGGGCATGGGTTCTTCATGTACTCGGCGTGACGGCTTGACTCATCCTTATGGTGATATTTCTTATGAAATTGATGGAGGTCGACTGGGTGTCGGGGATACCGATGATCGCCTTTTACCTGCACAAGTAATTTGCGAAGAAGGAGAATCACCTCTTCAAAATATTATTGCTATCAGTGCTGGCCGAGACCATTCCATGGCCCTCGAAATGAAGAACGAGAAAGGGTATGTTTGGACTTGGGGGGATAATCATTTTGGTCAGTTAGGAATTGGAAACAAAGATGGGAAGTTAGCTGCGGTCCAAGTTAAAATGCTTGATTCTAATGGTAAGGAAATTTTATTTGGAGATCACTGCGATGGTGGAATTATTGCTATTGACGCGGGAATCGACCACAGTTTGGCTGTAGATGCAGAAGGTGTTATCTGGGCTTGGGGGCATAATAACGCTGGTCAGTTGAGTACAGGGAGTAATCTAGATTCGATATATCCAACACGAATGATTTGGGGTGATCGCGTTTATAATGAAGGTACTACAGAAAAATGGTTTAGTACTATTCAAGCAGCGATTGATGATGAAGAAACAGAGGATGGAGAAACGATTGTAGTCTATCCCGGTGAATACTATGAGCGTATTGATTTTAAAGGTAAGGATATAGTGGTCACCAGTATCGATCCGGATGATCCGGAAGTTATTGCCTCAACGATCATAAATGGCGGTGGTGGTGGAACGGTTGTATCCTTTACTCGCTGGCTCGACGAGTACCAGAATCCACAACATGTTACTGGTAAACTTGTCGGTATAACTGTGATGAATGGTGATATAGGAATGAATGTTGTGTCTGGAACATACAATCCTGAGCACCCATATCCGGTAATTGAAAAATGCAGAATTGCCAATAACGATGTTGGAATTGTTTGTAATAGTAATAGCAAAGCTCGAATCGAAGGCAATTGGATCCTAAACAGCTCAGAATATGGTATTGAAAACAACAGTAGTGGCACCATACAAGTCCTTCGGAATAAGATTCAGCACTGTGGGGCCTCGGGTATATTTTTGGCTGCGGGAACAACGGAATGCCTTATCCAGGATAACTGGATTGCAAACAATGGATCCGACTCTTCTTTTGATGATTTGGATAGAGCCGGGATTACTATTTGTCCTGCCAATACAGCCCGTATGGAAAACAATACCATTGTTGATAATACTGTTTTTGGGATTGCGTTTGCTACAGGTACTTCAAACTATATACAACCTGAAATTAGAAATTGCATTATCTGGGGTAACGGACAGAATTCTTCCTACGATAACCTCAAGGCCCAATATGGGACAGATACAACAGATCGTGATTTACGTCATGTCTTTTATTGCTGTGTTGGCGGAGGATATCCAGGACGCAATAATATCCCTGATGATCCCAAACTGGTTTTGGGAACCTGGGAACTGGCTAAGGATTCTCCCTGTATCAATACGGGATCACCAGGGCTGATTGCCCATTGGGAAATGACTCAAACCGAATACAGTCAGCAGTCTGATACAGTCTCCGATACAGCGGGCCCCACTGCCTATGATGGTGATATAAATGGTGCAACATGGGCACATGATGGACTCGATCGTTATCTGCTGTATTTTGATGCTTCTAATGATTATGTCGATCTGAGTGAGTGGAACCTATCGCTTGATTCAAGTTGGTTGTTGACCTTTTGGGTAAATGTAGCGAGTTATGATAAACGAGCTTTATTTGGAGACAACAGCAGCGCAAATGGGTATTTCTGGATTGACTGCAACACCTATCCTTCTGCAGACACTCTGGGTTTTGTCAATAATACTGGGAATTCGGTTACATGGACACTCCAAGATACTGATGAGTATTTTCAAACTGGTTCCTTTCCATTCAAGTACGTAGTCCTTTCCGGAAATGGGACTGATATTGATGCTTTCGTGGCAAATTCCAATCGTTACATGTCTAAGGCTTTTAATCTGGAACGGAGTAGTAGTATAGCCATCTCTCCTACCTTTAACTTAAAAGAACTTGGAATAGGTGGTGCCAGTCAGGCAGGCGATTTCAAGGGAGGGATCGATGACGTCCGACTTTATGCTACTGGCTTTCAGACGAATGATTACGTTAATCAGACAGACATCAACGGAACTCCTCGCCTTGCGGGTAGTCGAGTGGATATTGGAGCGTATGAGTATCCCTCTCGGATCGTAACTGCCGGACAGGACAAGGAACTGACTCTCACCGATCAGTGTAATTCCATAATATTGTCCGATGCTGCTGTTACATATAAAGCTTTTTCTGTACCGGATGATATGGAGTATGAGTGGTCAATGATGACAGGTCCGACAGGTGTTGACATCACTGATATCCTGCAAAGCGGCGTCCATGAAGAGTTGAATCCGACAGCTGAATTCGAAACTCCGGGAGAATACATTCTGGAACTGGCGGTAAAGGAAGATCATGACGGCGATCCCGGTACCGATCCGATTAATATCGGCTGGGACAAGGTCAAGATCATGGTAAGGCCGGGAGTTCAGGTTCAGATTGCTGCTGCCGAACCGCAAGCTATAAAGGACACGCATACAATCTATTTGCCGGACGATTACAATATTCAACTGGATGGGGCGATTTGTCTGTGGAATTCGGGTAGTAGCAGTTTTGTCTGGGGAGACGATCTACCCGACACAAATCATTCGATTGAATGGACCTTCAGCGATCCATCCATTACATTATCCAATCCGGCTTCCATCAATCCGACTGCTACTTTCCCACAGGCGCCGGGCCAATACACTTTGACCTTGAATCTCAAAGATGAAAATACGGAGGAGATCGTCAATTCCGATTCGATTGTAATCAATGTAAATCCGACAAGTGTAACTGTGGCGGCGGACACCTCGGCACCTGCGCCATTGGGTGAGAACGATCCCGGCCGGCCGGCCCGATTGCTGCCCGGTATGGATTCAGTGGTCGTGGAATTGTACGGCACGGTGGCTGGAGGAGAAGTAGGACGAACGCAATGGGTATTCCTGGATGGACCGGCCACGGTAACATTGGATGAGCCTTATGCTTTAAATACTGACGTTTGGTTGGACACACCGGGTATTTATGAATTCGGCCTTATCGCTGAATCCGGCAATGAGAAAAACGGCTACAAAGTAGTTGCTTCGGATACTGTGCAGGTTGCTGTCGAAAGTGATTATCTGTCGGCACGGATTACGGCAAGTGAACCGGAGGTTGATGCTGAAGGTGTAATCTATCTGGCTTCCTCAGGCAATGCATTGAATTTGTATGGAAATGTAGAAGGTGGATCGTATGACCATGTTCTGTGGTCGGGGACAGGAGCAACCTTTGGCGGGGCCAATGCCCTGAGTACCTGGGTGACATTCTCAACTGACGGTGTATATGACATTACTTTTGAAGCGCAGGATGACTCGGATGCCACCCTCGCTTCCGATGTCGTTACCGTTGTTGTAGGTAATCATGGAATCAGTAAACTGGAAGTCGATGCAGGTGCAGATCAGGTAGTTCTGCTGATAGATGGTTCCGTAACCGTGCCTCTGTACGGAGTGTTGACCGAGAGCGGGCAGATAGTTACCGATTTCACTGGTATTACTGTGGCATGGCTTACGGGCGATTCTGTTACTATATCTAATCCAACTTCGATCAATGGTGCGGAGGTGGAACTTACTTCGGAGGGGATTTATCGTTTCGGCTTGAGAGCAAAACATGCACGTGGTTCAGGGAGCAGTGATGACGAGTATGCATTCGACACAGTGACGATCACTGTGCTGGCGTACGATGCTGTATCGGTATCGGCCAGTGCGCCTAGTCCGTTTGAGATCGGGTCGGATGAGTTACTGAACCTTTCCGCACAGGTTTATGAAGGTTTTGTGCCGAGTAACGCTCTTGTCCGCTGGCATGTGGCCGGATACCGGCCGGCCTGGGCAACGACTCCGGATCCCAGTGCTGCATCGGGGATTGCGACAATCCATAATCCCAACAGTTGGGATGCCCAGGCGGAATTGAGATTGGCAGGGACCTATGCCTTTACGTTTGAGGTCTTTATCCCAGTTACCGATCCCGAGTATGATGAGGAGATCCTGCTCTGCTCCGATACAACCGTGGTCGTAGCCAAGTATCCGGATGTGAATGTCCGGGGATGGGTCGAAGTAAGTGGCCAAAACAAAGGTTCTAGCTATAAGATGGCTCTGTCTGGTACTCCTAAAGTGGCAACCGTTGACCTGAATGGTACTGTCAGTCCTGCCGTAGCGGACCTGCGATGGGAAATCTTCAGTGACTCTAGTGCGGCAAGTATCAGTATGAATCCTTCCGAACCGGAAGATGCAACGGCCACTTTCACAAAGCCGGGAGCGCATCTTTTGGCAATTATTGCAGCCATCGAAGGAGTGGACGTTGGAATCAACTACGTGGAGGTATTTGTGTATGATACGGTTGATTTCCAAGGACCGAGACTCTCTGCCGGTGCCGATAAGGTGGCCATATTGAGTAATGGCCTGGCAGAAGTGGACCTTGATGATGCTGAGGCCAGTCCTGGTAGCCCATCAGAAATTACGTGGAGCGCCAATCTGGATGGAGTAACATTCGATTCTCCAACAATACTCAATCCCACCGCCCAATTCACGCAAAAAGGTATCCATGAATTGACACTTGCAGCCACTGTAAGTGAAGTTGAGATGGAAGATCATCTAATTGTCGAGGTTTATGGCGAAGAACAATTTATGATCGTTGATGCTGGCGTTTATGAAAATGTTGCCTTGCCACGATCACTTCCGCTGATCAATACCACGGTTCGATGTGCTTCAACTGAACCTCTCTCATATCAATGGGAGGTAGTTGCTCCTCGTGGGGCCGATGTATTGTTCTATCCCTCGGCCAGAGTCGAAAAACCTCGCGTGTCCTTCCCCGAGACCGGTAATTATATCCTGCGTCTTACTGTTACCGCAGAAAATACCAATCACTCTGAATCGGATGAAGCATTTATTACAGTAGAGGGTTATGGTTTTGACAATACACACCCCATTGTCTCATTCGAACAAGTCGACGAGATCAGCTTGGATGTTTGGGAGATTGTTGTCCAGGCCG
The DNA here is from genome assembly GCA_016926155.1 of Sedimentisphaerales bacterium. GTDB lineage: Bacteria > Planctomycetota > Phycisphaerae > Sedimentisphaerales > Anaerohalosphaeraceae > JAFGGE01. The sequence continues at coordinate 7,650 of JAFGPC010000204.1, forward strand.
AAGATGAACAGAGTAGTGTGCGTTCTATCGATCTGGCTGTTGTCGAAAATTCAGAAGACAAAATTCTTACTACGATCCATCAAAGCACTCCGTATTCGGGTGTAGCCACATTAACCTATCTGTTTCGAGCACATGAACATGATCTTGATCCAAGCAGCGGCATAACACTCAAAGCACGAGCGGTGAATGGGGATGGAGTAGGTTTCAGTGATCCCGCGTGGGTAGAGTACACTTCTGCCTCCTTTACCAAAGACAGTTCCATCAAAAATATGCAGGCAAGTCCAACTTTAATTACAAGCGCAAATGATCAGGTGACCGTAACTGCTACAATCGACGCGAGTGAAGGGTACACTTTGACTATCATAAAAGATAGTGATAAATCCGAATCGGAATATGGCGGATCATCTGATGGAGATGGCAACCTGAGCAAGACAACATTGGAGACTTGGACCGATGGATTGTACTGGGCTCAGCTTACCCGAGGAACCACACCGAATGAAGAAACAGTCACGATTCCGATCAATGTGGCCATAGGATTAACAGATAAGACTCTGGTCGCAGAGATCAGCAGCTTGAATGACGGCAATGCTACAATAGGAAACGGTTCCTCTGGATTACCCTATGTCAAAAGCGGTAGTATGAACCTGATGGGTTCTGCCTGTTACCAAGGGATCTCCTCTGTGGAATACAAGCTGGAACTGTTCGATGGGGAAGTAAATCCCTGGAATAGAGAGCCTTCCTATTGGCTTTCTCAAAATGGCGGCAATCCCATCAAGACCTTTACGCCCGAAACCAATGACCGAGGCTGGAAACAGGCATCGATTATAGGCGGGACATTAGGCACATTGGACTTGTCCGACGTGCCCAACGGCATCTATGAAGTGTTATTAAGCGTCCGCGTGGTCCTGGAAGACGGCACGACAATCAAATCCTATGACAGTGCCCGGTTTATCCTGGATTGTCCGCTGAAGATCGGCAATGTGACCTTCTCTCAGGAGGATGTAACGATTCCAGTGGCGGGAATTCCCCTCACGATTGTTCGTACATACAATAGCCTGAACCGACACCGGGATAGCGACTTTGGATATGGATGGGACTTCTCCATTGTCAACATGGATATCAAGCTCAACGAGAAGCGGGAGGAAAGGGGCACCTGGTCACGGCGCGTTGGTAGCGGGCTGGATCGTGATGTGACTTTGACTCTGCCGGACGGCCGACGCGTCACGTTTGCCGCTTCTTATACGGGCGGGAATCCATACGCACTGACCTATAAAGCCCCGGCTGGTGTCGAGGCGACATTGACGACCTCTGTGCCCATGGAACTTATGGATCTAGGCTGGGGGCGAAGTCAATACTGGATTGTCGGCACCACGGAATATCCGCCTCTGCCGAATTTTACCGTCGATATCAGTTACCATGATGTTCCGGGATGGAAACTTACCACCAAGGATGGAACGGTTTATAACATCGAACGTCATGCATATGGGACAAAGCAGCAGTTGTACAGCGAGGAAGGTTCGGGAGACGATACGGATGTGCTGTACGAATATGAAGCATACGGACCACCATTCCTGAAGTCAATCGTTATGCCGACCGGGGAAACGGTTCTGATGCAGATCGACGATGAGGCCAATCCGGCTGTGACGGGAATCAAGTATTATGATACGGAAGTGTATATTAACCAGCCGGATCCGCCCGGCTTCAAGAAGATGTTGAAAATCGAACGGGAAGATGGACGTGTTTCGAAAGTGTATTCGCCCAGTGAACTGGATGAAAACGGCAACCTCGTTACTGGAGCCGTACCTTGCTTGAAGTATAAATACGATGAAGATGGCAATGGAAATCTAATAGAAGTCGAACGACTGGAAGATCGGTCTACTTCAGCCTATGTGAAGACCACGTATATTTACGATGGTAGACTTACAGACGCAAGTGAAGATGACCGTATCCATCTCTCCGATCATTACATTGTCAGTATCAAGGATGAGCGAGGACTTTCCCCAATCCGGTATGTCTACGACACACAGGGCAAACTTGTCGAAACAATTGACGCCAGAGGCGAATCCATCAAGCTGACGCATGGAGGAGACAGGGAAACCGTAACGGATCGTTCCGGTGTCAAGACGGATTACTACTACAACAGCCGGGGCAACGTGACCGAAGTGCATCGGTTTGATAAGAACGAATTTCTGCGATCTGTCACGTTATATGATTATGATGCAAATGCGGCAGACAAGAACATCGATAAACCCATCGCGATTCATCAGTCCGTTGACCTGACAGCCGATCAATATGCCACGACGATCATGCAATACGGAACAGGGAAAATCACTCTACCCAATGGTTCGGTCCTCAATACTGATATCGAGACGACAATCGATCCGGTCAAGAACAAGATGGAAAGCTATTATGACGCACAAGGCCGACTGGTTCGATCCACACAGTACAAACCTGACGACCCTGACAATCCCAATCCCGTCTACACAGAGATGGCGACAACCTGGAACACCTATGACAGCCAGGGGCGGCTGCGCGTGATGGAAGTGACTACCACCTCGACCAACCATACACGACAACAGTTCACAGCCAATATTTACATGGGCAGCAGTAGCCTGCTTGTACACTCGATACAGGTGGATGTGGACCAGATCGATGATTTTGACGATTTCTACACATTAACCAGTCTGGCCGATGTGCCGACCGATGCCCGCGATCATGTCGTGGTCACATCCTATCTGTACAGCAGCGCCAGCAATTCGCTGGATCAGCCGTACAAGGTCACCGATCCGTATTGTCCGGGAGATCTGGATGAACCGACCGATCCGTTCAGCCAGGACAATGAGGGACTGGTACTATGGCGGTACTTCTTCTATGACAATGACGGCCGGCAAACCGAATCGGTATACGATTTTGATGCTGAAGACGACGATAATTATTTTGAACGAGTTCGTATGCTGACCATGTACGACGCCATGGAACGGACCATAGAGACAAGCCGTGTAATTGTGCCATATGACTATGTCGGTGGAGTCTGGGATCCGGACGAAGGGAATACACAGACCACAGTTCTGTCCGAGACTACGTATAACTCCATCGGCAAGGTTAACACAACGACCGATGAAAGTGGAATCCTCACCAAGTACTGGTACGATGAAACCGGCAATCTGGTCGAGACACTGGTCTATGTTATTGATGAGGTGAATCCGAGTAATAATGTGCTGTTGACCACGACGCAAACTCTCTACGACAAAGAAGGCCGCACGCTGGTTACAGTCGGGCCGTACGATCCGGAGGATACGAACGCAAAACCTGTCGGCATTGAGACCGTTTATGATAGCCTTGGCCGGGTTGTCGAAACACGACGATGGAGTGATGTTAAAATCGATTTGGAATTTTTTAAGATTAATGAAAATGGAGCAACAGTATTTGAAAGTCAGACTGTTGATTATGCTGCCATCAGTGGTGATCCTGTCGGCAAGGGAATTCCTTCCAATATTGAGCCTGCGAATGCGACAGATCAAGGTTCAACAGAGATTGGTTGGAAAGTATATAATGGCTCCTATGTGATTCCGGAGACTGACGGTGCCAATCTTCTTTCCACATCACGGACCGAGTACGATGGTGCCGGACGGGTGGAATCCAGTTATGCAGAGAATGAAAGCGGCACCGAAGTTCGCACCACCAAATATGTCTACGACCTGGCCGGGCGACAGATCAAGGTAATTAGCCTATCGGATAATACGTCCGGCCTTCGCACGGAAACTCTGACACATTATGACGGGCCGCGGCGAGATAGAGTAAAAGATGCAGAAGGCAATGAGACATCGTTCGAGTATGATGCTCTGGGTCGGGTGATTACGACTATTCATCCGCGGACAACATTTGAGGGCAGTACGGGGGATAAAAATCTCTACACTCATACAGGTTATGATGGCTTGGGCCGAAAGGCTTGGGATGCCGAGCCGACCAGTATATCGAAGGCAAGTCAGGTTGCCGATGCAGTCAAGAAGCAATACCGCTACGATGCGGCCGGGCGGCTGGTTATGGTTATCCTGCCGGGAGTGGGCGATCTGGAAGATCCTGAGTATCCGATCTACCGCTACTACTACGATATCCATGGTAATCAGATATGCATTCTCGATCCGGAAGGCCGGGCAACCCTCTTCGAATATAACGAACTGGGCCAGCAGACCCATCGCTATATGCCTTTCGATGCCAGTGCATCCCTAAATGATTTAACCAATGAATCGTATATGCCCACTTACACAACGATCAAGGGGCTGTTTGATCTTCTGGAACCTCAACCTGATTTTGAACAGACATGGTATGACAAGTATGGCCGTATAGAACAGCAGAAGGACTATAAAGGTCAATACACTGTCTATAGCTATTACGTAAATGATAATACGGACCCAGATCACTTCATGGATAGCTCAAACTTCCTCGGTATTCCAGGCCAGTTGCGGATAGAGGAATATTATACCGGTTTACCTGATAGTACATCAGATAGCTCAATTGCCTATACTTATGATAAGCTCGGCCGAAAATTGACGGAAGTCAAGGATGGCGATACATGGCAGTATTCATATGATGACGAAGGACACATAACAAGCCTGACCTCGCCGCAGGGAACGGTCAATTACGAATACAATCTCATCACAGGTCGCAAGACAGCAACTTGGACAGGTACAAGTTCGGAAATCACGCGGACCGAATATTCGTATGACGATCTGGGCAGACTCATGGAGACGGAAGCCACCAGACGTAACAACAATGACGTCACCGAGGATCCGACCGTTTATGCCTACAATGCCAATGGCAGCCGGGCATCGGTGGAACTGCCCAACGGCGTGTTCACGGAGTACCAGTACAATGCCCTCAATCGGTTGACTCATGTTATCAACTGGCAGACGGAAGGAAAAACTTCCTCACTCAGCAGTTTCGTCTATTCCCACATGGCCAATGGCATGCGGGCCACACTGGTTGAGGAACTTCTCCTCTCAAATGACACGACCCGCGAGACTCATCAGATCGTCTACGGCTACGACGCGCTGAATCGCCTGACATCCGAAAGCTGTGATGATAATCCAAGCCCGGCCACCTTTGGCTATGGATACACGGGCAGTTATTTCTACGATCTAGTAGGTAACCGTACATACCGTCATATCTATACAAAGCGGAACGATACTCCCTCCGAGGCACACCTATGGACCGAACAGACATTCTATCCGGGAACAGATCGGATACATGAGGAAATCCATACCAGCACGGATCCTAGGGCCATGCTTCCCTGGGGAAATTCCGATTACATGTATGCCTATGCCGATGGCAACGGATCGTGGAAGTACGGTCGAGCCGGTTCGAATGACCGGATAGGTCATATCGGAGCGTACTTCCTTGGCCTGCCTTCGAAATGGTCAAGGGTTGTGTTTATTGTGGTAATGGCGCTGATTCCGTTGGCTCTCTTCTGGCCGCTGATTCAGCGATGGTACCGAGCAGGATGGGCCGTATCCATGCAGGATCATGATCCGCTCGATGCGCCCGACCTGCGTCTCTGGCATCGGATGCTGTGTGTCCTGTTGGCGTATATCTTCCTAATCGGTCCCGACAGCTTCCAGATAATGGCTCATGCGGAAATCCAGTATTCGCAACTGCATACCTCGAGCTGGGGTGCTGCTGGTGACACGATCACGTATACCTACGATGATAATGGCTCCATTGACAGCAAGACGACAGCCTATACTGGCGGTGATACAAAAGAAGAGGTTCAATATGAGTACAATTACCAGGGTCGCCTGAGCAAGGTGACGACCATACCATACTCAGGGGGTGAACCTACTACACCGGTTACGGTTACAGAATATAAGTATAATCCGCAGGGAATTCGCGTCGAAAAGATCATTGACAGCGTTAGTACGAAATACCTGGTTGATCCGTATAACCATACCGGCTATGCGCAGGTTCTGGAAGAATGGGTTGGCACAGGTTCTACACCGGCCATGACCTATACCATCGGTGATGATATCATCAGTCAGACGGACGCTTCGGACAATACAGAGTTCTTCCTGTATGATGGACAAGGCTCCACGCGGCAGCTGGTCGATGATTCTGATCCGGTTACCGTAAACGACAGCTACTCCTATGATGCCTATGGAGTGATGCTGGGCGGCAATCCAACGGCTTCCAGCCCGGCCTCGACATCCCTACTCTATACCGGCGAGCGGTTCGACGAACACGCCCAGCAGTATTATCTGCGTGCCCGGTATTACAATCCGATGAACGGTCTATTTAACCGCATGGATCCCTATGCAGGAAGTATGCAGGATCCACAGTCACTCCATAAGTATCTCTATTGCCACGCTAATCCTGTGAATGGAATTGATCCATCAGGTAAGTGGGGGATATTTGAAACTGTTGTTGTAATAGCAATTGTGGCAATTCTTGTAACATGCATTGGTCTAGGCATATTCCGAAAGTCAAAAGAGAAGTCAAAACAGGAGATAGGATTACAGACCTTACGATTTACTAAACTAGAGATGATCACCCTTATAGATGGGTACCAAAAAGCCACAAAAGTTCTGAATGATTTGGCAAATGAAGACAATAGCCATATTACAAATGAAAGACTGTGGAGAAAGGCATGTGACGAAAAAGGTGTAATTGTGATAGGAGAGGCACTTAAAGGTGCCACATATGACAACCTAACTGATGGACAACGAAGAATTGTAGGTTACTTTGAATCTCCTGCCTATTTATTCGCTCATCAAGAGATTATGGCTCTATATCCAAAGGGAGAAGTGGATAAAACACTGTACTGTACTCGACAATGTGGTGCTGAGATAATACGCTTAAATTCGGTTATTCAGGAATGTAGAAACGAAGCTATTCGACGGGGTTGGGAGGAAGACCTTCCTGAATGGAAAATTGAGAGTCCACCTTTATTGGATTGAACAAAATTAGTATACTTATATTTTGTTATGATTATTAACTTACAATTAAGAGGTAATTATGAGGTTGAGACGGATTTTCTTATTACTTATTCTTGCTATATTAATTTTTATAGCCTGTTATGAGTTTTTTATTTTGCTCGCGTCTGATGCAAAGGAGGATCTTATATTTGGCTATATCGACAAGAAGGGGGATCTTGTGATAGAACCAAAATACTACAATGCTATGCCTTTTTCTAGTGGATTAGCAGCTATTCAGTCGGATCCTGATACCATAGCGTTCATTAACAAAACTGGGATAATCCAAATTGATAAACATGACCGATCTTTCTTTATACCAGATCCAAGTACTCTCGCCCCATACTTATTTCATGAGAATTATAAAAGTATTTCATTTGATGGGAAGCAAGGTTTTATTGACAAAGAAGGAAATATTGTCATTAAGCCAAGATTTGATACAGTAACTTACTTTTCAGAAGGTCTTGCTGCAGTCCAAAAAAACCAAAAATGGGGATATATTGATAACATGGATGCCGTTGTAATTGAACTAAAATATGAAGATGCAGGTGAGTTTTCAGAGGATCTAGCTTATGTTCAGTTAAAAGATAAATATGGCTTCATTAACAAAGCAGGAGAATGTGTTATTGAACCTCTTTTTGACAAAGCATGGAGTTTCTATGAGGGAATGGCCGTTGTTGAGGTTGGAGGGAAACATGGGTATATCAACCACGAAGGGAAAATTGTTATTGAACCTCAATTTGACCATTTCTATGGTCATTTTAAACAAGGCATGGCAATGGTTGCCATCGGGAATAGATGGTATTTTATAGACGAAAAAGGAAAAGTTGCAATTGATCTTCAACCCTATGGATATACACTCTTATACAACTTAGTAACAGATTCGACTTTTTATGAGGGGATATCCCTTGTCAAGGATAAAGACGACAGCTTTGTTTATATTGATAAAACCGGGAAGCCCATTATTGAAAAGAGATTTTCAAACGCTCATCCATTTTCAGAAGGACTTGCTGCAGTTGAAGTGGATGGTAGGTGGGGGTATATTAATAAAATAGGTGATTTTGTTATTACACCTCAATTCAATAGAGTTGGTAATTTCTCTGAAGGTATGTCTTTTGTTGCATTACAAAAAACAAAGACGAGGTGATAGCAAATATCAAAAATCATCCAGTTAGGGTTGGCAATACAATTGTATTTTCCCAAGCTATTAAAATATCGAATATCTATCTGTATTTGTACTTGTATCTTCCTCATTAAATCAAAATTCAGGCGGAAGGAAGTTATTTTGTCTTGTGAACCTTTCAAACTCTGAGATACAAGCCAGGTAGGTTGTGCAAAAGTAGCGACTGTCTTGATTTTCAAGACAGTCGCTACCTGGCTTGTGTTTGTAGGTCAGGTAGAACCAATAGAATGTATAAAGCTGTTAATCCTAAAGTTTTTGTGGGACTTAAAAATAATGGCAATTCGGTTTCAGTCAAGCATTGCTTCCAATATGTTGTCGACCGTCTTAATGGAGAGAGTGTCGAAACTGCTACAAGCTCATTTGTTAATAGTAATCCATCGATGAATGTTGTTGATCCCTCAAATTATGATTTTAAATAAGGAAAACTGTTATGAAGAAACTGCCTGATTGGTCAGATTTTTTCGTGGTTTATGTTATCCTTAGTGCATTACTATTTATTTATGTATTTCCGTTTATTTTTATTGGTTTTCGAGGGAACTATAATGACCCAATGGCCATTAATCCAACAGTATTGAGAATATGGGGAGATGAAGAAACAGGGAGTATAGAAAAATACCCGATATTAACACAATTGTCTATTAAATTTGCTAGATACCATCGATTAAGATTCGTAATAGCACTACTCCAGATACTATTATTAATATTTTTAGTAATAAAAAAATGTCCTCATGTGTTTAAATACGTAACCTTAACAGTTTTTTTATGGTTGAATTTAATTGTATTTATGTTTAACTTTTTAGGTCTTATTCTGCTTTTATGAAGAATTAAAAATAAACAACAAGAAACAACTTGTCCCCACATTCTAAGTTCCATCAACCATGCCTTTTGGGCTCTTGGAGCCAGGTAGCGACTGTCTTGGAAATCAAGTAGATTTTGGATTCCAGGATTCATTTTTTGCCACCATGGTATTGAGGATTGTCAACAGTTTTCACGAGAGCGGTCATCTATTGTGAATAAACACTGAGCCAGTGATCAGCAAATCGACGCAGGTCGTTGATGTCAATCTGGTTATTGATTGGCACCGAGATGTCACAATCCGCATTATAATGTGGCTGGTCGACGGTTGAGTCCCAGGCATTGCTTAAGACCGCCATATCTGTCATGTTTACCATACAATCCTTTTGAAAATCACCGGGAATCGGTTCCGCCTGGATAGAGGCAGTCAGCTTAAGGACGGGCAGGATGGAGGTGTTATAGTAGTGCACTCCCTGTGCCCCCGGCCATTGCAGGGGATCGCCTGTCGTAGCATCGGAATAACCGTACGTAGCACGGCCCAATTCGGTATAGACAGACTCACAGAGTCCCGCCTCGGCAACATCCGGATTGTTGAAACTGAAGTCGATGAACAGGTTGTCAATGCCATTGTATTCGAATGGGGTTGTAAATTCGAACCAGTTCCAGCCTTCCAGTGGAGTGAACTCATCAGCCTGATAGACCACCGTCCAGCCATCCTTCTCAAAAACGGCCTTATTCTGGGTGGTATGCTTTATCCGGATCGTCCAATTGTGCAGAGCGCACCCGGGGCTTAAGAGCGCATTGAGGGCAAATCCAATGATCGGTTGTGCCCGGCCGATGTCCCCCTGGAGGTAGACTGTTTGCAGTCGGAACTGCCGATAGGTTGTGTCGAATGGTTTTATATCCTCTCTTGATGCGGAGTTGCCGATATGGACCAGTGTGACGAGGTTTCTTTCCACGTTAATCTGGATCGTCGCGACACTGGAGTCACCGCCGGAGGGAGGTGTGCCGCCATCATTAGCTTTAAACTGGAACTGTTCAAGCCCTGCAAAATAGGGACAGGATTGGTATTCGAGGGCAGATTTGTATCCGGCAAGGGAATGAGGCACTGATTCGATCTGTCCGAATCCCGGTTCGGTCAATGTCCCATGTTCCGGCAAGGAAGTGATAATATAGGTAAGATTGCCCGGCGGAGTGGGGTGTCCCTCATCGGCCGCCTTAAGTAAAATCGTCGCTGTCATACCTGACGTCGCAGAGACTTCCATGTCATATGGAATCGGGGGTGTCGATCCCACAGTAATGATATTCGCTCCCCAGACATTGCCCGGCGGAGTCATGATATTGCTGGAATCGCCTGTCGTGAAAGTTAATGGAGGAAATGGAAATTTATCCCGAAATGCCCACATTGAATATTCCTGATTCGCCTCCAGGGGAAATGCGGCATAGATCCCTCTCCTGTTGGAATGAACCTGTTGCACGGTTTGGGAGTCTTTTCGAACAAGTATTGTAACATCGGGAATAGGATTGCCTGCCGTGTCGGTTACCCGACCGCTTATGATCTCTCCCGAACCACTTGTGAAAATATTGTAAATGAAGTTGTAAACATCACGGATTGGACCTGTATCGGCGCTCTCCAGATTATACCAGAGACAATAACCTCCCCAACCGAAATTGACGTGATGGTACAGGGTTCCATTGTCGTAGCCGTATCCATCACAGACGGTGGAATGTCCTTCGGTTGGAACCCTGACGCTCATATGTACGGGTAGACCGGCATCGAGATTACATTGAACGATACTTGCCAGGTTTTCCAGGCCCCAATAATAATATGCATTAGGATACCCAAAATAAATTTTTAATATCATTTCATTTGGAATTGATCTTGTGGCGGCTTCTGTGTATTTGGCACGCAATAATACACCAAGGTCAAAACAGAGTGCTCCGATGGCCTGTCGTTGCACGTCCGTGATGCCCAGACTGGGCATATAAACCATATCTTCCCATCGATACGGTCCTCCTTGACCGTCACCTCCACGTGTGGTAACCATCATGGGTACATCGTCAACTTTAATTTCTCTTTCAAAAATACCGATGCCTTCTTTGGGAAACTCGTGGTATCGCATGATCTGGGCAAAAGCAGTTATTACACAGCCGGAAGGGTAATGGTTTGGAGTGTAGTAATTGTAGCAAGGTTCGCCATCGACATCATGTTGATCCCATTCAGTTTTCAGGAGTGCTGGAACGCGAAGATCGCTGACTTGGGAGACATAGTCATCAGGAGGTGGGAATACATTGCCAGACTCAGAGGCAAAGGATAAGAGGCGATTCCACTTACTTTGTGCCATGTTCGGAGTGGAAGAAGGTGGTGGCGCTATAGCAATCCATTCGTTCCGATTGTTCATATCATATCGAAGAAGGTCGCTGGCAGGAGAGTTGGCCTTGAACCGACCGGAGCCGGTTGCACCGAAGGCAATAATTGGTTCAATGCAATCATCCGCAGAGACGATGACAAAGCCATCCGGTGCCAGGGTTACTGCATAGTAGAGAACCTGGCCATCATCGGTAACTGGCTGAATACTCGCGATGGATAGTCCCAGGATCTGCTCAAGGGGATTTGGATTCATCCGAAGCCAGCCCTGGACGAGACGTCGGGCCATTTGCTCATCCACTGGATCTGCACTCAGGGTGCCCCATAGAACGACTACGATAAGTATAACAGCGATAGCATTACCTTTTGTGTGGTGTGACCTGGAAGTACTCTTCATTGAATGAACTCCTCGACCGCATTCATGAATCTGGTGGCCCTTATCGGAGAGAACGAGTATACAGATGCTTTTGGCCGCGAAGTCAAGCGACTTGACTGACCAAAATCAGGACATCCCTACTCCTTTGTTCTCTTCTCCTGCCTTTGCACAATACTAATCTTACTATATCGTAATCATCCCAAGTGTGCAAGCCATTTCCTGTCGTTTTTTGATACTTCGGATAAGTTGCATAGCTTAAAAATGTATGGTAATATCCTCATTAAGTGTTGCTGAACTTGGCCGGAAAAAGGAGCTCACGATAAGGGGCCAAGTAATCTCGAAATGGTTGGAGTAGGCGGTCAATCCCATGGAAGTATGCACAACAGAGAGTATTAGCTACAAGTATTTTCTATGTTATCTGATCATAGGAACGCTTTATCTGGGTTTGATCATAATCCCCGGTCTGTGGTGGCCTGTATTTTATACTGTTCTCGGTTCATTGGTATTTGGCTTGATCCTGTTCTTCTCCCTGCGTTCACACATCCAGGCAGGCTTTGCATTACGAAAGGAGTCAGTAAAAAAACTGCAGGAAGAATCCCTTCCAACCGTATCCATTGTTATTCCATCTTTCAATGAGGAAGCCGTCCTGCGATAGACAATCCCCACTGTGCAGGCCCTGGATTACCCGGCCGACCGGATTGAATTCCTCTACCTCTACGAATCAGCCAGTACGGACCGGACGGAAGAGGTTATCCAATCCTTTGCCCGGAATGATCCCCGAATCAAGCCGATCTGTCGAGCCACCTCCAAAGGCGGCAAGGCCCCCATTACCAATGATGGCATCCGGCAGGCCAAGGGCCAGATCATCGGCATCTTTGATGCAGATCATGCCTTGAATCCCGATCTCGTCCGACTGGCGGTAGCCCAGTTACAGGATCCCAAGGTTGGCTGTGTCCGAGGCCGCTGTCGCATCCGAAACGCCACACAGAACCTGGTGACCCGGCTGGTGGCCATGGAACGGGATATGGTCGAGCGACTGGGCATCTATGGAGCCTATCGAATCGGCGGATTTTCCAACTTCGGCGGCGGGCACGGCTTTTTCCGAAGGGAGGTCTTCGAGAAGGTGGGCTTGTTCGATGAGGATATCCTGACCGAAGACATTGACTTTTCGGTCCGGCTTCACCAGGCCGGGTACGAGATCAAGGTGCTGCCGCAGATGCAGTCCTGGGAGGAAGCGCCGTTTTCGATGCGATCCTTACTGGCACAGCGAAAACGCTGGTCGCGGGGCTGGATGCAGGTGTGGCGAAAACAGGCTAGAGCTGTCCTGCGATGCAGGCCGATGTCCCGGTTCAAGAAGCTCGATATCGGGATCAGTCTGTTTTCTTCGGTAGCTTCGGCCCTGATCATGGCCGTCGTGCCGTTAATCATCCTGGGATTGGCAGGGGCCAGAACATCCTGGTTTGGACCGCGGGTGTCGCTGTGGCTGTGGATGTACGTGACGATGTCGCCGGTATCGCTGGCATGGATTGCTTGTATCCTGGATCAGGATGAGGATAATCCGCCGGGCCTGGGGCGTTATTTCCTGCTACCGCTTCTGATTCCGTATATTCTCTTTCTGATCTTTATCGGTTGGCTGGGCTTTGTAGATGAGTTTGTTCTCCACCGTCCGTATTCTTACATTAAAACAGGAAGGGCTGAGGAAACTTTCAAAGAGCCAGTCTTGACCGAGTACATCCATTCTATTCCATTGAAGTAAAAGAAATAGTAGTTAATGGTGACAAGTTTGTCGCAAGTGTTTAGTTGCTGGTTATGGAGGTGGAACAGGAGAGCTAGAGACCCAGAAGCCAATCGTCTGCAATATATCTTAAATCGACAAGGCCAACACCCCCGTCACCATTTATATCTGCATCTTCACAATCCATTGGACAGCCTGATTGATTCCAATGCTCTGCAAGTTCGACGAAATCAACAATATTTACACCATAGAGACCACGGATGTCTGCTGCGAAAATTTCTTGCCATTCCAGCCGCGGATAGTCTTCGCCAGGGCGAAGCATCATCCAAACTGCCGGATTTTCATCTTCGTGAGAGAAATCCCAACCGGCATTAGCAAAGATTTCCATGGTCTGCATTTGTTCTGTTGACAAACCGATCATCCCGTCAGAATCATCTTGACCGGTTTGCCAATCTATTATACCGGAGGTTTCCACATCCCAAAAACACGCGTTATTGGTTTTATAATTCAATCCTACCAGGGCTCCAACATTCGAACTTCCTGAGATGAAACCAGTGGCGTAACTTCGTGAGATTATAGATTCACTCATTCCGCATAAACCACCTACACGAGATACTCCTGTTACATCTCCACTGGCATAGCTATCGTTAATCGGATTAACTTGTGATTGACCACATAAACCACCGATGTAGAAGTCACCTCTTACCGAACCAGTTGCATAAGATTGGTAGATTCCTCCTCCTAGTCCGCACATGCCACCAACATATTCACTCCCTGTTATTGTACCCGTGGTGTAACTTTGGCTAATTCCACCTCCAGCACCGCATATTCCACCAACATAATAGCGGCCTATTACTTCTCCGGTAGTAAAGCATTGACTTATCTCACGACCACCAACTCCACATAAACCCCCGACATATGTATCACCCTCAACCGAACCAGTAGCAAAACTAAAGCGAATAATACCTTTGTAACTCTCGCCACAAAGACCACCAACATGTAGTACGCCTGCTACTGCACCAGTGGCAGAACAATCCTCGATATCACTGAATTCACTTTCGCCACACAATCCTCCAACATTTTCTTCTCCGCTTACTTCACAGGTTGTTTGGCAATTGGTGATTTTGCCATAATAATTCCATCCGCATAGGCCACCTGCGGCATTTGCCTTAATTGTAAGACCATCAACATTATGACTTCTTCCTGTCACTGATCCAGTAACATGGCACGTATTGATTATACCTCCTTCAGAGCTTAGCCCGACTATGCGCAGGTCTTGGAGGAGACGAGGTATGACAGTACCCCGGCGCCGCTGACGCGGATTCAGTATACGCTGGGCGAGGATGTGATCAGCCAGACCGAATCGACGTATAGCCGTTTTGATGGCCAGAAATGCTGGCATCGAACCGCCTGCAGTGGTATGATTATAACTGCTCCATGCACAAGCAATGATTATGAAATCAAATAAGAAATGTTTGCTGAAAGCGGGGGTGATTATGGAATCGAAAGAAAAACTGCTGCGTCAGTATACTGCCGGTGCAATCAAACAGGGATTCGTTCTGTTGTCGTTGTTTGTTGTGTTGGGCGGTACGCTATTGCAGGCCGATAACATGATCCTGAATGGTGGCTTCGAAGTTGACAGTGATGGCGACAGCATGGCTGATCACTGGCAGTTTTTTGGCGACAATAACGTATCGGCACGTGGCGAACGGACAGAGGGTTTTAGAGGACGGTTCTCCCAGAAACTCACCTGTAACCGTTTTCAAAGTCTTTCGCCGGCCAGCCATGCCATGATTGCACAGCTGGACGCCATACGACTCGAAAAGGGCAAGTGGTACCGCATTACCTTCGCCGCTAAACATGAGGGCATACCGGGCGGAGTGGTTCATGTCGCGATCTCAAACACCGCCCGGTGGAATAATTGCGGGCTCCAGGAATCCTTTCAGGCCACCTCCAACTGGACCGAGTATACATTCGCTTTCCAGGCGACTCAGACCATTTCCAACCATACACGGCTGCAGTTCTGGTACACATCAACCGGAACGCTATGGTTGGATGAAGTTTCACTTATACCTGGCAATCCTGTCATAAAGCATTACACGGAGGTACTGTCTGATACGGAAAGTACGAATCTCCTTCCCAACAGCAGTTTCGAATCCGGCGCAGCAGGGTGGGGCAGTATCGCCGAACTTCCTGGCTGGGGCGGTAACCTCAACGATCTCATCGGTGAAATCGACAATACACAGGCCTATCTCGGTACAAACAGCTTCAAGATCGCCCTCACTCCGGATACTTTACCTGTGTTTTATTTCGATTACTTCCCGCTTTACCGCGTGCCCGTTAAGGCACCGCTTCTGGGGAACCGAGGATGGATCGATGTGTCAGAAGGTCAATCCTATACGTTGTCGGCGTATATGAAGGCCGATTGCGACGACCTGGTTGCTGTACTTTCTTGTCGTCAAGCGTTCAGGGGCATCCAGAAGAAGATCGTGCGCGTGACAAAGGAATGGAAACGTTATGAGTTTTCGTTTACGCCCCGCGCAAGCCAGGTCTTCATTGCCTTTGGCCCGGATCTCGAAGCCTCCCATCTGGAGAAAGGCACGGTCTGGATCGACGGCGTGCAACTGGAAAAAGGCAGGATTGCCACAGAATACGTACCCCGCAGCAAGATTGAAGTCGGACTTGAGATGCAAGAAGAGGGCAACCTTTTTGCATATGGTTCACGCCCGGAAATGCCAGCGCGTGTCTTCAACGACACGTTGGTTCCGCAAAGTCTTAAGCTACGGATTCGCACCACGGATTTCGACGATAAAACGGTGTATGAAGCATATATCCCATTGACTGCCGCCCCTAATCACACAACGAAAACTATCATCCCA
>JAFGPC010000205.1 GCA_016926155.1 Sedimentisphaerales bacterium
AGTCTGCTGGTGCGACCCGGGTGGCCTGAGACAAACACAAGTTCGCCTTCACGTACTCCGGCGGGACTCCACATCAGATAATGTTCCACCCTGGCTGGCCGACCATTTTCGTAAGCCCGGAACAAACAAATGTCCAAATCATAACGAGGATACTCGAAATTATCCGGATCGCCACCAAAGAAAGCAATCTGCTGCTCTGGCGCAAACACCAGTCGTACGTCGGTATATTTCTTGAAGCGGTATAGATGGTACTGTCCACCCTGGTACAGAGTGATTACATCACTGCGTAATCCTGTTGTTTCAAGCGATTTATTCTCTATCTCGGCCATAATCGCACGACGAGCGAGAAATGCTTCTTTAGCGGTCATGGTATCCCTGACAACAGCATTCACCTCCGCCGTAACGTTTTTGATGCTTATGAGTACGTTCAGTTCCAGGTCCAGGCATCGCTTCTCTTGGGCCTGGGTTCGTGCGTAGAAGCCATCCCGAAGATAATCACGTTTCTCTTCGCTGAACTTCTGCAGGGCGTCGGCCCCGACGTGATGGTTCGAAAGGACTAGGCCCTCGGCCGACACGAAAGAACCGGAACCTCCGCTGTTGAACCGTACCGATGACTTCTGCAAGTGCTCCAGCCAGGCTTCTGTCGGCTCGAAACCGTATTTCTCCTTCAGCAGCTGACGGGGCGGATCATTGTAGAGCCACATGCCCTCATCCGACAGTGCTGGAATGCCAGTTAGTATTATCACAACGACCAATAATCGGCGTAATGGTTTCATTACGAACTCCTCACTTTGTTACTATTCGAGTCAACTTTATCCAACCTCGCAAAACAGACTTATTTTCTGTTGACAACGGATACCTGACTTCCTGTAATGTCATCTGCCAGTTTCAGCAGTTCAATGCCTTTATTTGAGCCTAAATTGCGAGAATACTGTTTGTCGATTGGATTATTCCAGTGCTCATAGACGCCCAAACTTCTCAAGCGAACAACATTCCCATCATGATCGGGGTCATAGAAGGTTCCTGAGGGAGGGTTGTCCGCCATCGCTGCCTCGATCAGATAATCATTAGCGCCGGACCAGTGAGGTGCGTCGTTCCATTCCATATACAAAAAATCAAAGCCCACAGAATCGATAGCAACCGGGTCTTGAGATGCCAGAAGACTCGAAGTCCAATCACCCTCGAAAGGAATGCTATTCCACTTTTTCGGTGCACGATCTTTTGCGTGTTTTCCTGCGTAAAGACCATCAATAAGATACAAAAGCGTCTTGCCGCCAAGATGTTTATGACCCATCAAGTCCACCAGAGGTCTATAATGTCCCATCCCTGGTAAGATACGAGGAAGATTCTTATGCATATCGTAATAATCATCTTGGCCTGCAGGTTTTCTGGCAAGCGAACCATAATGATTTTTGGCGCAGAGCGTTACACCGGCCAAGTCATTGTGACTCTTTAGATTCGCCAAATTGATCAAATATTCAGCTTGCACGTAGGATTCGGGTATATGATCTATTTTCTTTCCGGCTGCATCTGGTGTGCTCCAGAACAGCGCTACCGAAGACTGTTTTACGGCCGTCCGGCCAAATTTACCCAAATAGTCCAAATACTGGACCTCAGGAAATCTGGCCTTGCACATTTGATAATACTCATTGGCAAAATAACACAGAGGATCCCCCACCGTAATGTCGGATTGTTTCACACCCACCCGGTCCACGAGTTGTTCCAGGATGGCGATGATCATTTGAGGAGAAGTGTTCATGTAATCTTGACTCTTGAGATCGTAATCACTGGTCTCTGTTACGGGACGCCGGGAGTGGATCTGGATACAGCCCACGAAATTCACCTTGATGAAAATCTTCTCTTTCGGCTGATAACCAACATCTCCCTTGCCATGCATTGTATTGAAATGTTTAAAGAGGCTTTCCCAAGCCGCTTTGTCGTTCGGATTTCCTGTAAGGGATTGTACTGCACGACTCATCATTTGAGAAACCACACTTTGATTGGTGTGACTGCTCTCCCACCAGTGGCCATCCCCTGGGCCATCCCAATCCGTCGCTTCCGGATCATGCACCCACACCACCCGACCTGGATGGATTCCCTTGGGTGCACCAATCGGCGAATTTGGGGCAGGCGCATCAGCAAATAGGTTTGGCTTAGTCGTAATGCTTACTGCCAACCATACAGAGCCGACACTGACAGCCACAAGCAGAAGCCACTGTACATATCGTGATTTTTTCAGACTACATCTTGCCTTATGAATTGCGGCTACAGAACCGAATCCTCCCATCAGCCAAATCACAAAGCCTGACGCTAAAGGAAAAGCAGCACGTTGACAGGGATACAGGGCTCGGGATGGTTTGGGAATCACCCGAATCAGAAACCAAAACAGAGCCAATGCGCTGCTCAAAGAGAACATCCAAGTAGGCCAGCATCGCTTCTGAGTTTCCTTAAGAGAGCATCCTGTCTTTGAACATACTGATCCTGATCGTTTTTTTCCGAGCAACATTGTATAATCCTTATCATTTCTGGTTGTTGATTACATGCTTTTTAGTGATTTATCCACTCAGTATTATACACACAAAGACGGGTACAACATATTACAATTACATTAGTCGGCTTTACGAAGCTCCCCCTCTTTTATCGCCCATCTGTCAAAGGATCAACTCGATTTTATGGACTGTGATTAAGCAAATACGGTATCACTTTGCCTCAGATAGAGATCTATAAAGCAAAACCACAACCGCAATGTGCAAGGTCAGAAAGACAGGCCAGGAAAAATACGATGCATACTCCGGTTCTGTAACGTGAGGTCCGGGAATGCAAAAGCAAATCACAATACTGATGATACAGGCTGTCAATCCAACCCATCGTGTCTTGGGAATCTTAAAAAATCTATCAAAGAGCAGTAGACCAGCCACCCAGAGCATAACAGCAGATGTAATCAACGGCGCCAGGACGGGTCCCGCCCATAGGGTCGGGATGAGAAATAAGATATCCCAATCCAACAACGTTACGGGCCAGCCCAGCAGTAGTTTGAGCCAGATATAGTAGAAGATATCCCACACAGCAAAGATAAGTAAGAAATATGCTAAGCGATGGCGGAACGATTTGGCCATCAGCCAGGCGCCTGTAAAGATCAGAACTACAGTAGCCGCCTCTCGTCCGACCTCTGTCAGTAAGAATCTGAGAGCCCCTTCCATGGAGGCAAAATCGGCGATCGGAAACGTAAAACCTTCCGGGTAGAATATAGCACGCAGATAAACAACAACAGAGGATTCTATATATGCAAATGCTGCGGAGAAGGCAACCAGCATGGAAAGACGAATGACACAGTCTTTTATAGATTTCGAACACATCTTATATGTCTACCCCGCTTAGAAATCCCAATATTTTATATTCTCTGTATATAGCTCAGTCGGCTGTCTCGCAGAACACCGCAAATTCGGCCAGCCCGATGTTTGGCGAGTTCGGCTTGACGGCCGTTATGGAAAACTTGACCCATGACAAGATCTTGGGCTCGAAGGTGATCTCCAGCCCCTGTGTCGCGTTGTCGGGAAGCGGGTGCGCAAGATCGATTATGCTGCCGTCACTGAACACAAGCCTGCCGCCGGTCACTTGGTCAAGGGGATTGGGGCGGTCAAAGAGCTGGAGACGGCAGATCGTTTGCGGCTGGTCCCAGGATAGTTTGATCCATGCACCCACACCCTCATGGGAAGTGGCCCACTCCCTGCCAATGTTACCTGGATAGCCGTCCACGTGGCCGTCGATGGCGGCCTGTGCAATGTAATCCTTGTGCGTCGAACTGACTTCGACCCGTGCCTGAAGGGCGACGTTGTTTGCAGACTGTAGTGGATTGGGGGCTGGCTTGGGCTCCTCTTCCGGCGCCAGGAACCGCAGTTCGTGCAGGCACAGTCCGTAGCGGCCACCCGGCGGATTGAATTCAAGTTTCACGCCATTCCAGTTGGGGCTGAAGTTGGCTGAATAGCACAGCCACAGCGTTTTGCCGTCGGAGCTGATGAACTTGCTCGGTAAATTGAGGAAGTAGCCTTGCTCACCGAAATGCTTCATATAGGCAACCAGCCGCCACGGACCGGTCAGGGAGTCGGATTCGAGGATATAAGAATCCATCTTGGCGACGGTCGGCCAGCCGTCGGTGATGCACATCAGGTATTTTTTCAGGCCCGGTACCCATGTTGCAGTGGCGCAGCCCATGTGATTGTTCCATTCGATCAGTGGCTTTATTTGATTGAAATCGGAGGTCCAGACCGGCTGGCCGGCGACATCGTGCCCATTGAAGAATTCGTAGGCGCTGAGGTTATTGATCGTTTCCGTCGAGGGCGTGACTCGCGCGAGGTAGACCTGGTCGGCGGTGATCCAGCTCAGGTTGGCGTGGTCGAAATCCTCATCGCACGGTTGGACCTCGAATCTACCGGCGGCAGTGGGTTTGATGCAGGGCCGCGACTCCGGATCGTTGGCAACAGCGCCCATACCAAGAAGGTAGGCCTTGCCGTCAGGCGAATGTTCCATGTTCTTGCCGAAGTCTACAAAATGGGGCGCGCCCATCTTCACCGGCTCCAGATATTCGGCTGGCTCGGGAAACAGCGGCTTTTCAGGGGAGTGCGGTGAGGGCTCCCAGGTCTTGCCAAGATCCCGCGAGATCTGAAAGCCGGGCATTGGGCCGAGGTTCGGCCAATTCCACATAAAGCTCTTATGCAGGTACTGTCCCGATGGACCTAGACAGTAGGTGCCGTAGTACCAGATACCGTCGTGCACCAGCGACCCGCACGGATAGCGGCCTTGATAGGGCAGGGCGTTACCTAACTTGGGGAGCGAGGTGTTTTTGATCGTCAATTTCAGCGGGTCATCGCCAATCATTACAGCATGCCCCGTCCGAGCCTCGGCGCCGCTGCCGGAACTACATCCCACCCCGTCGGTCGTCCCGTCGGTCCATGGCGAGTAAAGGTTACCGTTGCCCGCCCAAGATGGATAAAACGTATCACCACAATAGTAGTCGGAGTGTCGGCCGGTGAACAATACTCCTCCAAGAGCTGGCGAAGGTTTGAAGGGGCAATCCGCTGGCGGTTCGGACGGCCAGACTTGCCAGCCGACCGTTGGGGCATCGACCAGCATCTGTTCGTTTGTTACGTCAATCACCACCGCATGAACCGGCATAGCAAACACCACACCCGTCAAAAGTGCAACTACAGACATGCGATGCTTCATGGTCTCATCTCCCCATTCATTTTCCTTTGTCTCTGGGATTTTCTCTTCTCTTTTGTTCCTTGCGTTGATCGGGTTGTGTCTCTTTCGGCCATGAGCAAATTGAGCGGAAATCGATACTCCTTTACGCAACGCGGTCCATGATACCACAGTCAGAGGGCAGGGAGAAGCAACGATTGGGAGAATCGGTTCATGCTCAATGGAATCCTCCGGGATTTTAAGCGACGATACCTTCGGGCTGGGATCTCTCCTTCTCACCCGCATTTTCCCTGAAAAAAGAGATTGGAGAAGAATTTCCTTGGTTCTGAGAACCGCTTTTTGGTAGAATTCTTGATGTGCTAATATGTAAATACTGTTTTTTTGACTATAATCGTAGGCAGTGTACTTACATAGGATACGATGGAGGGTGTTATGTGTAGAGTTTTTTTTCATGTCGGTTTGGTTTGTGTTTTATTCGGCTTGGCGGTCGCTGAACTATTTTCCATTAACCCGCGGGCTACATATCTGAGGACCAATCAGGACACCGCTTACAACACTGTGCCGTTTGCTCTGGCAGACTTATCACTTTTTCCGGGTGATTTTATCCGGCTACAGCAATATGGCGATTATAAACCGGGTACGGCGGGATCCCACCATGATACCAGCACAAACATGATAGCAGTTTTCAGCGGTAGCAATATCCTGCTGTCTTCCGATCAACTGAACCGCGTTCAAGATGCCAACGATGCAGGCATCGACTATACCACAGGAGTCACATATCGTGGTAGCCTGACAACAGACATACCCGAAGATTTTTTTGTCAGTGACGTTTACGTACAAATCCCGGAGGGAGCGGCTTACTTGTTCATTGCCGCAGCCGATTCTCTGTATTACGATAACTCGGATCCGGATGGAGATTATGCGGTTGATATAACGCTTTGCACTTGTCCCATCGTGGATCTCAATTCGGATTGCCTCGTGAACTTATCCGATTTTTGCATTTTGGCATCCCAGTGGCAGGACATCCCGGCAGATATATCTGCGGACATCTATCCTCAGCCGGAAGGCGACGGCTTCGTAGATATCCTCGATTTAGCCGTATTGGCGGAAAACTGGATTGCTGCCCCCAGTTGCGAATAACTATCGATTTCAAAAAACCGTATTCATATTTAAAGTACTTGAAATAAGCCTAGTTGATATTCGGAAAGACACATACAACGAAGAGAACATAAATAGAAACAAGGAGATATTATGGTCAACTTTGCTCTTTGAGCTTTCAGGGAAAGATTTCCGCTTGTATCACATATTCAAAGTTACAACTTGCTAATACGACAAATAAAGCTTAGCTATATGTTTTGCTATGCAACTTCTCCTTCTCTCCGCTTTCGCTATTGTCTAATTCTACCCTAAATTGCTCATATTATCGCTTGATAAAAAAATTCTCCAAAAATCTGGTCGCGAAGGCTTTGGCGGCAATGTAAAGGCCGTTTGTTCATGGATAGGAAACAGCCCTCAAGTGGCAATGACTCACTATGCACAGTTGACCGAGGCGGACATGAAAGAAGCAGCAAAAATGACCATTCTGAATGATGCTGAAGAGACGGTGCAAAATACGGTGCATCATCCCGATGAAAATACATGCAAATCCGTGAACGAGAAAAACAACCCCCCTCACATAACCCCTGATAGCTGCAATACTTTACAGCCGTTTGCAACATCCTGCAATTCTGGGCAAGATACATCCGAATGGGCGGTACAGGACTTGAACCTGTGACTTCCTGCTTGTAAGAGCGTGCAGGGTCGTTTTTAAGTTTTTTCGTGATAAGGACTTATGAACGTAAGTCCTTTTGCAAATACCACATATAAATTGCCGACCAAAGACATCCATTGTCATAAAATGACACAAAATTTACCCCATTGTAGTATTGGTGTAGTACAAAATCGGGTGCATTTTGACTTATGATCTGATTTGTACTACACTGCGCACTACAATCAGTATGATATCCCAAAAGTACATTAATGACAACCTCAATATTGCTCTAAAAACAAGGCCTAGCCTGTGACCTCTTTCCGGAGTTACCAGAACACACACTTCACGTTATTGGGTATTTAACCGGGCTAATCGTGTTTTCAGCTATTCACTTGACACGTTCGATCCGGATTCTGTAGAATTCTATTACTGGTTCGACCCATGGAGGCATTCTTATGGCTGATCACGAACATTTGAAGATTCTTAGCCGAGGTGTTGAGGTCTGGAATCAGTGGAGGAAAGATAATCCCAACATAAAGCCTGACCTTCGTGGGGTGATACTTTCTAGAGTAAATCTTACCAAGGTGGATCTATCCAATACCTACTTATCTGAAGCTGATCTATCCAACGCTAATTTTTCTATGGCAGATCTATCTGAGGCAGACTTTTCAGGGCCAGATTCTCAATATAACCTTATGCCTAATGCAAGAGTAGACTTTACTTCTTTTTCCGTTCCCACGACGAAAGTTATTTGGGAAAACCGTAATGGAGCGAAGCTTTCCGGGGCAAATTTTTCCAAGGCAAATCTTTCTAAAGCAAAGTTTATTGGAGTAAGCCTTCGTAAAGTAAATTTTTCTGAAGCTAATCTATCCAAGGCAGACCTTTCAGATGCAAACCTTTCCGGAGTTGATCTTCGTGATACGAATCTTACTGGAGCGAATCTTGAAGGAGCTTATCTATCTGCAGCACAATTGCCGAAAAATCTTTCGGGAGTGAATCTTTCACATGCAATGGACGTAATCTTTGACGGACATCAACTTAAGAATACTATCATATCACCTTTTACAACTAGTCCTTGGTTTACATTGCGTCGTCGGTATACAGGAAGCCGAACGTTTATTCATTTCATCCTTCTCATTTTATTTCTCATGCCATACACATTAAAGATGTTTTTCTGGTATGGCGTGCACAAAGGTCAGAACGTTTTAGTTAATCGTATATCACAAGTTGAGAAAAATCTCGGCGGTTCATTGGATGTTATTATCACCTATCAGAAGGATCCCAATAGTCTAGTCATAGTTACTGGAGCTAAGACAAATACAAAACCACTGAAATTACGTCTTTCTTCAATTTTGCAAACAAGCAGTGAAGGATTTCGTAAAGTGCCTGTTTGGAAAGTTCTATTGGGAATAGATAAAGGTTGGTGGTACGCTATCACTGTAATTATTTTGATAATTTACAATACTATTCGACTCATTCTTACAAATTATGTTTCAGTATTAAGTGATGAACAGAATCGTACAGGCTATACACCTTACATGAGTTCATATGCCAGTCTTTTCTTGATACATATCGGTCTTATGTTTCTCTTTATATTTGCTACATGTAGTTTTCTATATCATTTCTGGTGCTGGATGACTGCCATTGTGTACCTACCAAATGTATAATCGTTTCGCTGTTTTCGCTACCAAGACACGCTTTCCCCGCTGGGAGCGATGAGCGTGCCGCCGTAGTTCTTGATGGTCGATCCGGCTCCCAGGGTGATATTGGCGATGCCGCTGTCCAGCTTTACCTTGGCGCCCGGCCACAGTTCCGAATCCTCTCCGCTGCCGGAACCGATCTGCTTGGCGTATCCTGCATTGATTGAACGTGAAGCGTCCAGCGTTCCCCCGTAGGCCTTGAACTGGTGCAGGATCGACGCGGCCAGGTCGGCACATTGCCAGTACACCCGTGCGCCCGGGTAAATCTCAATAAGACCTGCATCTAATCCGACCTGTG
This sequence comes from Sedimentisphaerales bacterium, assembly GCA_016926155.1. GTDB lineage: Bacteria > Planctomycetota > Phycisphaerae > Sedimentisphaerales > Anaerohalosphaeraceae > JAFGGE01. Next base: position 8,948 of record JAFGPC010000205.1, read on the forward strand.
CGGTCATGCCGTCCGTACCCCAGTAAAACGTGCCCCCGGCAAAGCGACTTCCAGCCCTGATCGGGCTTTGCCAGTGGACCGTTCCATTGATCATGAAGACAGCAGGAGATTCAGCACTGTTCTGGTTATCGCATCCGGTCCCGACATAGGTCACGGCGTTGGCGCCGATGTTTTGCAGGCTGCCCAGGGCGCAGTCATCCTCGACGTACAGCGTTCCTTGCAGGTTCAGGACCTCTGCCCATAGACTGACATAGGAAGCACTGTTTTCTTCACCGCTCAGGTGTGCTATACCTTGAACCGTATTCATCACGAACCGGGTTACGTTCGAAGAACTTGACGCACCCTGCGAACAATGCAGCCAGGCGGTGCCCGATCCTTCAAAGATGACATCGTCCGCTTCAAAGCTCCACGGACCGATATCCCCGTCAAAGGATGGGTGAACATGCACACCGGCAAGCTGCGGCGTGCCGGTGACATTGACATTCATGCTTTGCCGCTTGCCTGTGCTTGTGTTAAGTGCGGCCCGGGTATCGAAGTGGACAATATCCCCGGTCGAAGGCATATTCGCATTCGATCCGTCCGAGCAGTTCTTCCAGTTGGATCCATCGTTGCAGGTGACCGTCTCGGTCCCGGTGAACGTCTCGGCAACATAGGTTGCAGTGACAACAATCTCGTTGACTGTGGTATCCGCGTCCACCGTATACGTACTGTCATAATTCGTTGTTCCGGCAGGCGTGACGGACATACCAGCCTGGAATCCGTGCGCTGTGCAGGGAAGCCCTACCTTGCAGCTTCCTTTGTCCACCGCCGCGGCGTTATTCAGATTCTTTTGCAGTTTCGAAGCGTCCCAGGAATAATCCCCGGCCACGCTTTCATGCGCCCGTCCGTACCAGTAGATGTTTGCCATGACTCTATTCCCTTTATGCCCAGCTAAAATACGGTTTTAAATACAAAGCAAATATACTTGGCGTGCCCCACCAATACGCTGTTGTCGTATCGTACCCTTCCACGTAAGGCGCATTCTCCCAGCCGTAATCGCCCACCTCTTGCCAGTACGTTTCCCAGTTGGCCCCTACGCCGGGTTCGTCCGAGCTCGAGCTTGTGTGCCCCTGAATGCACTGATAATACTTGCTGTTGTGCATACGGCAGTTGTACAGCGTATAAGCTGTGCCGATCTGCCAGCTTAGGGTAATATCCCCGAGATCGTCCGGGGGAACGAAAAAGGATGGCTGCTCATTCCAGCCGAGAGTTTGACTGGATTCTTCGAAATCAAAATCTGTATTCGACACCGACAATCCCACGGTCCGCATGGTGGGATTGTCCCCGCCGGGAATCCCCACGTTGGCGCCGTTGATTTGAAACGGCAAATTCAGCATGCCCCGGTGTCCGGATGTTCCGGCCCAATAGGAAGGCACAAAGACAAAATAGTATTGTGTGTTGGCGTGCTTTTGGTGCGTCGGCCATGAACTCGTACTCACGCTGCTGCCGGAATTATCACAAACGACAGCCGTGGTTGGATAGCCGTAAGGCCGCCATTCCTGCGGTGATTCATCGCAATACCGCGTGATGACAAGCCCCACACCGCACAGCATAACGCCACCGTCATGATTATAAACCCAGTTTCCGCCTCCTGCATTGGCCCATTGATCGGAGGCCGTCCCGGCCCCTGATCCCCGTGCCGAATCCCAGGAATATTCTGTCCAGGCAGGGCTGATACTGGATACTAAAACGGTTTCAAAGCCTGCCCCGGCTCCCAGCCCTCCCGGTTCACCAAAACTTTTTCTTATGATCCAGCAGTGTTCGGCCATCCATTGAATGACATTCTTGATCTCGTTGACATGCACGGCCCGGATGAGACCTAATGATGTCCAGTCCGATTGTCCGTTGGCCTGATTCATCACATAGGCAAATCCGCCCAGATCTTCCAGGCGTGTAAATGTTGTCCCTGATAAAATACCGATCCCAGGTCCGGTCCCATAGGTTTCGTTGCACAGGTTCTGCAAAATATAACGCATGGAATCGATATACGGATACAGCAAAGAGGCTGTGGCGGGAGCCGAAGGAATGTACGGAGCGGTATAGCCGAATCCCGTGAACAGATCCACCACGTTCTCGCGAAGCTCGGCCAGCGGAGCCCGCTTGATCAGGGTGTTACTCAAAACTGGAAAATACGTCCACGCCATTACGTATGCCACCATGCATGGGCCGCCGGGATGCCCAGCCAACGTACAGTGCCCTCATCGTCCTCTTCCTGCCAGCCGTACAATAAATCGCCCGCCGTCAATTCGACAGTAGCGAGCCCGTTCTCGGCCACGTTAAACACGACTACGTTGTCCGTGTTCAGATCGTCGATCCGGTCCACTGCGCCCCCGGTGTCCCAGTCGGTATGATCCACCACCTGACGGCGGCAGTTGTAAAAATTGCTGGTCCGGGCCGAGGTCACGCGGAACAATGCCATGCCTGCTGTAACCGTTTGCCCGCCGCCCGATGATCCGCTTCCTTCAAAGCGCAGGGGCTGTTTATTCAGTTCACGGCGAATCTGGCTCTGCTCGGCCTCGAGCCTGCCGATCTTCGCCCCGGCCACGCGCAGGGTGGGAACGCGGAACTGACCGCCCGCTCCGCTCAATCCCACAAGGCGGCGGATATCCAGTTCGGCAAAGTCCGTGCGGAAGGTATAGGTATTCCGCTGGAAGTCCACGTCGATATTGGTTACACACGTCCCGGCGGAACCGAATCCCGATACATTGACCGATTCGATCATCTGGCCAAGATGAACAACCGCTTCCAGCCGTTTGACAGAGACAGAGAGTTTGTTGCGGCGCTTGCCGTACCAGGCCACCGCCGCCGCCAGGATCGACCGCAGCGTGTCCCGATCGTCCCGAATCTCCTGCGTACTCAAGTACTCGACAGGATTTCCCTCGGCGTCTACGTCCGCCACCGTGCCCGGTGTGACAATCCAAAGCTCGGCATCGGGTACGGAGATCACCAGGGTCTTTTCAACATCAGTTTCGACGAGGGTATGCTCAAGCTGCAGATACTGATCGGTCTCGATCATCGCCGTAACCAGAAGATCGTCATAGTCATATTCCGGTTCGAGAGAAGCAGGCTGGGCCCCGGAAAAATGATTCTTCGCCAGAAGATAGGACGGACGGAAGCGCACCTCAACGCCAAGCTGATCCTGCAGGGTCCGGACGGTAGCCGCCCGGTCGGGCAGTTTCTCGGCATAGCCGTATCGACCGCTGTCATCCTTGAGCAATGCGAACATGCGGCGGTAATCAGCTTCGGTGCCGGCCGGATTGCGGTTGACGGCATCTGATCCCGAATAGTCCCAGCCCTCCTTAAACGGTAAGAGAGGCAGGAAACGTTTTCCGACATTCCAGTAGTTGGCCTTGAGAGGTTCCTGAAACCTCCAGTCCCCCGTCTTGGGATCGAAGCGGGGCGCTACGATTTGGCCGTCCAGTGTCCAGTCCCAGTCATCAGGAACCACAAAGGTAGTAAACACCCTTTGAAACCGGTCGGTGGAACGGTACTTGTCGTTGATGACCTTCTTTTCGTCGTCAGTCAGAGAACTGTAGCCGGTGGTCCCTTCGGCCGCATCTTCAAAGGCGGTCTGTTCGGCTGCGGTCCAGCCGGTCTGTAAATCACTCATGCTCCACGTCCCGACCGACTTGATCATGGCCCCGCGTACGATGATCTTGTCGTACACTTCGCGGGTATCGTGGGTGATATCCACGTCGATATAGCTCTTCTCATCCCAAAGCTGCAACGTGGTCCGGTCGCTGAAGGCATGGGCCGGGATGGAATAGTCACCGATGGTCAGATCCTCATCGAGAAGGCTCCAGATAAACAGGCCGCCCTTGCCGTCTGCATCATCCGCTATTGTCCAGTCCACGGCCCAGGCGAATCCTCTGGCCCGGCTGACCAGCTGGTTGATCGCCTGCCTGAGCGTCATCCCCTCAAAGTTGTACGCATCGACAATATCCTCCAGCGCTTCCCTGACCTCATTGCGAACCGTCAGGCCGAACCGCGGACCGCACAGAATGCGGGGGATTTGATAATGCTCGATCAGGTATTCCAGAATGTCCCAGTTGGTCCAGGTATCCTCAGTGCCGAAGACATGCGTATAGAACACTTCCAGCGAATCGTCAAACCGGTGTCGTGTGCTGCTCCGGTTGCCGACAATCCCACCGCTGCGGAGCTTCCGGTTAAAGGCAGGCAGGCTGTCGATCCGCACCACGGTTCCCTGCCGGACCCAGGCGGTATCCAGCCGGGTATCGAGTAAGGTTTCCAGACCGAACGCCTGAATGACCTGATCGGCTGTCTTGACGACAAAGCCGCCCTTGACACGCTGGCCCATGAGCTTGAACTGCTCGGCGGGGATGATGCCGGTCCACCATACAGTCGAGGTGGAGCTTAGAGGATTATCTTCTTCGGCTACAGTGATCTGGATATACGCCCGGCTCAGGCCTGCGATATCCTCCCCGTCGAGCATGGCGGTGTAATCTTCCCAAAAGCCCGAACCGTAAGGGATCTGGAACTTGGCCGTGCCTACGCCTGGCGAAGCGGCTAACGAACACTGCAGGGGGATGATATACCGGTTGAGCGACCAGGCGTTCTGCCAGCGCCACTTGGTCCAGACGAACACATATTTACGCGGGTAATCAGTCATTGCGTCGGCTCCAAAAGCCACACACACTGCACCAGATATGCCGTACCGACCGGGGCACTGTTTAAAACGGGGATCAGGCGGTTGGGCCGGACATCGCGGATCATCACATTGCTTACCGTTCTTCCAAAATCATCCACGCACACGGCCAGCGAGCCGCGGACGGAGTAATAACTGGAAATCAGCGTATCGGCATTGGCCAAAGAGGTTATCGCTGCCGTCGTCGTCCATTGAAACGGCTCGGTCTTTCGGCTGGTGGCCCGATAGGCCTGCCCGTCGATTCCCTGCCGTTCAATGCGTTCGACATTTTCTGCCAAAGCGGGCAAGGGAGGCCCGTCCACCTGAATAAACGTAAACGATCCGATCCCGGCCATCAGTCCATCACCTCCGCCATCGGGACCGCTCCGCGTCCTCCGGTCTGCGCCTTTGTGTTTTCCTCCAGCGCCCGGACTAAATCCTTACCCGTTTGTTCGCTCAGGAAAAACTCGTTGACCTTCTGCGCCTGATAGCTCCGCAATGTTCCGCGGTCGATCAGGTCCGGATTCAGCCGGTTGGCATCGTACGGTTCTCCCAGCCTTTGGATGGCAGTAAAGCCCTGTGTGGATTCGTAAACCTCATTGACCAGGTCCTTGTTGGTGCTCAGGAAGTTGGTGCGGGAAAGACGGTCCCAAAGCTCTTCCAGCTGCTTTTGTTTTTCCGATCCGCGGTCGGTCTGCTCCATCTCGGCGGCAAGCTGTTCATACAGATAGGTATACCCGACCGCCCTTTGCTCGATCCCTTTGTGCATGGTGGCGTAAAAGAGCATCCGCTTGGCCGTATCGGCATCCTCTTTGCCCAGCTTGTTGATCGTCTCGACCTGCTGCTCGAACTGGGAATACACAAAATGCTTTCGACCAGCGGCGGCTTTGGCGCGTTCGGCCCGTAACTGGTTTTCCACGTCAAACGCGGAGCGGGTGCTGGTATAGTCGGCAAACATCGCTTCTCCCGGTAACGTCTGTCCCGCCTGGGCAATCTTTGGAGCGACTCCGGCCTCTATCTCTCTGGCCTGCGGGCTGGACATCATGAGGATGGCTTGAAAGCCTTTGGCGTCGAGCTCCTTCATCTCATCTTTGCGCCCCTGGGCCTCCAATTCCAAGTATAACTGCCGGACAAACTCGCGACGCTGCGGATCGTTCATCGCCCGAAAATCCATCCCCCTCTCGGCGGCATGCTTGCCTAAAAAGTCCATCGCCTTGTTTTGCCGCCCGGCTGTGACGGCATACCCGCGTAACGTCGCGGTAGCGGCTTCTGCGGTATCACCGCCATGCATGGCGATCATGGCATTGTAGTTGGCCAGAACCTGATCAAGGTTGTACCCGAGACCAAATCCGACGCCCATCATCTTGGGCATAGATGCGACATACTCCGGCGCTTCGGCTACGGAAGCACTGGCGGCGGCCAGAATCTTGTTTAACACCACCTTCTGCTGCTGAGCCGTATTGGCGTTGTTCAGACGTAAAATGTTGGGAAGCTTGGCCGCGGCTTCGGCGTCCATGCCCACCGCGGCGGCAAGCTTGCCCGATTCGATAGCCGCGGTCCGGGCCTGTTCGCTGCCCGGGGCATAGACCGATTCGGCAAAATAGAGCAAACGTTCTGCTGTCTGATGCGGCAAACGGGTCTCGGTTGCTACCGATTCAATGCTCCGCCGGGCGGCATCGATCCCGGCCTGCGAAACATCTTTGCGTAAGGAAGCCAACGGCTGAGCCAGACGGTCCAGACTCAGCGTCTCCCCGGTAAACTCCTGCCGAAGCTGCTTGGCTTCTTCCAAAAGCTTGATGATATTGCGGATGGTGGCGACGGCCGCTCCGCCCAGGCTGGCCATGCCGAACAGACCGAGCACGGAGCGAAAGACCTTGCCCGCCTCCCGGGCGGAGTCCTTGGCCTTGTCCATACCGGATTTGATCTCATCACCGGACTTGCCCCCGCCGCGGCCCAGGTCCTGCATGGACTTGAGCGCCTCTCTGGCGTGGCGGTTCTGGTCCTTGAGCTTGTCAATCGCCTGCTGCTGCTTGTTGATGGTCTTGCCCATCTCCGAGAGCATCTTTTCGGCGTTGGCGCTCCATTCCAGATGTAGATCGCTTTTCTTGCCTGCCATTACTGCACCACGATATTTGCCGTTCCCCGCATCTTTTCGATTTCACCGGTTACGCCCTGCAAGGCCGCCTCGGCCAGCTGGTCCTGCTCATCTTTCCGCAGCCGCTTCATCTCATCCGGCTTGTTGGGATGGTTTTTCGGGCGCATCCAGAAGTACTTGATATTGTTGGACGCCTGAAACCGGCCTTTGATAATCCCCTTGCCGGTGATGCGGAGCGGCATGGATAACTGCCGTTTCGATTCGCCTGAATACACCAGAGCGGGCGGACTGCCCATCCGCCGCTTTCGGTTCTGGTACCGTTTGGTGCGAGGCTGGTATTTGTACCGCTGAGCCGCTCCGTGCTTAAAGTGTTTGGGTAAAATGTTCTGATGCCAGCCGTGCATGGCCTTTTTCATCTGCGCATCGATCAGGTTCGGGATTCGCCTTTGAATCCCCTTCAAGTCGGTAGCAAGGGTCAGTTTGCAAAAGTTCATCCGAAGTTCCCGCCATACCAAAACAGGTCACAGCACGTTGGGCAGTAGCCGGTCAACAATCCTTTAGCCCACTGGCGATAGGTCAGCCATCGCCGGTGACGGCAGGGTTGTCTTTTTTTTTATCCTCGGCCATGCGCTTGCCCACCTCGATCAGCGTCGGCCAGTCTATAACCGCGTCGAGAACCTTCTGCAATGAGTCCGTATCCAGCAGGCCTAAAAGGACCACTTCATCGAGAGTGACGCGGTAATTCAGCGACAAGGCCTGCACCGCCAGCTTGAGCCGGTCGGTAAGCGTCAAGGCCGGTTCCCCCTCCCTCATGTCCAGCAGGATCAGTGTATCGTCCCACAGGGCCTCCACCTGCTTCCAGAAGGAAGCCAGCTTGCCGATTACCGCCCCGGTGACCGCCTGCCCGTCCGCACCAATAGAAAGACTTCTGGGCAAGGCACAGCCGCCGCTCACTTGCCGGGCAACCGGTACAAGCCATTCGTTGCCGTCACCGAGAATCACCTTGTGTCCGGCCAGCATTTCCTCTCTAGCCAGTTCATGCGGTGCGGGTGGTGTCTCATTGTCCAGTCCGATCCAGTACGTCTTGTCAATCGACGGTGTCCATCTTTGCCGATTCGGATCGAAAATTACATCCCTGCTCCTGTTCATGCTCAGCAGTACGCCCATGGCATGCTCCGGGCCCAGGGTGGGTGACCGCTGACAGATCGGCTCCTCGAGGATCTGAGACAGGCCGGTGTCCTTGAGGACCTCTGCGGTTACGGTCTGCATATTGGGAATAAAATATAAAAATCTCATTACGTCAATCCGCTCCAGGCCAGGATGTCATTGCTTCCGTCGTATGTCGGCGTGATCAGGATGCTGGTTCCCAACCGTTCGCCGTCGTTGCCGCTGATCGGCTGCAACGCCAGACGGCCTGCATCTACACTGACCGCGATGGGAGAGGAGCCGCGTCCGCCGCCGTCCTCGATGTTGTCAAACTGGATGACCGAATCGCTTTCCGTCTGTGCGGTGCCGGTCAGGCCTAATGTAGTGATCAGGTCCACCTCGTAGGTATTGATTACGATGGACGGGCGGCGTCGGTTGATAAACACATGTGTCGGATACGCTCGTCCGCCGGAAGTCAAGAGGCTCAATCCGAAGTTGACAACCACCTCGAAGGCATCCACATTTGTACCGTTTAATTGTACCTGTCCGAGTGTGTACGCCTGGTCGGCTCCGCCTTCGCTGGCATGCAAGTCAAAGCCGCTGGTAAACATGACCGGAGCGGTCATACCGTCCGCACTGATCATGGTCACCAGATATTCGAGTACCGCTTCCCCGACCAATGTAGCGCGTAAAGTTTGCGGAACCACAATCCCGGCAGCAATATCGGCTCGGATATGATTGGCGCCGGAAGCCCGCAAACCACCACTAACCGTCTTTTGCATCCAGAAAGACATATTGGTGCCGTTTACGGCAATCCCGTTGTTGGCGCCCAGGTTTGCCAGGCATTTTTTGATTTCCACACTGGAAAAGGTGAACTTCGGTTCGGCCCGCACCACTCCGGCAAACGTCGGATCGACAGCGCCTGAACCGGATAAAAGAATCGACTGCAACGCCGGATCGAAGTTGTACGACTGAATCCCCTTGATCAGGGTTGAGACGTGCAGAACCGAGCTAATCATGTACGCATCCATGGGTTTCTCCTAGGGACGTTTGTAATACTGGTCATGGTGCAGCGCCACCGCCGTTGCGGAACGGACGCTGACCGTGGTTACGTTTTCATCCGTGAACGGGATCTCGTCGATCACGTACTCGGCGCCGTCGATGGTGAGCGTTGCTCCGATCTGAGGAGCGGGCACTTCCTGCTTGCGGAGATCCACCTGGCCGCGGCGGATTTCATGACGGCCGTCCTCAATCTGCTCCTCGGTTCTCTGGTCGCTGAAGATTCCGGTACACTCTATCGCGTCACCGCTCTTGGGCTGATACGTCATTGTTTGACCGAGTTGACCGGCCAGAAAATCGTCCATCCTCTGCATGGCGGAAAGTAAGTTCGCGTCCATGGTTATCCCTCCAGTCCGTACGCGACCGTCAGCTTCACGATATACACCGGCTCATCACGGAACCGAGCCGGTCCATCGGTGACGTTCCAGCTTCGCGTGATCAGATAACCCGGTTTGGCGCTGAGCGTTTTTGCTTCGGACGCGACCGCTTCATAAAAATTGGAAAAGTACATCTCCGCATCGTTGGCATATATGACATCCTGAAAAACGGCAGGGATGTCCTGTTCGATCCAGACTTCCAGTTCGCCTCGGCTTTGAAACGTGCCACCGGCGATCAGATGACTTTGCTCTGAACCGGGCCGGCAAATGAGAATGCACGGCCTGACCCAGTTATCATCCGGTTCATAGTTGGCAAGGTGAATAAACCCGAGAGCGTATGCTTTCTTCTCTTCGTCTGTTCCGGTTGCTCCAATCGCTTCCTGAAACGTGAGGCTTTCAGCGAGCATCTCTGATAACGCCTTCATGGCGATCGCCACGGGACCGGTGGGATCGACCGAAGCGGACGGCGGGATGTACACCGAGACTGCCTTGCTCGGCAGGGAATAACTTCCTTCGTTCTCGCTGGTGACCCAAAGCAGATAACGGGCTCTTGCATCCAGGCCCGCCACTTCGATATCACCGTCCCCGATCCGGCTGCCTCCCTCCTGAATTCCGCCGTCCGTCAGCTTGTAGTACCTCACCGTATGAGTGATGTTTCCATCGCCGGTAACAGAGACCGTAGCTGTTGTTCCAGAGACCTGAACGGAAATAGTCGGTGTACCCGGCGGCGTACCCGTGGGAAAGGCCCCAAAGAAACCTGTCGGAAAATGTGTCTCGCCCGCCATCAGTCCCCATCCCATGTATCGACGCTGATCCGCTGGCCGCTGCTGATCGAGACCACCAGCCGGATCTTGGTATCGTTCGCTCCAAAGAAGGTGATGGTCCCGGCCTGGGTATCCACTTCGCTCTTGCCGCCAAATACCGCACATAAAACACGCAATGCCTGCTGGAATGTCCGGCTTTCTTCCAGCGCAAAAGACAAGGCTTCTCCCGTTCCCGCTCCGGCAAGGTTGAGACCTTTGCCGTCACCGCCCAATGCTGAATAAGAAGCACCGTTTCCTCCCTGTGTTCCCCCAGTCCCCAGGAAACCGTTGCCGGTCAGACCGCCTGAGCCGTGATATCCGGAGGCGCTGCCGTGTCCCATCCCCCGCACTCCGGGGCCGTCGTTGAGGCCGCCCTCGCCCAGGATCCCCGCACCGCCGTTGAGACCGCCGTGTCCGATGATGCCGTGTCCGCCCTCGTCGCCGCCGGTGGAGGTGATCCCATCCCGGGTTCCGTGGCCTTTCACATATATGCCGTACGTGTTTCCGCTGCTTCCTCCTTCGACCTGTGCGCCGTGTCCGCCCGTGCTTCCCCCGGTGACGTGCAGGCCTACACCGTCTACACTGGCCGACAGCCGAAGCCCGGCACCGGTACCGGCTACGCCGCCCTGAAAGTGTGCACCATGACCGGAACCGGACAGGCCGTAACAGTACAATCCGTTTCCATTGCCCCCGGCTAAAAACATAGCGCCGTGTCCATCCGTGGATCCGCCCTGCGCCCGCAGGCCTTCACCGCCACCGGACCCTTGCGTATAGAATCCGTGACCGTTCGAGCCACCGCCGTATAACGTAACCGCATTGCCGCTGGGATTATTGACCGTCAGGGAAACGATAGTGTGGCTTACGTTGGCCAGGAGGACGGGCATATTCAGTTGAATCTCCATGACCACGGGAACCATGTTGGCCGCCCCGCGGAGCATGATAATGACCGTTTCCGCTCCGGACACCAGGGCCGCGTTGGGGATGTCAAACCGGTATACCCCCGGCATGTTCGTCGAATCAATCTCGACAAATCCGCCGCTGCCGTACGCTCCGGTAACAGTCTGTGTCGCCAGTGTTACAGAAACCGCCGCCGAACCGAGCCGGACGTAATAGCAGGTCAGGCCGGAGGTGTTGTAGGCAAGCCCGGTTAATCCGTTGCCGTCGCTTTGCGAAATGAACAGGCATACCGACTTGCTTGTACTGCCACTGGCTAGCGATAGCTTCATTGACTCAATCCCTTTACGATAAATGCGATTACCTGCACCAGGCTTCCCCCGATCGCTCCGCCGCCCAACGCCGAGCCGACGGCGATCCCGGCTACGTAGGCCCTTTGCTTGAGAAGCGTCTTGCCGTGCGGACAGGTATCGACGTGTGTTTGAATGGCGTCTTTGACGGCCTGCTTGTTCTTGGCGTCGTACTTCTCGACCGCCGCCGTCGCGGCCAGTTCGGCCAACATCTCGAAGTATTCCTTCTCGGTCTTGGTCAGCGTCATGGCATCGCCCCATGCAGGAAAAGGACCGGGCCGGACCCGTACAGGCCCGGCCCACACACACAAAAAAGCACCTCGGCTATGGCTCTGCCGTCCAGACGCCTCGCTCTTCTACAACCCACCATCCGTTGGTTCCATCCCCGCGCAGGTGCAAAAAATCCCCTCGTTTGGCGGTGGCCAGATTGTTGATTCGATCCTTGTTATCCGCACCGGCAAGGTCCGGACCCATGATCCGGTCCGCGGCGTTCGGGCTGACGTTGAGCCCGACTGTCCCATCGGGACCGTCATTCTGGACAATAACATCCAGACCGGCGAATCCCGCTGCCATCGCCGGAAGCGTGATCACGACGCCGTTGGTGTCCACATGCAGCACCTTACCCATGTCCAGGGCATCGATGGTATAGTTGCCGCTGTGAAGCTCGTGGATCCGATTCGGCCAGGCCGGTTGGTCCGGGGAATACTCATTGATCCGAAAGACCGCTTCGCCGTCCGTGACAGCCAGCGGCTCGGCCAGCGAACCGATGATAAAGTCCGCATCGGCCAGGTTGGTCGTGACCGCCCCGGTCCCGGCATCGCCTTCGACCGGATCGCCGTCTTCATCCCAGCCGACCACCGAACCGACATTGCCCGAAACGGCGGCCGCGCGTCCCTTGCACACGCCCACGATCTGTACAGAACCTTTTTCGCCCGCGGCCAGATCGTTGACCGGAAAGGCCGCCAGGCCGCCGACTACAATCATCTGACCGGCCAGCAAGGCCGCCGCCGGAATATGATCCAGATACTGCCCTTCCTTGTATCCCATTGCCTCTGTAAACATTGCTTTGACTCCTTACGGTTGTATGCTCTTGTTCCAAACAGCGAGTTTCTCCCCAACCCGCGTTTACGCCGCGTCGTTCTTCTGGATGTTGCGCCAGTCCATGGCCTTGGCCACGGCGTCCATCTTGACCCGCCACGTGAAGCCGAACTTGTCGGCGTTCTGCTGGAAGCGTTCCAGCGTGGGCGACTGCCGTCCGTCCAGGAACTCGACCACGACGGTGTCGGCCAGGTTGCGGTCCCCGATCAGGTACCAGTCCTGGGCGTTGGCCCCGGCGTAGTAGCTGTCGCTGAGCCGGTCTTCCACCAGCACATCGACCACGTTCTGCAGGACGTTCTTGTCGCCGCGGACAACATCCGTCGAACCGGCCACGACAATCAGCGAACTGTTGACCAGCTTCTTGGCGGCAAACTCCAGATCGGGCGGAATCCACAGGTACTGCGGACGGACACGGACGCGCTTTTTCTGCGTTCCCTTCTTGATCTCCTGCTTCTTGAACGCCGTGAGCGCTGCTTCCAGATTCGCATCCGTCAGCGGGCTGGTTGTCCGCAGGTTGTTATGGCTGGAATGGAACAGGGCCGTACCGTCGCCCATGGTGGGATTGCCGATGATCGCCACCACCACCAGGTCGCCGATCAGCAGCTTGGCCGCCTTGCCCAGTTCGGTCGGGACCTTGCTCAAGGCATCCATATCGTCATTGCGGATGGTCATGTCATCGACGGTGAACTTCTTGGCGTACCGGACCAGGTGGTACTGCTCTTTCTCATCGCCGAACTGTACATCGGTCACCTCGCCGCCTTCGCCGACTTCCGCCAGCCGGATGGTATCCACCATGCGGGCTTTGGTCTTAGTCTTGTAGTCGGTAGCCGTGCCGACCGAACAGAACTTTTGCCAGGTCTCCTCCACGAGGGCATAACCCCGCAGCATCGACTTGTTGGCGATGTTGCCCAGGATCGTGGACAAAGAACTGGTGCTGAACGCTGTACGGACCAGTTCATCGCGTCCCATCATAAATGCACTGGAATTTCCGCTGAGGCTGATCGCCATCCGGCACACATCGGACAGCGACATATCCCGCAGCCGGTCCGCCTGCTCGCAGCGTCTTTCCCCATCCCGCTCTTTAACGAGAATCTCTTCCAGGCCGGCACGCAGGCCGATCCCATCCTCCAGTAGTTGCAGCGAGACGCTGCTGTCCCGCACGATGATCCCCGGCGCGCCCGGGCGGACCTGGCTTTCGGTCTGGGCGTCCTTGACCTTCTTCAGCGCCCGCTGTGCATCCGTGAACGTAACATTCGGATCGGTCATGCATCGGACCACCTCTTCATGTGTGATCTCAATCCCCGCCAGTTCGGCCAGGTTACGGATAGAGATCTGCCGGTCCAATTCTGTCCGGACGGCCTCAGCCCGCACCTGATCCAGATCCGGCTCGGATCGCTGTCCGTCCTCTGTCTGCGATTCCGCCTGTCGTGTTGCCTTCTCAGCAGCTTTGCGGAGAGTTTCGTCATGCTCATAGGCGCGACGCAGAAGATCACGCTGGCCGTCTTCCAGTTCTTCGAGCTTGTATCCCCGCTCCTGTAACCAGTTCTCGAAATTCATGTCTATGCCCTTTCGTTGTTTATTTGCGCCTTCGGAGCGCTCCAATTCATTGGCTTCACTGCGGTTCTTGGCGCTGGCATCAGCCCCGATCCCGCAGACACTGTTTTCCCGTACTTCCCAGTCAAAGCTCACGCGTAACGCACGCTCGACCGGTGCGGTGAACGAACGGCCCTTGACCTCTGCCGACCGGCCCGGCTCGATCATGAGATGATTGTGCACGCGATAGCCGACGCTGTTGTCTGTCAGGTGGCCCTCCTTGACAAGTGTCCAGGCGTGATCGACCTCGGCTGACCGGCTGAATACATTCATGGCGATCAGCTTGTCACCCTCGATGCGAAGATTTCTCGAACTGCCCAGCATACTTCGGACGGTAAACTTATTGTGCGTGTCGAACAAGCCTATCTGACCTTGGGAGGGAATCCGGCAGCCGTCCATCAAAAGGATTTCATAAACCGTCTCAAAACGCTTATAGTCAAACGCCAGGACCGGCGCTTCGGTGGCAATCACTGCTTCGACAGTTCTTTGGTCTTCGTTGATCGACTCCGCACGAAACTGAAACGATCGTACGGTCAGATCACAGTCAAACCGTTCCGCCTGTTTTTGTTTCTTCGGTTTCATCCGTTTCTTCCTGCTCAAGTTCCAATTCGCGGAGAAGTTCTTTTTCTCTGGCCCGCTGCCGTATCTTGGCTTCCCAGTCCGCACCCTGTTCACCCCATTCGTCCGCCAGCGTAGTCAGATGGTTGGTAAGTCGTTCGGTTTGTGCTTTGGCCTCTTTGACCGGATCAACATGCTTACTTCGCTGCCAAAGCCATTCAACACCGATCACCTCTAACCCTCCAAGCCGCATAATCAAACCGACGTGCGGAAGATAGCCCGGTGTGGCTATCGCCTCTTGCAGCCAGTTCCGCACCATCCACCGCAAGACCGTCTTGCCTGTCCAGCCCTGCAAGGTCTCGATGTTTTTCCAGTACCCGAGATGATCGAGCCGACCGCTGGCGTAGTTGTGCCGGGCACTGTCCAGCATGGCGATGTTGTACGGCATCATCGCCGGACGAGCTCCTACGCTGGTCATGCGGCGGTGAAAATCCTCAAACTGTGCTGAGGGGTGTTCGGCCTTTAACTGCTTGCTGGTATATCCATACGGCAAGGTCATGGCCGTATCCCGCGGTACTTCCAGTTCCTCAAACTCCTGGGCCGGTTCCACACCGCTGGCCTGATCGGATTGGCTTTCCAGTAAAACCGACAAAGCGGCTGCCGTACGTGCTGCCGACAGTGTGGCAAGGATGTACTCGCGCAGATCGGCAAAGACAACAAGGCTGGGTGTCAGCCATGGGATACCTCTGGCCTGCTGTGCCCGGTCCCGGCGTCGCACCATACGAATCCGGTCTGCCGGTACGATGTCGTAAGCGCCGAATCCTTTGGAAATATATAACGAGGATTGCGGATGATCTTTCAGCAGGAAATAATTCAGAGGCTTTCCGTAATCATCCTGCTCGATTCCCTGCAATACCCTTCCCCCGGCAGGTCCGCGGTCTCCGTCCACCATGCCCATCGGTGTAACGATCCGGGCCGGATCGATCACGGTAAAGCCCAGGTTCAACCGGCCTGTAGCGTTCCGGTCAAAAAGAAAAATTCCTTCACCATCATCCATCAGACCGCGGGCCATGCCCAGCTTGAGGATCTCGCTCAAGGTTTCCGTACCGCTCAAGTCACAGTCGGTATCAAACACCGAATCGCCATCTCCGCTCCAATCGGAAAACCGTCGCTCGCAAGCTCTTTGGAATTCGTCGATCTGTTTCTGCTGTTTCTCGGTCAGTTCCGATCGTTCGATGGCCACACGTACTTGCAGACGCGGCCCTTTACCGATCAGGTCGATGGCGAATGTTTCGATGATTCCTTTGGCCTGGGCGTTGTTGGCCGATTCGTACTGGCACCGCTGCCGCAGGATCTCGGCATCCGTGCCCACGACGGAATTGATGTCCACCGCCCGCGCATGCCGCCAGACGTTGGCGTTGTGATCGGTGACCGCGGCGGCGTCATAGTACGCGCGTGTGTTGCGATGAGGCGCGAAGTGTTTCTTCGGATGCTCTTTCGTGATGGAAAAACCAAACAGCTTCATCCCCGGCTACCTCCCGGAATGATTCGGCCGGTATGAATCCTGCGGCTCCCGGCGGCGGCGTGTGTAAGCTGTACATAGTGTTTGCGAGCGTTGATCAGGTCGGTCAGCGTATGATACTCGAACGTCCGGTGTCCGTGCGAGAACTTGACCGGACCGCCCACCCAGTTGGTGATGGCCAAGTCAATCGCATCGAGGATCGCCTGATATTCCGTTGTCGTGGACGCCATGTCCCTGTTCTCCCAAAGGGCGCAAAAAAAGCGACCGCACCGGGGGTAAGCGGCCCCGCATACAGTCGCTTTATTTGTCCTGCAAATCCCATCGCGGCCAAACGACGGGCCTTGCGCCCTATTTACTTCTTATCCAAATCATCGGTTATATAGTAGGAGAAGTCAAGGATTTGAAGGTTGGTTTGGGGAAAGTGGTCTATATGTAGAACACTTTTCAATTTGGGTAATTTTAGAACTTGACTTCACCCAAGTGAGTGAACATACTCACAGGATAAAATTGAATTTGGCGGTCCCAAGGGATTAGTTTTTCATCAGCTAAACGGGCAAAACACGACATACATACAACATTGTTCCAATGCTCTGATGGTATTGCATCACGCCATATATCGTCCGGTACAGTAAAGCCGACGGGATTGGCCCGAAAGCATATTTTACAAATTTCTCTTGAAAGGGACATATTATGGCATACCGAAAGAGAAAAGGTGGAGACACTTGGCATTGGTGTCGAAATTGCTCAAACTGGCCAACCGCAAACTTTGAGGAACGCCCAACCAAGCCGAGTTCCGGTGAGCTTTGCAACGAATGCAAAGCCAAAGACAAAGCAGGAACTTGTCAAAAGTAAAATGCATCGTGGCGCCTTATTTCACGAAAAATAAGGCGCTTTTTTTATGTCTATGTTTTTTTTTCATGTAATACCGTCCCTTTACAAATTCTTTTACTCCATAACCTCTTTGGTCCGGATGATCTTTCCGCAGTGGCGGCATTGTTTGTATCGCCGAACCTTCCCCGTCAGTTGCACCGTCCGGAGCGTTCGAAACGGGGACCGGTACGGTCGTTCGTATTGTCCCGGCCCGGAGCATTCGGCAAAATCCTTGCATCCGCATTGCGGACAGATTAAACCGCGAGGCCTTTTGTTTTCCTGATCCGTCACCTATTCGCGTCCATGCAATTTTGCCTGCTGCCTTTGTTTGAAACTCACCTTTTTCATTGCCTGTGCGCTATTGCTAGCAATCAATCGAACGCCCAGCATCGCCGCACCCGCACAGCACCCGGCCAGGCAGTCCAGCCAGTGGTTATGCTGCTTGCCGGGTACACGTTCATACTTGAGTTTCTCGATATGCCATGCCTCAGCGGCGATATGTTCAGCAAATGTCCGGTGCCGGATCGGGTCCTGCCCGAACAGACTGATCGAACCGCCCACTTCCACACCCGGAACAAGCAAACCTTCCTGCGCCCGCTTCTTGTATTTGTCCGGATCGAAGATAATCAGCGGGATACGACGGCGCGGAAGAAGGCTTTGATGGAATCCGTCCCCGATGGTCCGAACTGGTACGGATCGGCTGGGCTTGGGTGTGGTGTATTGTCCGCGTCGGCTTGATCCACCCATGGACGGACGCCAGTTGCCCAGGGTGGTTTGACAGTGCGAAAAGACCGGATCGGGCTTATAGCCCGCATCGACCAGAACCAGATCGGCCCCCCGCATGGCTCCGGTGTCGTGTTCGGGCCAGCCGCGCTCAAACTGCCTGGCTACATTGTGCAGACCGTCCAGCATGGCGAGCTCAACCTGCCGTTCCCTCTCATCGGCGGAGACCGTCCCGGCAATCGGGCTCAGAACCCGCTCTACTCCATATTCGATCACATACCCGATAAATCCCTCCTTCCACGCCACCACCGCCCAAAACAGCTTCTGATCATGCACATCGACAAATGCGGTAATCTTCGCAGTACCTTCCGGCAAGGCGGCTTCGTCCAGATCATTGAGCTTTTCGATAATCTGATTTTCATCCAGCACCATCGTCTCGGTCAGTTCTTCGGGGGGATCGTTCTGGCACTCGCACAGGAAGTTGAGCCAGCCCATGCGGCTGATCAGGTTGTACGCATGCTGCAGCGCGGAAATCTCCAGAGGCTTGCCGTCCGGTCCCGGTTCTTTGATATACCGCCTGGGATTGCTGACAATGGCCCCGGCGTCCATGATCTTGCGGTTTTTACGGTAAAAGGCATCCGCTTTCCGCGCTACCGGCTTGCCGCTTCGCATTTCCTGGGCGCGAAGATGCATGTACTTTTCCCAAAGGTCCGTCCGGTGCGGCATCTCGATCAGCATCCTACGCCGCCGGCCCTGCCATTCGGGGTATTTTTGCCGGTCGGTCAGCATGTCGGCCAGGCAGCCGCGTCGGATGATCGTACACAGCATGACCACGGCAATGGGTTCGGTCGGTCCGCCCAGGCCCAGGACACCCTTTTCCACGTTGTTCTTGATGTTTGTGGTCATCGTCAGCGATTTGGCGGTTTCCTCGGTTTCCAGATCGTTGAGGATCACCAGATCGGGCCGCATGCCCTGATACACCAGACCGCGGATCGGTTTGTCGGCCCCGAAGACCTGCACAATCCCGGGCCGGGCCGGTGTGTTCTTCGGCGTATCTATTCCGTGGATGGTCGGCAGGATAATCCGCTCCGTGGTCCACTTGATCCCGGTCAGCTTGCCGCCGTATAACTGCCCCCCGGCTAATTGTGTTTTTCCGCCCAGTGCCCGGATCGGATCGCAGTATTCCGGGAAGTCCGCTCCGAACAAATCATCCCCGAACGGCTTTTCAAAAAACGTCTTGATATCTTCCAGCGTGGCCTTGGCCATATCGAGGTTGGCCTCGACGATTACCCCCCACTGGATCAACTGGTACACTAAGCCGTAGACCAGAGCCCCTTTGACGATGGTGGTCTTGCCGTCCCCCCGCGGTGCGGCGTTGGCCTGCAAGCCCCCGTAATGCATCCGGTCCACAATCGCGGCCAAATCCTGTCGCTGCCCGTCCGAGAAGGGAAGATAGAAGATATGCGGAAAGTATGTCCGGCAAAACTTCTCCGGATTCTTGCTCAGCCGGTTGCGCCGCCGCATGTTCTGCCGGGAAAAGTCAATCGTGATCTCACGAGCCGCCGCCCGCTTGCGGGCCATTAACTGCCTTTGGGCTTCCCGCTCGTCATAGTCGGGATCGGGGCGCGGACCGGGCTTGGTCCGTTGCCCCTCGTACCGGAGTAATTCCTTTGTTTCCGCTCCGGTTAACGATCCTGCCTTGAACTTTTCCAGCAATTCGATATGTCTCCGCTTCGTTACGAGGGAGATGATGCTCGTTTGTCGCTCCATCGACATCACGAAAAAACAGCGTTTTTGAGCTAACTAACTAACATTCCGGCGGTTGGACGGGCTGCCGATCTCGTTCCTTCACCCGTTCCCCGGAAAGGACCCGCTCCATCAGGTCCATGGTTTCGCTGTTCTTGCCGCTTGCACTTTCTCCGATGCTCCCGTATTCTCTTTCGCTCGCCAAACTCCGAGCCGACGCACGTCTGGTACTGCCTATACCAGCAAGGCGGTTAGCCCGATGCTCACCGCCCGCGTCGGCTCTCTCTCATATTCCGTAAATGGTTCGTCCTACCCTGCTCTTTGCGTAGGCCAGCATATTGGCCTTGTAACTGCTTCGTGCTAATCGCCCTCCTTCAATGGTGGTTTGTCGTAGTGTCTTGAATGCTGTCCCTGTACGTGGCCTGCTCATCTGCTCTGTGAACTGTGCCTGCCCGTAGTAAATGTGATTCAGGTTGGCGGTGTTGACTTGCCATCCCGGTATATCCTCCACACCGCAGCAGCACAGGCTGTCTGACAGCCCTCTGAGCCGGTTCTCACCGCAAAAGAACTTTAGCCCTAGTTCATGGCAGGCCTGCTTGATCTCCGTTACCTGAGGGCGTAGTACGCTCAGGGGGATAACGTAGTCCGCTCCCAGTTTTTCCGTGCAGGGTGCTTTGCACTTGGGGTGCTTTAATCCCTCGAGGATGATCCCGTATACCCCGATGGATTTGTACCCACCCAGTTGCTTGATGATCTGCTCTTTGTACTGGGGCATGTAGGGCTGAGCCCGGATGATCAGGCGCTTTACCTTTGGGGCTAACCGTTCGGCTATGTGCAATCGTTCCTTAAAGCTCGGCGCTCCCGGTTCGAACTGTTCCGCCTGTTCGGTCAGGAGCGATATCTGCCCGGCACAGTTGCATTGCCCGATCAGGTCAAGGTATTCCGGTTCGCCGACCAGCCTGCCCTTGGTGGAAAACACAAACGGGTATTGCGTTTGTGCGAATAACTCTAATGCCTTGAAACTCAGCCTGACCTTTGCCTCGATGGGCTGGAACGGATCGCTCAAGCCTCCCCAGTGCAGCGGGATATTCCAGTCGCACCAGTTGGTTTCTACGGTCCGTCTTCCTTTGATGAAATCGGACAGGGCCTTGATTCCTTCGTTCGGTCCGATGTCGGCCAGGTTCTGCTTGCGGGCGGCAAAGCAGTACCGGCACGCGTGGGAACAGCCCTTGTACGTGTCGAACCGGACAGGGATATCGCAAAGAATTACCTGTGAGCCGCATCGAGGCATGCTGCCTCCTGTTCGCATAGGGTGCTGATCTGATCGGTAAGCCAGGGCTTGCCTTTGTCGGCGATGGCCTGCTTGACATACGCTAATTGCTCAGCGGTAAAGACAAACGTGATACTGCCGTACTGTCCGGTCTGGATGATCCGATTGACGGCCTCATCGTCAAAGAAATCCTCCTGCACCTGCACCTGTTCCAGTTCTTCGTGCAGTTGCCGGATACGCAAATCCATGACGACCATCTCATCGCAAAGCTCAGCCTGCAATTGCCGGATATGCTCAGGCAGTGCTTCGGAAAACCGGCCCTGCAAGTGCGGATTGTTCAAGGCCAGGTTGAGCGCCTTCTCATCCGGCCCGGATAAATACACCGCCTTGCACGGCCAGGTTGTTTCCGGCCCGTTTTCAGCCAGGAGGATTTCATACCGCTGATGCCCTCCGACAATCACATTGCGCCCGTCCTGTACGTTGACAACGATATCCTCTACGCAGCCGAATCTCTGCATGGAGGCTTTCAGGCCGTCCCGGTTGGCCTCGGTGATTGTGCGGGGGTTGTACGAGGCCGGGTGCAGATCGCCCAGCCTGATCCGTCGTGTCTCAATCTGAGGAATGCTCATAGTCCGTGCTCTGTGGTGGTCCATTCAATGCTTTCAAATATGGTATAGTATCAGGTACATAGGGGAGGATTTTCCACATAGTGCCACTAAGTATTTAACGAACCCCAGATTGATCTCATTGAATAGTCCTGATTTTTCGTAGTGGGTATTTAACCTCCAATAATTTCATGGTATAGTAGTCATATTCGCTTTGGCTGACATAGTAAGGAGGTTTAACTTTGAATATGTTATTTTCTGCCTTTGGACGCGACTATCGTACTCCCCGCCTTCCTACGGAATCGAATCACATATTCTACGGGATGCCACCTGTACAATTGGTACGTGATGCACCGTGGTTTACTCCAGATTATTCTGCTTTCATCCTGGCTGACAAAGTCATAATGGATGGTGTTTTTTTTGATCGTTTGATTTCCAAACCACATCTTTTATATAAAATGGCTGCCGAATTTTTTGGAAGTGCAAAGAAAGAAGGTTTTATTGAACTTGTTGACTTTGAGGCAACAATTGATAATCATCGCGAATTAATAGACTCAATGATGGAACGGGACTTGAGAAGTATAGAGCCTTGGATTCCTGTTCTCCAAGAATCAATTCAAATTTGGAGGAACATCATAGCTAATAGTAGCAAGGAAATTCAAGAGATGTTAATGCTGGACAATCATGCATTTGACCATATCAGTTATATCAAAAACGGTCTCGGTCATTTTTCTGATTGTCGTACTAATCATGAACATTACTCTGATTTCCGTTTGTCAACCGGACACTTTCCAGATTTACCTGTGTCCCAAATATATGATATCTCACTTGATAATGCTCTGGAATACTCTTCAAAACGACGAAAGGCTTCCATTCGAAACGCTTTACAAGAACGTATTGCAGCCTATCTGGCGTATGTGAACGCAAATATAATTCTTTCGGCAAGATACCAAGCACCTATTTATGATTGGAGCGATTTTACTCCTTTTTACCGAGATAAATTTCTTGGTGTAGGTCAATTATCTAATACTATAGAGTCAGAAGTGAAACAACTTCGACATCTTTTCACTCTCTTCTTTCCCAGAATTCAGATAGATTCAAGTAAACGTTTCTTCAAAATATTGAGGAATAAACGGATCGCATCGCTCAGAAAGCTTTGTCGATCTGCTGTAGAAAATAATACTGTTTTTGATGATGAATTTGCCAAAAGAACTCTTGCCGAGGTTTTCAAGATAGACCAGAAGGTATCGGCACACATGCGAAAAGTCTCATGGTTAACGTTGCCTTTGGGGGCCATTCCTTACGCGGGTACTTTTGTGCAGAAAGCTCTTGAAGAATCTATCGGCGCTTATGTAACAAAAAAAGACCGTAAGCCCTACGATTGGTTTTTTGTGATGAGTGACTTAGTCGAAGTTACTCCCCCGAACAGCTAACAAAGGATTAACACAGATTTTTTAAGGACTCATCATTTCTAGAGTTATCAAATATACTCCCAACCTCCTTATAACATACTTCAATATTTTAATTTACCTATTTTCGTTTATTGATGATATCAGGCGATTGTAGTCATATTCACAGAATCGATGGGCGATCTTGCCCAGTGCCTCTAGCTGCCCAATCCAGCCGGGTGTACACCCATACCTTTTGGCTAGTTCTGCTTGACTTATGCCAGCGTCAAGCCTTGCCTGTCTCAGAGCAGATCCTGTAACCAAGTGCCATGTTTCCGTTGTTGAAGGAAGGTCAATACTCATCGTTGCCTCTGCTCAATTCATCACACATTCATGCTTTCTTGACTTTTACTGTGAAGGTTGTATGTTTTAATTAGTCGTTGGAGACTTATTTCATGGATAATCCAGCAGAAGCGATTGTTATTGGCGTTTTTACTGCCTTTGTAATCATGACATTAAGGCCAATAGTTGAAAAGTACCCTTCTCTCTCATCACTTTTTTTTGCACTTTTTTTGATGCTTCTTTTATTCACCAAAAAAAAAATGTCCTCAAATGGTTTTTATCGGTCAGTCCGATAAATTTTTTATGTCGTCATTTTAATCTATAACTTCTTTCGGTAACCCAAGTTAACCAATACATGCAGGTACTCGGTCACCCGCAACATACGACCCAACCCGGAGCGCTTGGCGTCCACGGCCTTGAGGAATTCGGTTTCTTCCTCGGTATACATCCCGGTAGGGAATTTGGGCGGTCTGCCGTTGCTGTCCCGAAGGTGAAAGGGCAGGCAGCGCTTCCGGGTTGGATCGTTACGGGTCACGGCAAGCTCGGCTCCTTGATGGTTGCGATCACTTGCCGGGTGGCCGCGGTCTGATGATCGGCCAAGGCCGCCTTGATGGCGCCGGCCGTATCCGGCAGGGACTCCAGCGCCTTGTCCACGCTCTTGACGGTATCCACCAGCACGCTTTTGACCTGATTGGTCTGCTGGGCCTGCTTCTTGCTCCCGGCAATGAACGAAGCCACCGCCGCCAGAATACCGCCGCCGATGGTGATGTATGCCCCGTACGGCCCCGGGACCATCGGTCCGACCTGCTGAGCGGCATTGCCCAATAGCTCGAGCTCGTCGGCCCATGAGACTTCGCCCTTTGCCAGCACTTCCTCGATGCGGCCCTGCAGCACCTGGGCGCGCTGATCGGCTTGGAGCTTGACCTCGACGGCCTTCTGTGTCTCGGTCACGATCTTGTCGAGCTTCTCCTGGCTGATCAGCCCGGCATCGACCGCGGCCTGCGCCTGGGCGATCAGCGGCTCGGCCTTGTCGAGAAACTGCTGGGCCTGGGCGCTGATCTGGATTGCCTGACCCAGCGCCTTCTTGTACGCCTCGATGCGGGCCTGGCTGTCCTCGCACCCGACCAGAGCAAACGCCCCGATCATCACCGTCACCAACATCACTCTTCGCTTCATTTGACGTCCCTTTCAAAAATGGTTTCTGTTTCAACGCATTCCACAGCGTTGTAATGAGCGGAAAAAACGGCAAAGTCTTCGAGGTTGACTTTGAGGTCGCCGTTGAGATCGCCGCTGAGGTACCACGCGGGCTTGATGCATTTACGCGATGAGCCGTCGCACTCCTGGCACATGTTCACACACTGCCACGCCGGTTCGGTGCCCGGTATGCCGTTTGGATCCGCGCTGCTCCATGCCTTGGAAAGCCATCGTGCAGACAGCACCTCGAAAAACGGTTTTTTTTCCATAAACTCATGAATGGCAATCTCACAGGCCATATCGGTCTCTTTCTGCTCAGGCACGGTGCAGCCCGCCAGTAAAACCAAAAGTACAAACCATCGTTTCATGCGATTTCTCCTGTTCCTGAGCTCTGTTTGTGGTATACTTTTTTCATGCGAAGGATAAACCTCAAACTCGATACCAAGTTTTACGTGGTACTCGCTCTCGTCATCTTTTGTGGTTGCATCCAATTCGTTTTTGCCCTCGGACTCTTTTACTTCTATGTAATCAAGTAGATCATGCTCCCGTTAGCAGCGGCGGAAGCTTGCCGGTGGATAAGACACGCTCCATCCTGGGCTGAATGATCTGGCTGATCGTCTGGCCGTTCGGCAGCACGGTATACGGCAAAAACTCATCCTCAAACGTCGCTACGCCGTCGTCCACCGCCACCAGCTTGGCTTTGATCACCAGAGCCAGGGACCGCCACCGCTGCCGGCAGGCGGTCTCATAGGCTTTGAACGCCGCGTTCTCGTTTCGTTCTCTGCCTGTGTCGGTCAACGTGAATTCCTCATCATCACGGTTGGGCATGGTGACGGTCATCTGAATGCGTCTTCCATGGAACTCAAAACCGATGGCGGCGTTGCCGTTGTCGATGTCGTGCATTGTGGCAAACCGGCTTGCCCCGAACCGCGTCAACTCGCGGCGGATCTCCTGTTCGGACCGGTCCACGCTCACGCTGGTATTTTTTGCGTATCTGCTCATGCGATTTTTCCTTTCATGCGATTCCCAAAAACCGCTGGACTTTCCGGGGCACCAGTTCGTTCCAGTAAACAATGCGGTGTGCGTACTTGCTGATTTGCCTAAGCCGGTTGGCGTCCTTTTTGGCCTTGCCGCTCATCACCAAAACGAGCTTGGCTTCGGGCCGGTATTTGGCTACGCGGCGGAACTTGGTTACATCACTGCCGCGCAGCCAGCCCTTGTATTCCCAGTACTCGAACGTGTGGTCCATGTTGAGAATGTCAAAATCAACGAGGAACTGCTTGGCGCCGCGGGTCTCATCGGGAAACGTGAAGCGCGTCTGCTCAAACGCCCAGTCGCGGATATACTTCTGCTCTTTGAGGTGCTGGAAATAGATTGCCAGCTTACGTTCTCCATCCGAGCGGAAGTTGCAGGTTTTGCCGCCGACCGTCTCGGTGCTCGGCTTGTTGTTGTAGTCGATCACCAGCGGCTTTTTCTTCTCAAAGCCCATACGCCGTTTTGTTGCAAGTACAATCGCCATGCTATTCGTTCTGCGCCTCCAGGATGCTTTCGATCAGGTCGGCCTTCCTGATCCGCTTGGGAAATTCGAGTTTCATGGTGGTGGCAATGCACCGAAGGTTGGGCATGCACATTTTTTCCAACTCTTCACGTGTGCGGCCCGGTGTTTCCTTTGGCGGATCGAACAGCGTCGGTTCTTCCGGCTCCCCGTCCTGCCCGGGCGCTTCGTATTCCGGCTTGCTCAGGTTGTACACCAGCATCAACACCGCCAGCGCCTCGAGCCAGTCTTCCTGCCGGAGTAAATCCCGGACTCGCTCGAGCAAGAGTTCCTGCTTGACCGGCTCATCCCATGCGCCCAGCTGGTTGTCATTGCTCCACTCGACGAGCTTTCGCCTGGCCTCGTCGCACACGTTGAAAGACAACAGGCCTAATGCATCCTGCTCAAACTCGGCGCTGTCTCTGTCGATGCGGTTACCGCTGAGAAGTTCCTCCCACAGCGTGCCCCGGCGTGACGGAGAAATCGTCAGCGTCACTTCCACCCCTTCGACGGCCAGGTCCTTGATCGAGCCGAACTGCGTACCGGACAAACTGAAATCCTTGAAGTTTAAGCCTTCGCCCGCGGGTCCCGCCTCGATCTTCTTGACCTTGGCGAACAGTTGAATGTTTTGAAACATGGGTATATCGCTCATGTCCTGATTCCTTTCGTGTGATTATTTTTTGGTCCGTTTGTTTGCTTTGGGCGTGCCGTTCGCATTGAGATTCGCCCACGCCTTCGGCTCGGGGATCTCCGCGCAGACCTGCTCGTACATCGCCTTCCAGTCAATGCCGAGATACCCGCAGATGATCCTGGCCATTTCCTGCAGGTCCGCGGGCGTTTTGGTTTGCGGTCCGCTGTAGACCAGATGCGATTCGATGGTTTCCCGCAGCTGCTCCCAGTACGAGGTAGCGACAGCCAATATATTTCCCATCTCATTTGATTCGAACTTTTCCGCTGCGTCCTTCCATGCTCGTACGCTCTGGCTGTCAGTCGAATGCGTTCCGAACTTTGTTCCGACCGCAAACAAAAACTGCATATTGTTCTTGGCAGTAATCTCTTCGATCAGCGTTTTCTGTATCGTCTCCCGGATGCGCCGCAGCAGCACGAACCAGCGTTTTGCTTCGTGAGCCTTGCGTCGCTCCTTCAGCGTGGAAGGTTTTTCGCTTTTGGCCTTTCGGGAGGTCGAGGCGCTGCGCCGCAAGCGGATCCATCGCAGTTCCCCAAAGCCCGGCCCGTACACCACCACCGCGGGCGTCGCGTCTTTGGCCTGTTTTTTCACGTTATCATAGTCGTACGCATGCAGGAATTTTCCGACGGCAGTCTCAATGGTCTTGTCGTCTGCGCCGTATTCGTTGGCGACCAGAACAAGATTGGGATACTTGGCGCGGCAATCGGCCACCCTCTGCTTGAGCCAGACCATCGACTTGGCCATCCAGCACGCCGCGTCCAGGCAGCGTTCGTCTTTGGCAAGCTTCTCGGCGCTGTTTTCCTCATGCCACAACTCGGGCTGATAGCCCGATCGCTGCGAACACTGAAGACATGCAACGGCCTTGCGGGTTTTGCCCTCGATCTGCACCTCCATAATCCCGTCGAGATCCCACCGGGCCTGATGCAGCAGCCGGGTATACTCGACGATGGTCCGCTCGATGTCCCTGACCGAGGGAGCGCTGTACTGGAATCGCTGCAGCAAGGCCTTCTGCAGGTTCGGGGGACACTTGGCTATCACCGCCAGATGGCCCGCCGTCCAGCGGTTCGGTTCCCTGGCCGCCTTCTTGCTCCATTCGACGGAGAGATTCGCCTGGATCTGCGCCCGTGTAGCTACCCAGCCTGGAGAACGGCCCAGCTTGCCGGCAACAGCTTTGGTGTCATTGCTGTATTTCTCCAGCAGCGTCGCCACCGCCTTGCCCTCTTCCAGCGGGGTTAAATCCTCGCGGGCGTAATTCTCCGTGAACGTCACTTCGAACGCTTCTTCGTCCGACAGTGCGCCCAGGTGGATCGCGGGGATCTGTTTGAGGCCTGCGGCCTGCGCACAGCGAAAACGACGCTCCCCGGCCAGCAGTTCCAGCTTGCCCTTTTTGCCGGGATGAACCCTGACATGCACCGGCACCATCACACCGTTGGCCTTGATGCTGTCCAGCAGTTGGCGAAAGCCATCGCTTTTTGTGTCGATGGTGCGCGGATTGAATCGTGTAGGCAAGATGTCGGTTAAAGCAACATGCATGTACGTTCCCGGCGGTTGTGTTTTGGTTGTGGTCATTCCGTGGTCTCCTTTGTGCTTTGGTCCTTTACGATTACGCCCTGCTCTGCAAAACGCAGGGATTGTCCGTCAAACCGAAATGCGATCTCCGTCCCCGCTCCGCGTCCGTTGCGTGTCTTGGCCAGATAGACCGAGCGGTTAAACTCGATTGCCGTTGTTCCGCATGC
Organism: Sedimentisphaerales bacterium; assembly: GCA_016926155.1. Classification (GTDB taxonomy): domain Bacteria; phylum Planctomycetota; class Phycisphaerae; order Sedimentisphaerales; family Anaerohalosphaeraceae; genus JAFGGE01. The sequence continues at coordinate 37,223 of JAFGPC010000205.1, forward strand.
CGTCATTACAGGCATGCTCTTGTAGCCCTTGAGGTGTTGCAGCCACAGGATCGTTTGCGCGAATCGCTCGTAGGCTGCGCCCCCGGCCATGTCCTGAATCTGCGGCGGTCCCGCCTTGCGTGTTTTCTTGGGATGCGTCACCAGCACAAGCGACACGCCGTACTGACGGGAAATGTGCTTGATGCGGCTCATGAATTCCGAATCGGCCACCCAGGTATTTTCCACCTCAGCCACGGCGGTCACCGGATCAATCGCAATCACGCGGCACCCGTCCTTGGCGCGGGCCTCGATCCATTCGACAAGCTCCTTGCGGCTGCACTGCCGGTCGGGCGCTTCCCAGATGCAAAAGCCCAGACTGTCCAGCTTGTCCTGATTCTCCGCGACCATCTGCCGGGCCTGCTCGGCATTCCTCGCCACCCAGCCGCAATCGGTGACGTCCGACTGGTTGGCCAGTTGCGCCAATGCACGGAGCAGGTGATAGCTTCGATCTTCCTCGAGCTCGTACACCGCCACCTTCACGCCCTGCGCATGCCACCACGCCACCGCCTCGATCAGCATGAAGCTCTTGGCCGATCCCGGATCCCCGCACAGCAGCGTTACCGTTCCCGGCAGCAAGGCGTTGGTCAGATCGGCAATGTTAGTCCACGGCCAGCCGATGGTTTTGCGTTCGCCCCGGATCGTCTGCTCGATCACTTCCTGCACATCGCCTGCCGGTCCGACCGGTCGTGCTGCGCGCTGCAGTCCCTGCATCAGCAGTCGGTTTGCTTCTCCGGTGTTGCCGTGGACGGTGTGCATGAGCTCGGTGATTACATCCGCCGCATCCTTGCCGATGTCGCAGCCCATCTCGAACGGCTCGACCATCGTCAGGCCGGGTTTGGGTGTGAGCGTTTCCAGCCTGCGCCGTACCGTGTGCATATGCTCGCGACCGTTCGAATCGTTGTCCGGCCAAAGAACCACGTTCCTGCCGGCCAGCGGCGACCAGTCGCAATACTCCGCTTTGCCCGCTCCGCATGGGCTGGTCGTTGCCGTGATCCCGATGCTTTGCAACGCGTGAACGCATTTTTCCCCCTCGACGACGATCACAGTATCGGCCTGCAAAATCCGCGTGCGGTTGTACAGCGGCCACGGCTTGGGCGGCGCTTTCAACGCAAAGCCGCCGGGGACAGGTTGCACTTGCCGGAATTTCTTCTTGCCGTCCTCGGGGATGTAGCGAATGACGATCAGATCCTCGTGTCCCGTGGTCGGATTTGTGTACCGGTACACCTGTTCGATCCGGCCCGGCACATCGGCTAACACCAGATCCCACTCGGCGTAATGCTTGGCATTGTCCTGTTTGTCCCTTTGCGGCTTCTGGTCACGTTTGGGCAGCACTTCACCGAGAGGCTTGTTGAGCGCCCTGGCGCGAACGTCGAAGATGTCGCCGCCGAATCCGCACCCGTGGCACTTGAACCGCCAAACACCGTCGTCACCCCGGTACACTCCTGCCGATGGGTTGCGGTCGTCGTGGAAAGGGCATTGAATCGCGCCGTTGCTCCGGATTTGTGCGCCGTGCATCTCGAGCTCGTTGAGCAGTTCCTGTCGGGACAAGCGTACGGTCTCAGTCTGCATGCTCATCCTCCAGCCCCAGCAGCTTGCGGGCTTCTTCCGGTGTGGGGTGACGGATGCCCAGCGCCTTTCGTACCTGGTCCTCGTACGTTTCCAGTTCGAGGATTTTCAGGTAGTTCGTGTCGTTTTTCAAAATCCAGTCCACCGTTGCTTTCCAGCCCCGGTCGTTTTCGCCGGTGTGGAACGGAGAATCGGCCAGCTTGTCCACGACAGTACGCCAGTGGTGTCGGAACTGCGCTTCCCGGCATCGCTTCCTGAGCCGGTCGAGTCGGCTTCCTGTGAGTTGCCGTATGATCGGCAGGACTTCTTTGGCGTTCCAGTATCGCACGAATTCCTGTGGGTCGATGGGCGGTTTCGCTTTTCCCTTTGGTGGGGAATCGGGTTGGGGGGGGACTATAGGGGGGGATTGTTTTCTCTTGTTATCTATAGGGGGGGTTATAGGGGGGGATGCGGATAGGGCTAAATTTTGTCCCTCATAGGGTTCTTTTTTAACCCTATCATGGATTGAGTTAGGGTTATTTTTTAGCCCTAACTTCTCTTCCATAGGGCTATTTTTTGGCCCTATGAAAATTAAAATCCGACGTCTTTTTGTGCCGGTTTTTTGTATCAAATCTTTGTGAATCAAGGCTTGAATTCGCGCTTTCACAGAGCTAAAACTGAGCCCCAGCATCGCCGCCAAATCTTTGATCTGCAGGGAGCATCCCTTGTCCCCATAAGCCATGATCCGGGCAAGGATGACCTTCTCGGCAAGACTTAAATCCGTCCGAGTCATGACCTCGATCGGCATCCAGAAACCGCGCGTCTTATATGCTTTACTCACGTTCAACTCCGTTTGAATCGTCCATCCGTGTCTCCCCGGGAAGACGTGCGATCACAACGACCGCACGCCGTTCCCATGAAAGGAGGTCCCCGATACGCTAAAAAGGAATATTGTCATTCGGGGGAATGTAATTCGGGTCATAGTTGGGATTGGAGTTCTGTCTGCCGCCCTGTGACGGCCTCTGCTGCTGGTTCCTGCCCTGAGGCGGAGATTGATTCCCCCTGCCCTGCTGTGAGCCGCTCTGCCCGTTGTCCTGCTTCGAGCCGAGCATCTGGATACCCTGAGCTACCACCTTGAGCTTCTGGCGGTTCTGGCCGCTCTGGTCGGTCCACTGATCCAGCTTGAGACGGCCATAGACCAGCAGAGGGTCACCCTTGCGGACATACTGGCCTAACACCTCGGCGGTACGCTGCCAGGCCTCACAATCCACAAAGGTCACCTCCTGCTGCTCCTGCCCGTTCTGTCCGGTCCATTTGCGATTGATCGCAATGCCGAAACTGGCGACGGGGGTTTGCGATTGCGTGTACTGTACTTCGGGGTCACGCGTGACGTGACCGGCTAAAACTACCTGATTGAATGATGGCATTGGGCTTCCTTTCCGGTTACTTGACTACGAGACGGTATTTGTTGTCGATCAGCGTTGCGCCGGGTACTTCCTCCCCGGCCAGCAACGCATCCTTGATGGCTTTCTTATCCGGCTGAGTGACGATCTCATCGCCGTTGGCGCGGGCCTCGTCGATGGTCTTGGAACTGGGATTCTTGATCGAGGCAATCTTGCACAAGAACGGATCACTGAATTCCTCATTGATGATCACGCTGGCCGGGCATTTGTGAGCCGACAGGATATACGTATCCAGATCAATCTTCTTCGTGTCCGGCTGAGTGACTAAAACATGTTTCAATAAGGCGGTTTCAATGCGGTCCTGCACGGTCAACCGGTACGTCAGCAGGTCCTTGAGCCGGTCGATCTCGGCCTTGACCTGATCCACCCCGTCGCCGATCCGCCGTGTGATCCAGACCAGTGTTTTCATCTTCTCGATGGACCCGGCGTGCAGTTCCACGATCGCCGCGGCCTGTTCTTCGGTCAGTTCGCCCGATTCACCGATGATCTTTTCAATCTCGGCCAGTTCCTGCCGGTAATCGTATAAACTCATCTCGCGGGCTTCGCGTTTTTCCAGGGCCTGCTCGGGTGTGACTTCTGTTGCTTTGACTTTCTTTTTCGCCATAGGGATTCTCCTTTCATGCAACGCGGATATGCCGTTGTAATTCAATGCGTTCTTCGTGGGGCAGCGGGATATTCAAATCCAAAGCCATCGCCGCCCAGTCGCGTATCTTTCGGTGATAGTCCTCCTGCTCGATGGTGCTGTTGTCCAGCTTGCTCGGAACGTACTCCAGACCGTTGGAATCGACGGACCGCAGAAACTTCCATTTCATCATCGCGTCGATTTCCTCGATGGTATGCCCGGTGTGGTCGGCAATGATCTTGTAGACCACGCCGTACAGATAACGAAGCTGGTTGTTCGAGACCGGCTTGCGCTTCTTCCTGACGATCACCTCAACAGGCGTATCGTCTTTCCACTGCGCACAGTAGGATTCAAACCGGGGATCGTCGATCACCGGATGCCCGTTCTCGATATGGCCGGAAAACTTCGGTGTCATGAAGCGGCCCTTTGCTGAGCGGGTACGAGGATCTCCTGTAACTGCACATCCTGCTTGATCCGGTTGGCCCCGGCCTGAATCGTGGGCCAGCGACCGTAGCGGTTCCAGACGACCGTCAGGAGCCTGTCAAAATCCACCGTCATGCCGGGTACTTCTTTTGCCGCCTGGCCTCGAAAGTAATCTGCAATCGCATTCATGATGTTCAGACTTTGCGGCGGTACATCGGGGAACGACGGATGCTGGTCATTGACCGGCGGCGGCATACTGCCCGGCTTCTGGAACGGTTCCCCCGGTTCGGGGAACGGCGTGGTCGGTTGAGGCGGCTGCTGAATGTCCTGCTCCGGCTCCTGGTACGGCTGCCCCTCTGTCAGCCATGCCGCCAGCTGAGCGCCGAAGTCTTCCCCCGGCTTCTCGAAGAGGGCATCCTGAAATTTGCCGGTTCTATCCTTAATCACCGTGCAGAAATGCTCGGTGGACAGTTCCAAGAGTAAATCGAATTCGTATTCGATCCCCTTGCCCTGCTCCGGGGCCAGACCGACCCGCATCGGCTTGCTGCGCCCGCGTTCGTCGGTCTGTACGGACCATTCGGTTTTGCTCCGCATGGTGGCGATGATATGACAGGGACAGGATTGGATCGCCCGGACCAGTTCCTTTTGCTTGGGCGTGCCTTCCGACCATGCCGACCAGCTATTGCCGCGGTACTTGCTCTTGGCCAACTGGTCGATTTCCTGCAAAAGCTCCTGCCAGCCGTGCGACATGCTGTCGATGATTAACACGTCGTAGGTCTGGCTTGCCTGATAGATCAACTGGATGTAGTTTTCGATGGTGGGGATTTGCAGACAGCACGTGTCGAACGCGAACCGGTCGGCGTACTTGCTGGCCGAGCCGAACTCGGTATCGATCAGACCGATCCGACCGCCCAGGCCGTTGGCAATGCGCAACGCGGAAAATGTCTTGCCCGAGCCGGACGGCCCGAAGATCGCACACCGCAGCCGTGATTGCATTTTGGTTGCCCTTTGAAATTGCATGGTTTCTCCTTTCATAACCGTTTGCAGAATGTCATTTGAAATCGTGTCATGTATTGTGTGAGTTCTTCCGGCCTGAGTCCGAGCCGGGTAAGCTCAACGCCGTGGAAGTAGCAGTCGATCTCGACAAGGGGAAATTGCTCGGCAGGCATCAACGGACCGCTCAGAAAAAAAGCCAGAGCTTCTTCTTTGCTGGAAAAATCGTTCATCGCATCAGGTCCTCATGCCGCGGCCACCAGATGGCCGCGATACCGTAGGCAATGGCTTTGAGTAATCGTATGATTCGCATCCGTGCTTCCTTTTCAAAAGAGGGTGTGCCGGGCCATACACCCGACACACCGTTACATGGGGTATTCTCCAAAGGAGGAGGTTGGAGCATTTTTAACTTTTCAATTCATTAGCGGGGGATGGAGTCGAACCATCGACCTCCGGATTATGAATCCGGCGAGCTTCCTCTGCTCTACCCCGCTGTTATGTGGCCGAGGGGTGTAGGTCTCGGCCACGAATGGAGGGGAGAAAACGATTCACGCGAGATAACCGGACTCGAACCGGCTCGGGATAAACCCTCAACCACGACCCGCATGACGATCATTCACTTGTCAAAAAAAGAGCGATTAGTACAACGGCTCGTCGCGCTCGACAGCACGATGGATTAACTGGGTTACGCTGGATTCGGTAAAGCAGACCTTTTGCCCGACTCGGACACGCTTCAAGCCTTTGGCAATCAGTTCGTGGCGGTGTCGGAACAGAGTACGTTTATGAATCCCTAACCGGAACGCCGTCGTCTCCGTATCCAGCAGTCTCTCCGCCCGTGGTGCGTTTGGGTTACTCATGAGTTCCTCCGGTTTCTTGTTGACATCCGGCGTCGAGTTGCTCTAATTTCTGCGTACCTGCCTCAAGGAGGAGAGCAGCCGTCAAACGTCTCAGACTGGGTCTGGTGACTTTATTGGGCCAGTTCCGTCGGGCAAGGGTGTGCAGAACGTCGAAGACGTCTGGAAAGTCCTTTTGAGTTATGTTGATTGCTGTTGCCATAAAACCGACTCCTATATTTATATAACGCATTATAACTTTAGTTATATATTTGCGCCAAGGAGAAAATATAACTAAATATATATTTTCTTATATAAAGAAATATTGCGTGCTTCTAAGTGCAGGGATAGGCTGTGGTTATGGCAACATCAAAAAATGAAAAAAGTTTGATAGCGCAGGTGGATTTGGGCCTAGCAGATAAGTTCCAGGCCCAGCTTGCCGAGCGAGGGCAGAAACAGAAGCTGGCTATGTCCGCAGCCATCAAGCTGTGGATTGAGCTACCTGTAGAGATACAGGCTAGGCTTCTGGATCAATCGATGGATTCCAGTGCCTTTATATCCTTGGTACGGGAGATTGTCGACCAACGTATTCAGGAGGGCCGCAAAGCTGCTCGAGCTCTGCATGGAAGCCATAAGAAAAGGCAAGCTCAAAAGGATTGAGAGTCTCGGTTTCTTGTGATTTCTGTTCAATACGCTCTTTGATAGTCATGGCAATCGGGTCCATACCATCTCCGTTGGGATCAAAGAGTAGAAGTTGCCTTGCCCCGGTATCCCCGCAGTGGTTCGTTTGAATCAGGGTGAGCAACTGGGGAGGAATTATAAAGTTGCAGTTTAAGATTGCAATCAGATTTTTTGTCTTTTTGCATTGAAGATTCGCAGGTACTTGTTTGGCAAGAACTTGCGAGGAGGAAAAACTTTGGGAAAGAAGGATGGTGGTTTTCATGCAGGAGTTTTATGCTCACACTGATCCGGCCAATCCGGGAAAACTGCCAGAAGATGGGGCTTGCTGGCAGACACTAGAGGACCATCTCGAAAATACCGCACAACTTGCTCGCGATTATGCGGAAGGCATCGGGGCGGGTGGCTTGGGGTATATTGCCGGGCTTCTGCATGATTTGGGAAAATATACGCGTGTATTCCAAGACTATCTGAAGCGAAGTGTGGCTGGCGAAGGAGTGACTCGCGGTGAAGTTATTCATGCCTTGCAAGGCGCAAAGTTTGCGAATGAGGCGATCAATGATTCTGTAATTACTGACATCATTTGCAACGTAATCGCGACGCATCACGGAGGCTTGTTCGATAGCATTACCGATGGTCAAAGAACATTGATTTGCAAAACAGACAAAAGCGAAAACAAACTCCATTACGAGGAGGCAAGAAAGGAATTCAACCCCAGCATCAATGAAGCGGAACTAAAAACAGAAATTTTGAATTTCTGCAACACAAGCCAGTCAAAAGATTTAAATCCATTCTTTATGCTGCATTTCCTGACAAAGGCCGTTTATTCCTGTGTAGTAGATGCAGATAGATGCAACAGTGCAGGTTTGGAAATCAACGATACGAGACCGGACTGGGTGGAGTTGATTCAACAGTTGGATGCTTATCTGACTTCCTTTACTGAGGACAGCGACATTGACAGAGTTCGAAAGAGTATTTCCGAACAATGTCGGGAAGGAGGTGGTCGGCAGCAGGGAATTTACACGCTGTCGGTTCCTACGGGTGGAGGTAAGACGTTGTCGAGCTTAAGGTTTGCCTTGGCACATGCCCAAAAGCACAACCTGAAGCGTATTATTTACGTGATTCCTTATCTGTCCATTCTGGATCAAACCGCATCCAAGATGCATGATGTTTTTGCTGATGATAGCGGCGAATTAATTTTGGAGCATCATTCCAATATTGAATTGCCGGAAAACGATGATGACGAGGTGCAGTATCGACTGTTGACTTCCCGTTGGGACAGCCCGATTGTTTTGACCACAATGGTGCAGTTTCTTGAGACGGTTTACAGCAATCGGGCATCAAAACTACGAAAATTTCACAACATGTCGGAGTCTGTTTTGATTTTTGATGAAATTCAGGCTTTGCCGATAAAATGCGTCCACCTGTTCAATGAGGTAGCCAATTTTCTGCACACTTTTGGAAAATCAACCATTTTGCTTTGTACCGCAACGCAGCCGCATCTTCACAAGACCGAGCGTCCGGTACGATTGTCTGACAATCCAGATATCGTCAATATTACGTCGGATGATCTGAAAATATTTGAGAGGGTCTCTATTGAAGATAAAACTCAATCTGAAATGGATCATGAGCAAATCGCGGAGTTGGTTAAAAATCAAATCGAACAAGACAAAAGCACATTGGTCATTCTGAACACCAAAGGTGACGCCCGTCAGGTATATGAGCAATGCAAGAAGATTGAATGCGAGAAGGCTTTTTTAACAACGGACCTTTGTCCGGCACACCGACTGAGTATCCTTGATCGTTTGCGGGATAATCTCAAACCAGAAACTAGAAAGTTGACCTTGTGCGTCAGTACACAGCTTATCGAGGTTGGCGTGGATGTATCGTTTGACTGTGTAATTCGCGCACAAGCGGGTATGGATAGCATTATTCAGGCCGCGGGACGCTGCAATCGCAATAGAGAAAACGCGACGCCTCAATCGGTTTTTGTCGTCAACATACAGGATGAAAAACTTGCATACCTCCCAGAAATTCAAGAAGGGAAATCCGTTACGGAAAGAGTGTTTCATGAAAATCAAAATAGCAACCTGTTAAGCGAAAAGGTGATTAGCCAGTTTTATGATTATTATTTTTACGCACAGAAGAACAAAATGGACTATAGCGTGCATGACGGACATACAACTATATATAGCTTGCTCAATGACAATCCGTTAGGAACAGCGGCTTACCAAAACAGGAACAACAAGAACTACACAGGCTTGCCGTGTGCCTTTCAAACAGCGGCGGAGGCTTTTTCCGTCATTGACGGTTCCCAAGTCGGAGTAGTTGTTCCCTATGGGGACGCTTTGAAACTCATTAATAAGTTTGAGAATGATTATAGTCCGAAAGATAAAATGCGGATAATGAAGCAATTACAGAAGTACACGGTATCCGTTTATTCCGACGTGTTGATAAAACTCGATTATTCTGAACGAGCAATTGAAAGGATTGACGACACATTCTACTTGCTGAGTCCAGATTACTATGACGCAAAAGAATATGGTTTAAGGCGTGAGGCGATGTTTTCACTATTAAATGCATGATTAAAGGCAGGTGTTAAATGGACAAAAAAAGAAACTCCGTTGAATTCAAGATCACGGGACGATATGCCTTATTTTCTGATCCCGTTACGCGTGTGGGCGGTGAGAAATTCTCCTATCAGGTCCCAACTTATCAGTCACTTAAAGGCATTCTCGAAAGTGTCTACTGGAAACCAACCTTGATTTGGTATATCGACGCTGTTCGAGTGGTAAATAAAATTCAGACTGAATCTAAAGGGATTAAAACACTGCAAATGGATGGAATTTATCCAAGCCAAAAAAATCCCAAGAAAAAGGAGGCTGCAACAACTGATCTCTCCTATTACACCTACTTGCGGGATGTGGAGTACCAGGTTCTTGCCCATTTTGATTGGAATTACCAACGAAAGAATCTCGAGGATGATCGCGACGAAAACAAGCATCACAACATTGCCAAGCGTAGTATTAACAAGGGGGGGCGTCGTGACATCTTTCTTGGAGCTCGGGAATGTCAGGGTTATGTCGAAGAATGTGTTTTCGGTGAAGGAGAGGGTTTTTACGATCAATATGGAGATCTGGACTTGGGCGTTATGTTTCACGGATACGACTATCCCGATGAAACGGGAGAAGATGAGCTTGTCGTTCGCTTATGGCGAGCCAAGATGAAAGACGGCATCATCGAATTTCCGGCGCCAAAGGATTGTGATCATTCCTTGCGGCGATTTATTCGTAAAATGACGGCAAAAGAATTCGAGAACAACCTAAACTTCACGCTCATCGACAACGACTCCAGCGTGGCGGATTTGGTGAAGGAGAATTGAAATGGGATTCTGGCAGCATCTAGCGGACAGCTATGATAGAAACGCCGATGCATTGAAGAAAACGTATCCGCTTTCGACAACCTCCATCTCAAATAATACAGATATGATTGCCGTGATCGTTATTGACAATAACGGTAATTTCATCCGTTTTGAAAAGATGGACAAGAAGTCTTCCGGAAACAAAAAGGGGCTGGGTAATCCCCTCGTCAATATTACGATTCCTGTGACGGAAGAGAGCATGGGGCGTTCAAGCGGTATCGCACCACACCCAGTTTTTGACCAATATGAATATCTGAAAGGCAGTGGAAAAAAGTTTATTTCTTATTGTACACAACTGAAAGAGTTTGCGGAATCATCATTCGCAACCAAACAGCTTATGGCGATTTCTCAATATATTGCCAAACAAACCGTTGCTGTTGATTTGTCCGAAAATGGCTTGAAAGATAAAACATACATTGTTTTTCAGGTTGAAATACCGGGAAATCCGCAATCAAAAGTATGGGAAGATGAGACATTCTTCAAAGCATGGCACCAATATTATCTATATGTAAAGAATCAGCGGGCTTATACAAAGAGAATGGCTAAAAAAGAATTGGCCGAAAATAAGAAATTGCCATCACCCGAGAAGAAACGCCTGAAAGAGCTTGCAAAGATGAAAGATATGATATCGGTGGACTATATTACTGGGGTTGAACAACCAACAGCTATATATCATCCCAAAAAAATCTCGAATGCATCGGCAAATTCAAAGCTTGTTTCCGATAACGACAAAACGAATTACACGTTTCGAGGGAAATTCAGCGAATCATCAGAAGCCGTATCCATCGGCTATGAAACCACTCAAAAAGCGCATCAGTTTTTACGGTATCTCATCAATGATCAGAAAATTTACTGCGGCGAACAAATTATTATATCTTTCACGGTAGGTTCAATGGAAAAAGTTTTGCCGCCACCTATAGAAGAAAAGAGCATTTGGAGCATTTTGCAGGAATCTGCGCCGCAAACAGAGAACGATATACAGATTCGTCTTCGTGCCGAAACGGGCTTTGATTATGCCGATGCTCTGAGGAAATCACTCGCTGGTTTTGGATACAAACAGACATTGGGGCAACATGCCAGAACATTAGTGGTAGTATTGGATGCAGCAACAACAGGACGGTTGTCCATCACTTTTTACCGTGAATTGGATCGAACTGAATACCTCGAAAAAATAGCCAACTGGCATGATCGGTGTAAATGGCATCAAAAATTCTGGGACAAGGAAAACGAAAAGTATATCCCTTATACCGGAGCCCCGTCCGTTGATAAAATCATTGAAGCCGTTCACGGCAAAGCCCGCAGCAGAAAGGACGAGGGCTACACAAAAATCAAGAAAGCAGCTCGGGAACGGTTACTTCGCTGTATATTTGACGGTGCGCTACTGCCAATAGATTTTATGGTGTCGGCAGTTCGACGGTCTTCCAATCCATTGGGAATTACAAAAAATGGAGTATTTGACCGCAATAATTTTGAACAGGTTGTATCAACAGCATGTGCCTTGATACGCAAGTATTATCAACAGACTGGAAAAGAGGACTACAAAATGAGTATTGAATTCAACAGAACAGATCGCGATTACCTTTACGGTAGGTTGCTCGGCGCTGCGGATAAACTGGAGGAATACGCGCTCTACAAAATGGGTAACAAACGTATTGTTACTGCTGCCATCCGGCATATGCAAGCCTTTGCCCAGCGACCGTTCAGAACATGGCAAACAATACATAGTTGCCTTAATCCTTATATCCAGAAAGTGAAAGAAGGGTTTGCGTTTAATGAAATTCAAGCGATCAAAGATATGTTCAAGTCTGGCGACTATGAAACAGATACGCCGTTGAACGGTTCGTATCTGATAGGGTATTATCACGAACGAGCGTATATAGACAACCTTGTTACGGCTGCTTCTAATAAAAGTATAAATAAATCTTCACATATCAACGAGAAGGAGAATGGCAATGACGGACAATAAATCTCTCACAAACAAAATTGATTTTGCAGTGATTATTTCTGTGAGACGGGCAAACCCAAACGGAGACCCACTGAACGGAAATCGTCCTCGCCAAACTTACGATGGTTATGGTGAAATATCTGATGTTTGTCTCAAACGCAAAATCCGTAATCGGCTGCAGGATATGGGCGAATCTATCTTTGTCCAATCGGACGATAATCGGGTCGATGAGCATCGTTCCTTAAAGAGCCGTTTTGATGCAGCTAAAATTCCTACTAAGGAAATAAGAGAGATATCCTGCAAAAAATGGTTTGATGTTCGTGCGTTTGGTCAAGTCTTTGCATTCGGAAAAAATGAGGGAGCTGATGCAGTTTCCGTTGGAATTCGCGGCCCTGTAACTATCCAGAGTGCATTCAGCATTGAGCCGATTACACCAGATAGCCTGCAAATTGTCAAAAGTGTCAATCTTGAAACCAATGAGAAAGAGCCAGATAAGAAAGGCTCCGATACAATGGGAATGAAACATCGTGTTGATAAAGGGCTCTATGCTGCATACGGTGCTATCAACACACAACTTGCAAGTAAAACAGGTTTTACGGACAATGACGCCGAACAAATCAAAAAAGCCCTTCAATCGCTATTCGTCAATGACGTATCTTCCGCTCGCCCGGAAGGAAGCATGGAAGTGGTGAAGGTAATATGGTGGAAGCATAACAGTCCTTGCGGTCAGTATTCCTCTGCAAAAGTGCATAGAAGTCTAAAGGTTGGCAAAGATGGAAATATTGACATTGACAATCTGGAAGGTTTGTCCCCTGAAGTTATTAATGGCCTTTAATGCTCACTGAAGATCAGCTTATCCCGATATCGGCTTTGCAGCACTATGTGTTCTGTCCGAGACAATGCGGATTGATTCATCTGGAACAGTTTTGGTCGGAGAATCGGTTCACCGCAGAGGGGAGACAATTGCACGAGCGTGTGCATGAAGCCGATAAAGAAAACCGTCCTGGCGTGCGGATCGTCAGAGGCCTGCCCATCCGGTCCTATCGGCTGGGATTGGTCGGCCAGGCGGATGTTGTGGAGTTTCACCTGGCTGACCAGGGCATCCCGCTGTCCGAAGCCGATGGCTTGTGGCAGCCTTTTCCTGTCGAATACAAACGAGGCAAGCCGAAGTTGGGTAAGTGTGATCAGGTGCAGCTTTGCGCCCAGGCGATCTGTCTCGAAGAGATGCTAAATACGGATGTGCCCAATGGGGCGTTTTTCTACGGCAAGCCGAGACGCAGGACCGAAGTGGAATTTACCAAAGACCTGAGAAACTATACCGAAGAGATCGCCCGCCAAATACACCTGTTGCTCGATCAAAAACGCACGCCGACAGCCGCCTATTCTAAAAAGTGCAATAGCTGCTCTTTATACGAACGATGCCTTCCGAAGACAACGGGGATCAAAAAGAAAATCGATCTCTATCTGGCAAAAGCATTCGAGGAATCTTTGGGGGAAGACGATTCATGAAGCAATTGCTCAACACGCTGTTTGTCACTACGCAGGGAGCCTACCTGTCAAAAAAAGGAGACACGGTGGAGGTCCGTCATGAGCAGGAGACCAAGTTACGGGTGCCGATTCACAATCTGGGATCTATAGTCTGTTTCGGCAACATCACATGCAGCCCATTTTTGATGGGACTTTGCGGCGAGCGGAATGTGACCGTTTCCTTCCTGACGGAGAGAGGGCGATTTCTGGCTAGGGTACATGGACCTGTCAATGGGAATGTACTTCTTCGCAAGGAACAATACCGAAGATCGGACAACGAGGTCCAGGTTGCCTCTATGGCCAGAGTATTCGTCCTGGCCAAGATCGCCAATACCCGTATTGTTCTGCAAAGGAGCCTTCGTGACCGACCGGACACAACGGATGGTACCGAAGTACAGAAGGTTGTCGATGCTCTGGCTGGTTGTCTTGAGGGGTTGAAGAATAAAGTAGATGCAAACACGGCTCGAGGAATTGAAGGCCGGGCAGCGAATCTCTACTTTTCGGTGTTCGACCATTTGATTACCTCCGAGAAAGAATCTTTCTATTTCAAAGGACGGTCCAGACGGCCACCCACCGATAACATGAACGCCTTGTTGTCCTTCCTTTACACGCTATTGGTACATGATATTACGTCCGCTTTGGAAGGAGTGGGCCTTGATCCGGCTGTAGGTTTTTTGCATCGGGACCGGCCTGGACGGCCCAGTTTTGCCCTCGATTTGATGGAAGAGCTACGCGCATATCTGGCGGATCGTCTGGCCTTGTCCCTGGTCAATCGCCAGCAGGTCAAGCCGGGAGGATTTCAGAAAACCGAATCAGGGGCTGTCACCATGGATGATCCGACACGGAAGGAGGTTCTTATGGCGTGGCAGAAACGCAAACAGGAGACAATTACGCATCCATTTCTGCAGGAAAAGATCGAGATTGGGCTTCTACCCCATATCCAGGCCATGCTTGTGGCTCGTTACTTGCGGGGGGATCTCGACGGCTATCCACCATTCCTGTGGCGATAAGAAACGGAGAATTACGATGATGGTATTGGTGGCATATGATGTGAATACAGAAAGCCCAGAAGGACAACGGCGTCTGCGTCATGTTGCTAAACTTTGTGAAAATCGGGGCCAGCGTGTGCAGAACTCGGTATTCGAATGTCTGATAGATCCTGCTCAATGGGTAGAACTTCGAGGTAATCTGATTGGTGTGATCAATCAGGAACGAGACAGCCTTCGATTTTACTTTTTAGGGAAGAACTGGAAAAAACGGGTGGAGCATGTAGGAGCAAAGCCATCCTATGATCCACAAGGTCCACTGATCGCATAAAAAACAATTCGCGAACCAGAAGCAAACAGGAAATGTCTGGCAGGTTCGCGGAAAATGTAAATGGCTATTTGGCAAGTAGATAGAGAAATATGGGATTGAATGTGGTTGGTCTTGATTGAGAAACAGTCCAAGTTCGCGGAAGCTTCTCTATTAATCCTGTTAGACAAACGAGTTAATAATAGTACAGTCGCCCCCTGCATGGGGGCGTGGATTGAAACTAAGGAGTAAGATTATGGATTTTGGACTGGCTAGTCGCCCCCTGCATGGGGGCGTGGATTGAAACTTAGGAGAGCAAGAAGTACTTAATCGAGAAATTTTGTCGCCCCCTGCATGGGGGCGTGGATTGAAACGATGAGGCGATGCATAGAATTAAAAATGCCGAAAGGTCGCCCCCTGCATGGGGGCGTGGATTGAAACTACATAATACATTTTTTACTCTCCTACACTCTTGTCGCCCCCTGCATGGGGGCGTGGATTGAAACCACTGTGGGGAGTATGGATCTCAAAAAGATCGTCGTCGCCCCCTGCATGGGGGCGTGGATTGAAACCGATTTATGTGGATGAAATTTTGCCGGGTGATAGGTCGCCCCCTGCATGGGGGCGTGGATTGAAACATATTAGAAATGGTCTATCTGTCCAGGAACTGCGTCGCCCCCTGCATGGGGGCGTGGATTGAAACCCATCGGATAACGATGATTTGGCGAAGAGACAGTTGTCGCCCCCTGCATGGGGGCGTGGATTGAAACTACGAGTCATGTCGAATTTGATGAGGCGATGAACGTCGCCCCCTGCATGGGGGCGTGGATTGAAACTGGATTGCAAGCCGATCTGAGTACGGCTACAGCGTCGCCCCCTGCATGGGGGCGTGGATTGAAACTAAAAATGAGAGAGATTAAAGGGAATTAAGATGGTCGCCCCCTGCATGGGGGCGTGGATTGAAACTGCAAAAAGCAAAGGCCATCAATGATGCTGTTGAGTCGCCCCCTGCATGGGGGCGTGGATTGAAACTTTACGGGGGTGCGGATAGTGGAAAATCGCGGTGTCGCCCCCTGCATGGGGGCGTGGATTGAAACCTCAGGCGGCAATGGAACGGGAGATTCGACAGGCTGTCGCCCCCTGCATGGGGGCGTGGATTGAAACCTGTAACCGGAATTCCGTATCCGGCGGCATCGGAGTCGCCCCCTGCATGGGGGCGTGGATTGAAACAACTACACCGGATATATCTTCCCCGCCGTCACGGTCGCCCCCTGCATGGGGGCGTGGATTGAAACGTACCTATCAGCCTATATGCTCTCATCGGTGAAGGTCGCCCCCTGCATGGGGGCGTGGATTGAAACCGTTTGTAGACTCCCTACACTACCGTGTCCCCCCGTCGCCCCCTGCATGGGGGCGTGGATTGAAACATGGGTGAGCACGAATCGGCTGGACCTCAGGATAGTCGCCCCCTGCATGGGGGCGTGGATTGAAACTTGTTCTCCCAGGAACGCTAATCCCGGCCAATAGGTCGCTCCCTTCACGGGAGCGTGGATTGAAACAATATTACGTTCGGGTCCGTGTCCGTTGACGATAATGTCGCTCCCTTCACGGGAGCGTGGATTGAAACGAGAACGAAGGCGAGGCCATCTATATCGTCAGCCTGTCGCTCCCTTCACGGGAGCGTGGATTGAAACGGCGTAGAGATTACGGAGACCGAACAGACGACGAGTCGCTCCCTTCACGGGAGCGTGGATTGAAACGTCAACAACAGATAGCCATGGCGCAGACGATATTGTCGCTCCCTTCACGGGAGCGTGGATTGAAACATGAACACATCTTACAGCCCAATCTCTTGTACGATGTCGCTCCCTTCACGGGAGCGTGGATTGAAACATCAGTGAAGACTGCGGGGCAGACAGGTAAACATTGTAACTGACCGGCGTCTGAGAGCAAGGATAGAACATTGTTTCTCAGGTAGTATCTGATATAATCCGATAAAATCCCCCCCGATGGTGGGCGGGAGAGGGGGGGGAGAAAGAATAAAGTATGCAAAGAAAGCACATCATAATCATAGCAATACTTGCATGCCTTCTTGTAGTGGTTGTATTCTCTCTGTTCTCACGATCATCCGAGAATTTATATTATGAAGGACGACATCTGGCAGAATGGTTAGGATTGGCTCAATCCACTTCACCCCAGGAAAGGAGTCAGGCCGAACAGGCCATTCGGGAAATAGGACCAAATGCCCTGCCATTTCTCGAAGAACTGGTTAGCAATGCCTATTTTGACTCGTCCAAGGTGAAAGTAAGGAAATGGATATTTCGCAAAGAGTTTCCAATACATGATATTCGGCGAACGGTATTTGTTGGATATGGAGCGTTGGGTGGTAAGGCCAGAGCAGCGGTGCCGCGGCTGTCAAAAATGCTCAAGGATAATGAAGCCACAGTGAGATCCACTGCTGCCGGAGCCCTCGGTTGGATTGGTCCGGCTGCTAACGATGCTGTATCGGATTTGATCGATGTATTACAGCATGACAGTGTTGGATATGTACGAAGAGACGCAGCACTGGCTCTTGGTCAAATTTGTGCCGACAGCAATGAGGAATCTGTGATTGATGTGCTTGAAAAAGCTTTGAATGACTCGGATAGTATTGTCAAGGAATCTGCGAAGCGTGCACTGGAAGCTGTCCAGAAGTAAGGTGGGCGGGAGAGGGGGGAGGGCAAAGGTAATGTGTTCTTATCAATCATTAAGGAGGAATTGCTAATGAGCGAAGAATTCGAGTATAGCAAACTTCAGTTCGAAGAAGGCGCTCGAATCATCCGTTACTGGATTGAGTGCCGATATAAAATTCTTCAATTTGTTGGTTATCTGAATGCCGCTGTCCTGACTTTCGGTTTTAGCCAGGATGTTTTGCTTTCCAAAGATAAGGCTTTCGCGGGTATGGCGATCTCCTGCATATCAATCTTGGTTGCTTTTATGGGTTTGGCAACAGAATATTCAACGGCTTCGTATGTGTGGGGATATTTCGAAGAGATGCGGAGGTTTGAAGAAAAATACAAGGCATACGGAAAAGGCATATTTACCAACAGCCGGGATATAATGAGGGACAACCGTTTTCATAAATTCCTGCCCGTACATCGTGCACATAAGATCTTTTATGTGTTCCTGTGTTTATTCTGGCTGGGACTTCTTATTTATCAATGTGTCTTGGCATCAATATAAAGACAGACCGGTGGGGTGTTTGGCAGGGGGGGTGTAGGGATTTCTTCCTGTCTGTGGGGGGAGAGAGGACCATAACGAACAAGAATGCTATACCTGAAGTATAATATAGAGAAAAGACCTGCGATATGGATACGCCGGTTGCTGTCCTTTCAATAAACGGAAGGCTTGAACACTGTAAAGGAGGTATATCATGCATCGTCCCATGGATCCGGGCCTGTTCCGCAGACATATCGGTAATCCCATCTTGTCGGTGCGTGATTGGCCCTACAAAGCCAACTCCGTATTCAACGCAGCAGCCGCAGAGGTGGCAGGCCAAGTCTTACTGCTTTGCCGAGTGGAGGATTTCCGGGGGATTTCCCATCTGACCGCCGCACGCAGCAAAGATGGAATCGTGGACTGGGAGATCGATCCGCAACCCACCCTGGTCCGGGATCCCGCCAACCATCCGGAAGAATACTGGGGAATCGAAGATCCCCGTATCACATGGATAGACGAACTGGGTCGCTGGGCTGTTGTATATACGGCATTTTCACGGGGCGGGCCGCTGGTGGCGATAGCCACAACGGACGACTTCCGAACCTTCAAGAAACTCGGTCCGGTCATGCCCCCCGATGACAAGGATGCCGCCTTGTTTCCTGTGCGTTTCAAGGGATATTGGGCGATGCTGCATCGGCCAATTACCCCTGCCACTACGGAAGCCCATGTCTGGATGTCGTTTTCCCCCGACCTGATACACTGGGGGCAACACCAGGAAGTATTGCAGGCTCGCCAAGGCGCCTGGTGGGATGCCCGTAAGATTGGATTATGCACACCGCCCGTGCAAACATCGGAAGGATGGATGCTTCTTTACCACGGGGTGAGGCAAACGGCTTCCGGATCGATCTACCGACTGGGTCTGGCATTGCTGGATCTCGAAGATCCAACGAAGGTGATCCGGAGAAGCGATGAATGGGTCTTCGGTCCAAGTGAGATGTATGAACGGGAAGGAGACGTTGATGATGTGGTTTTCCCCTGTGGTTGGATTGTCCGTGATGGACAAGTTTATATGTACTACGGGGCGGCGGATTCCTCTCTATGTCTGGCTACTGCTGAGCTAAATACCCTGATTGACTACATTTTGCATTGTCCGGATGCGTCATTCAGCGAATGATTGAATGGGTATGCTTCCCTTTGGTCCGGAATGGATAAAACAGACCGGTGGGGTTTTTGGCATGGGGGGTATGATGCACTAGGTTAAAAGCAGGTTCGCCGTGGAACCCAACCAGTCTTGAAGACCCTTAAAGGTGAAGATGGTATCGGAAAAAGGAGGATGAGGCTTGAGGAAAAACCTCTAAATTAGGTATTTTTACTATTGTGGA
>JAFGPC010000206.1 GCA_016926155.1 Sedimentisphaerales bacterium
ACGGAGCAAGGATATGAGCAAGCGCGAAATCATCGATTGCATTCTGGAAATCAACCGAGGCGCCAAGCCCGAATTCCTCGCACAATTCCCTGTGGAGGAGCTGGATCTGTACCTCGAACATCTGATGGAGTTGGATCTGGAGGAAATTGCCGTCTGTGCCTGAGCCTGCCTTGCTGGGCACCTACAACCAACATAAAACCATTCTTTACAAAGGGCCGGCCCGCCGTGGCGCCGACCCTTCCCTTTTCCCGAGAAACTACAACGCTGTTGGGCTGTACCAATACGACGGGGATCAGGATTATTTGTTTAGGGGGATTTCATCTGCAGCAAATCAAAGAGGATGAGAAGGATGAACTGTTCTGGACGTGAGCTAGGATGTCCCCTGACAAATATGGCTCACCGAATTTGGCAGATCGATACTTGCCTTGCCATGAACGACAATCACCAGGGATGAATCACACCGAACACGATCTCTGGCCGGAAGAAAAAATACAAAAGTCCCCCCTAAGGCATTACACCCCAAGGGGGACTTAGGGTTTCATTGCAGTTCTATGACACCATAGAAGTACAAATTATCCTATCGTAAAATCTTATGATGTGCGACGTTTCCGTAGAGCCAGTAACGAACCAAGTCCTAAGATTGCCATTGTGGCAGGTTCCGGGACAAACAGAAATTCAGACGGAGCCAGAGCGGAATCGGAAATACGAACTTCGTCGATCATACCGAGCCAGCGGTCTCCATGTCCGCCGGCATACAGGCCCCGACCAATGGACCAGGTTCCGGATTCCCAGTCCCCACCGGATGCATTACCGAGAGCTAGGGCCGTATTAGTGCTTCCGCTGGCAGTCAGGTCAACCTCTCCGATCAGTACATTGTCGAGATAGAGAGACATGATCGAACCGTCACTGACACCTACCATATTGTACCATTGCCCTGTTGTAACGGCATCGGGAGAGGAGATGATTTCATGCCAATATCCGTCCATATCCGCAAATTTGAAGGCGACTTCTTTGCTGGGCATGACCTGGAAATACACCGCAGCCAGATCCCCGTTGGTATTGGCCACATACCGATCATCACGGCCGACAATGGTGTGATAACTATTTAAAGTTTCCGCTTTGAAGGAAGCTTCGATCGTGAAAGCCGCGGGTGTCATCGTTTCAATGTTGGTTCCGCTCGGAAGACTTTGCTCCGACCAGCTCATAGCGGCCGGCCAGCCTCCGGCATTCTGAATGCTCAGTGCGTTGGAAGCACCTGTCAGGGGAACAATACCGGAAGGAACATCTGACGCCCAGTTGTATCCGGCCCAGCCTAAACCTCCGCCCCAGGTATCATCATATTCCCATGTGGTCAGGTGGTTTCCATTTCCGGAATAGTCATGGACTGCTTTGCGCCAGACGGTCTGTCCGTCGGAATCAGGCAACCGATTACCAGCGGCAACGGTGCCCCATTGTTCTATATCCGCGTCGCCCACATCATCAAATCGCCAGTATGCCACGACATCCGCAGAGGCTGTGACAGCCAGGCTTGTCAGAAAGAAAATTAATAGAAACCAGATACGCTTTTTCATCTTACCTTCTCCTAAACGACAATTCACCCTTACCTAGAAAAACAATCAATTTTATTATATTAAAATTCTGGCAGCGCTGCAAGGGAAAAAGTATATAACATAAGGAGACAAAGAAGCTGATTATAGGCTGATATCCGGCCAGATCGAGCGTTTTTTTGAGTAGATTGTCTGTTTTAACGAGGCAGGACTCGTTATCAGTCCTCTTTTTTGTTAAGTAATCCTTCCAGGGCGTTACCGACGCCTTCAACGGCTTCCTTGCCTTTTTCCATCGCATCGGTACCGATTTCTTTGCCTTTCTCCATGAGTTCCTTACCGGCTTCTCCGGCCTGTCCGCCAATGTCCTTGAGAATCTTGCCGGCTTCGGCAAGTGTGGTGCTCATGGGACCGATGATCTCCTGAGGCAGAAGATCGCCGCCCTGTTCGACGATCCCGCCGGCGATCGCCAGGAGGATGCGTGTAGCCAGTTCGGCCAAATCCAGCTTGTCCTTCGATCCGAGGTCATTCATTTGGATCGGTTTGAGCGTGAGGCTTATGTCTTTATCCCGGCCCGGCATGGGAAGTAGCTTGACCTGAACCTGAACATTATTCAGCTCCAGTTCCGTGATTTCCAACGGTTTTCCCTCGGTCTGGTCGGTGGTGTCCTGTTCTTTCTTTTCGATGCCTTTAAGGATTTCCTGGAGATTGTTGGAAAGGCCCTTCTGCTCGATAACCACGGTTGCACCATTGAGTGTAATCTGGTCGATTTTGACAGGATTGCCCATGAGTTTATCGACGCTGACCTGCACCTTACCCGAATCCAGAGTCAGCAGGTTAGGATTGGTATATCCCTCGGGATTCCCAACTTGCAGCTTTTTTAACGCCACGTTTCCACCCAGGATGGACAGTGATACACTGTCCAGTTCGACGGGTACCTTAAGGGCCTTGCTGCCTGCGGTTTCGATGCCCACCTTTAAAGCCCGGTCGCCGAAGAGGTTGATTATCAGAACAACAATTATGATAAACACAAGTATGGTTACGAGAACGCGGGTGATTGTTTTTTTGCCTTTTATACTCATACAATTCCCCTTTCACATGAGATTACATATTACTTCTTTAAGGCGTCGAGTAATTCTTTCTGTACGGTGTACCCCAATTGTTGTGCCATCTTGACATTCTCTCGAGCCTTGTCGTACTGTTTGAGCATATAGTAGCTAATCGCCATACCGTTGTATGCCGATGCCATCTGCGGGTTCAGTTGGACGGCAAAACCATATTGCTCGGCGGCCTGCTCGTATTTCTCCAGATTCGTGTACGCAACGCCCAGATTATATCGCAGACCGGCAGCATTGGGCTCCTGCTGAATGGCACGAATATAAAGCTCTACAGCTTCATCGTTCTTTTGCAGCTTAATATATGCATTACCCAGATTCTGCATGGCGGCGATCATCCCGGGATCGATCTGCAAAACCACCTGATAGGCTTGAATTTCTTCCTGGGACATGTTCTTACGATTGTAACATTGGGCCAGACCGAAATACGCACTGCTCTGGACAGGGTTGGTGTCCAGCACGGCCAGAAACTCTTGCATTGCCGTTTCCACCTGGTTGCTGTCCAGATAGCAAAATCCCAGGTTCACTCGGCTTCCCGCCATATCCGGGGCGAGCCGCAAGGCCCTTGAATATGAATCAATCGCTTTTTGATAGTCTTTTGAATGTCGATACACATCCCCAAACTGGGATAAAATAGTAGCGTCATTGGGATGTAATCGATTTGCATACTGCAATTCGACCAAAGCCTTATCCATGTAGCCCAACTGTATATAGGCATTTGCCAGGTTTTGATAGGCCTCTGCAAAGTCCCTGTCCAGCCGCAAGGCGTTTTGATATTGTGCGACGGCCTGATTATAGTAGCCCAATCGAGCGTAGGCATTACCCAGATTGCTGTAGGTTTTAGGATCGGTCCGAATAATCTTCAGGGCCAGCAGGTATTGGTCAATGGCATCGTTTGCAAAACCCTGTTTAAGATAGATATTGCCGAGATTGGTATGCGCTTCGGCCAGGGAAGGATTAATCGTTACGGCCCGTTCCAAAGCGGTTCTGGCCTGCTCCAGATCGCCGACGGTATCGTAGCTGTTGCCTAGGTTGTTGAAAAAACAACCTAACGTTTCAATCTTGCTGAGATTTCGCAGGTACAGACTGTCCTGTCCGGTTGGCGGATTGAACTTTTCGCTGTAGTGATTGTCCGAAGCACTGCCGCCTTTACTGGTCGTTTCAATATTGTATCGGTTTCGTCCATCATCATAACGTACGAAAAAATGGCCCGGCACGACGACTCCATACATCGGCATATCAAGCCGTTCGGCGATGGACAGGTACAGAATCGAAAGGCTAAGGCAATATCCGCGCTTATTATCAATCACAGAATGCAGGAATAAATCTTCGGGATCATCGGCTGTATCTACTGTCTTAAAAGCCTCTTTGTCAAACAGATATTCATTAATCACAACCAGTGCCCTCGCATCGGCAGGGAGATGTTTTTTCTCCAGGAGACGCAGGATGTCTTCGGCCATTTGATCCACTCTGTCACGGTATCGCAGCAGGGTTTGGCGTGTGCCCCAATCCCGACTGAGCACCAGGGCGGCGGTGCACAGGTCGATCTCCTCTTCATCCAAGCGGAGAATGTGATCGATAGAGTATAAGTGCAGTCCGCGTTTACCCTCATTGGCCAGACGTCCGAAGCAAGGGGGTACAAATGCAGTAAGAAGACAAAGAATCAAAGCTATCGAGACGGAACGATGGATGGTTTTGTGTAGTACATTTGGCGGTCTCACGTTGCTTTCCTGCCCTTTTTCCCTTTTTCTTTTGTTGTTAATGCACTGCGAATATCTTTACCCGATCTGCCTCGAATTGCAAGCTGTTTAACCGGACTGGTTTGGCCGGAAATTATTGTAATGTCTTTTTTTCGAATTCCAAGCTGTTTGGACAGAAATGCGATTAAGGTCTGATTGGCTTTTCCTTTTTCAGGTGGGGTGGCAACTTTGATCTTAAGCATGCCGTTCAGGAATCCGACAATCGCGGTTTTACTGCTGCCCGGGACCACTTTGACATTCAGTAAAAAAGTATCTCCGGATGGTTGAGCTGACGCACATTCCACGATTAAACGCCTTCCCGCAGATTACCACCCACGGCAAACTGGATATATCGTTCGATCTGCTGGGCAAGCTCTCCTAGTGAATTCAGTTGAAAATCCTCGTAATGACCCGGCACAAATTCCCCATTCAAAGCTTTTTTGAAGATTCGAACGCGTATAATCGGCAGGGTTTTTCCGATACGGCAGAAGTTATCACTTTTATGTTCGGTTAATTCCACCCGCCAGTCTTCACTGATGAAGACCAGACATTTACCCGTATTTACCGCCATGGGGAAATAATCGTATAAGAGCTTTAACACTTCCATGATCAGCTCCGTAAAACAACCTGGTTTTCCTACCGTTGCAGGTATTGTACCACCCGATGCCTGTTACTGCAAGCCGCCGATCAATTCCCGAATGTGATGAATTCCTTTTCGACGGCAAAACTCTTCCAGGCCATGGATAATTCGGAGGGCACAGTCCGGCTGAGAGAAGGTTGCTGTGCCGACGGCGATGGCGGTTGCACCGGCCAGGATGAATTCCAGAGCATCCGAAGCGGTGCGAATGCCGCCCATACCCATAATTGGGATGTGATTGGGCTTGGCGACTTCCGTAAAAACGCGGTGCACCAGATAGACTGCAATGGGTTTGATCGCCGGCCCGCTGAGTCCCCCCGAGCGATTGGCCAGTATGGGGCGACGGGTTTCAATATCAATCACCATGGCAGTAAAAGTATTGACGAGGCTGAGGGCGTTAGCTCCGCCGTAAACGGCAGCCCGAGCTGTTTCGGTGATCTCTGTTACGTTGGGAGTCAGCTTGACCATCAGGATTTTATTTTGAGCCGCCACCTTCACTGCCGAAGTGATCTGCTCGACCTGAATTGGATCTGTACCGAAGGTGATACCACCTTTTTTGACATTAGGGCAACTGATATTCAGTTCAAATCCTGCAATTTCTTCACGATCAGCCAGTTTTTCAGTTACTGCGACATAATCTTCCATCGTCCTGCCGGCTAGGTTGACGAAGACCAGTGTCTTCATTTCCGCAATAACCGGTAATTTTTCTTCAATAAATTGGTCCAAACCTACATTGGCCAAACCGATAGCATTGAGCATGCCTGAATCCGTTTCGACAATTCGAGGAGTTAAATTGCCTTTGCGTGGTTCGGGCGTAATGCTTTTGGTAACAAATCCGCCCAGCCGACTCAGATCCATGAAATCGGATAGTTCATCGCAATATCCGCAGGTTCCGGAAGCGGTGAATACCGGATTGACCGGATTAAGACCTGCAAAATCCACACTTAAATCAATCGATTCACTCAAACACCACATCCTTACTGTCGAATACTGGTCCATCCTTACAACATAACTTGTATGGCCCTATTCCGTCTTCTGTTTTAGTAGTGACTACACAACTCTGGCACAGTCCGATCCCGCAGGCCATCATGCGTTCCATACTGACCTGGCATTCGATACTGTATTTGAATGCTAATGTTGCCGTAGCGGCCAGCATCATTTCTGGTCCACAAGCGTAAAGCACCACCTGTTCGGGCGAAATCGCTTTTTCAATAAGCCACTTCTCGACATATTGCGTGATAACACCTCGAAAGCCAATACTGCCATCATCTGTGGCGATATGTGATTCGATGTCCATTCTATCATATTCTGCTGCATAGGCCCCTTTTTCGTTGTCGATATGGACATCGTAGGGCAAATGCTCCATAGATCTGGCTCCGAGAAAGGCTATTGGAATCACTTCCGGATACTTGGTTTTTAAATATTCACCCAGATGCATTACAGGTGGGGCACCCATTCCTCCGGCGATTAAAATCGCATATAGTTTTTCCTTGCGAATTGCGTATCCGTTGCCTAACGGACCAATGAGACTGACCTGATCTCCCCGCTCAAGAGACATCATCCGAACCGTGGCAGGTCCAAGAACACAGTATAAAATACCAATACGGATTCCTTTTGCTCCCTGATGGACATCGCAGAAGCTGAATGGACGGCGAAGAATGATATTCCGCTGGGCCAAATCACGTAGGCTTGGGGGAACATCCTGAGCGGGGGGCAAAGAGATGTCGGATACCCGTAATTCGGCAAATTGTCCGGGCACTACTTCATTAAAGGCTTCGCTTCCAGAGGAATCCAAATCCAGATCCACCCGCCAATAGCCGGGACGAATCTGAGAATTGCGATAAACAGTTGCGGTGAATAAACTCTTGCCGGACAAGGATTTCTTCCTTAAATCCTTTATTAAAAAAAAGTTACAGTCTTATGGATTCTGCCTATAAAAAAGCTTCCGGAATATTCATCCACTGATACCCCGGAAGCCAGCCACGGCTGAAAAAAGCCGCTAATTTCATGGTTTTTATGTGTTTCGGTCAACCTGGACCTCATCTTCACAATCAGAATATAGCACTGGCTCGAAACCTTGTCAACCACAGTCGTTTCATTTCCTCAAGAAAATATAAAAAAATTATAAGTGCTTTAAAAACAAGGGTTTATGTTTTTTTTTGTGGTTTCTGTGAGGTCAGCCCAATATGGACCGTATCAATCATCTTATTTGGACATCCGTTTTCGGAAGAAAGCTTGAAATCTGTAATTCATAAAAAGGATTACTAGTTGGAATTCTATTGCTTGTGTATATTTGTTTTGGAATCTAGCTCTTCCTTTTTGCATACTTCGATTGATGCTTGCTGTACAAGTTTGATCGATACGTTGTATTGTTGAGCGGCGGCGGCGCAATCTCTATATTCAGGTTTGGTTGTTACGCGGCGATTTTTTAAAAAGCCCTGTTTGACACGAATTGGACCATACGCAGTATCAACTGTGAGTATTTTCCGTATCAGTTTGCTCCGGTGTAACAGTTGTCTCCGGATACCGAGGGTTACACCGGATTCAAAAATGATTTGTTCGGTTTTCTCAATCATTCCCGGATTACATAAAACAGACAACATGACGGCAGGGCGGCTGTGTTTCATTCCGATCGGTGTCGTGAAAGCGTCTAAAACACCGCTTTCAAGAAGCCGATTCAGGGTATCTCCGATGATTTCCCCCGTGGCGTCATCAATATTACATTCCAGAAGGGCGACCGTATCAGTCTGCTCTCTTTCGGCGTTCTGTGCCATGTTTCCAATGATCAGGCGAAGGACGTTTGGAAATTGATCACTGTCCAAAGTTCCTGCTCCATATCCGATCGCCTCAACAGACATTGGGGGCAGCGGGCCAAAAGCTTTGGACCATTCTGCAAGTAGTGCGGCGGCGGTGGGGGTTAGCAATTCCTTATCGATCGGCCCTCCTTGGACCGGCGCATTGATCTCTTTGAGAAGTAGAGCTGTTGCCGGGGCGGGAACGGGTATGATCCCATGTTCACATTGTACCGTGCCGCCGCCCAGGGATAAAGTTGAACATTGCACCTGCTCAATTCCTAATGCATCCAGACCCACACATGCGGCTACAATATCAAGGATCGAATCGACCGCCCCGACCTCGTGGAAATGAACATGCTTGATGTCCATCTCATGAATGGCCGCTTCCACTGTACCAAGACGTCGAAAAACCGCGATGGCTGACTTTTTTGCATTCTTACTGATACTACTATTCTGGATGATATTTTCAATATCACTGAGGTGGCGATGATGATGCTCCTGTGTTTGTTTTGGTGCAAATCGTATTGCGGAAATGCCTCCTCTCTTTGTCTTTTCAATGGAAATCTCTATGCCAGGCAGCTTCAGTGAGGCCAGTTGATCCAGTAAAAATCGTTGATCCAGACCAGCATCCAGCATGGAAGCGACAATCATATCCCCCCCGGCCCCGGCGAAACAGTCAAAGTAGGCAATTTTCATAAATAGACTCCCAACAAACAGTTGCGTCTATTATCGCTGCCCGAGAGTTTTTTTTCAAGGGCAATTGCATCATCGCCGACTTGAATTGTGGAGCTTTGTCTGGTATGTATAGGATCATGCGAAAAGGATTTGTCGCAACGCTGGTTGTCGCGGCCCTGATGGGCCTTTATTTTGCGCCGGATGCGCAGGGATCATTGACCGGGCGGATTCGAGCGATCACCGGTAGTGCGCGACAGCGGAATACACAATTCGGTATTCAGATTATTCATGCGAACTCCGGGCAGATCCTGTATTCACGCAATGCTCGCATTCCCATGATACCGGCATCGAATATGAAAGCGGTCATATCCTCGGCAGCCCTGCATTATCTTGGCCCGGAATATCACTTCACGACCCAGGTGGGTTTGCTGGATGATTCGCTGGTTGTATTAGGGTATGGCGATCCATTGCTGGGCGATGAAAAAACGGATCTGAGGAGAGGACGTACAATTGGATGGATTTTTGATGATATTGTCGTTGCCCTGAAGGAGCGGAATACCTTTTCCTTAAAGCATATCTACGTAGATGGAACCTTTTTCGATGATCAGCCTTTATGTGACAACTGGCCTCCCGATCAGTTAAACCGATGGTACTGTGCCGAAATCAGCGGTTTAAATTATAACAATAATTGTGTTAAAGTGAATGTAAAACGTACCGAATCTCAGGTTGATGTGGTGATTGAACCGTACACCCGATTTCTATCCATTATTAATCAGGTTTCCATCACCAATAGCGGTTCCTCTGCTGTAGAGGCCCTGCGTACTACGACCCCCAATAAGGTTATCGTTAAGGGCAAGTGCAGGCAGGAAGCCGGATTTGACCTGGCGATTGAACGGCCGGCGGCATTTTTCGGAGTGCTTTTATATGAACGTTTGCGTAAAGAAGGGATTTCAATCACAGGTAATCTGGCGGAAAAGTATGTCCGGCATGAAAAAGGAATTGAAATAATCCGCACTTACCAGACGCCGATCAAAGATGTTCTGATGCGCTGTAATAAAAACAGTCTGGGAATGGCTGCCGAATGTCTTGTCAAGACGATCTCCGCAGAAAACACCATCGGTCGTATCAATGGGCAATGGGAGCACGGATTAGATCTGGTAGGAAGATATCTGGAATCCCTCCATGTCGCGACTGATGAGTTCAGGCTCGATGACGGAAGCGGCCTGAGTCGTGAAAACCGCCTTTCCCCCCATGCCCTGACCGCTGTTCTGTCACACGAATATAACAGTAAGAATTGGCCTGTCTACCGCAGTTCGCTGGCCATTGGCGGAATTGACGGGACCATCGATGGTTATTTCCAGGATTCCAAATATCAGGGACGAATTATTGGCAAAACCGGCTATATCGATGGAGTACGAACCTTTTCCGGCTATTGCTTTACAGGGGATGGGACTTTTATTTTCAGTATCCTGACCGAAGGGGGAAATGGATATACACGGGCGGACATTAACGCCATGGTTGAAGCCATCATTGATGAAACGGAATAAACGGTACTTAACCGGGTTTCTTATTTTCTTATCAATCTCGCCTTTAAAAGTCTCAGGAGAATCCAATCCTTTGCAATGTCGATCTATTCGGGGATATACCAGTAAGCTGGTTCACTATTTTCATGCTGGTTATTATCGTTGGTTTTAAAAAATAATCCTAAAAAGTGTATTCCCACACTGACCAGGCCTTGGTATTGTGATATCCGAATGGATTTGTGAGTTTGGTATTCATTGTTAGGTGATAGTAGAGCGATGCAACGTCCATGGACATAGAACTGGAATTGGCTATCCTGCCACAGCCGGACGATACCACCTGTGGACCGACCTGTCTCCATGCGATCTATCGCTATTTTGGGGACCTGGTCGATTTGGAACAAGTAATCAATGAAGTACCTGCTCTTGAAGGTGGGGGGACACTTGGTGTAATGCTGGCCAACCATGCCCTGGCCCGGGGATACCAGGCGTCAATCTATACCTATAATTTAATGATCTTCGATCCAACGTGGTTTACACCTGATGTACGGATGCAGGACAAACTGGCCCAACGAGCTCACCATACCCGTAATTCCAAGCAAAAAACGGCGATTCAGCAATATATTCGGTTTTTGGAGCAGGGGGGCTGTCTTTTAATGGAGGATCTGAAACCAAGTCTGTTGCGGCGATTCCTCAAGCGTGGCTGTCCGATCCTGACCGGGCTGAATTCCACTTTCTTGTACCGGAATATGCGCGTTCGAGATACCAATATGGTGGATGATGATATTCGGGGCAATGTCGTAGGGCATTTTGTCGTTTTGTGTGGGTATAATCCCGAAAAACAAACCGTTCGGATTGCCGATCCTTATGCAGAAAATCCCTATTCCCGTGATCACTTCTATGAAGCCGAACTGAATCGTGTGGTCTGTTCGATTCTTCTGGGTGTTATGACCTATGACGCCAATTTTGTTCTGATTGAACCTCCAAGGAAGGGAGGGCCGCTTGAATGAAGGTTTTACTCGTCGTTTCGAATCCCAAAAAATGGCCGCTGCGGATCCCCAATGTGGAAGTTATCTCGGCTCGGAAATATGTAATTGAGCCGATTTTCTCCCGACTCAATGGGGTACGCGTATTCAATCTCATGCATCAGTGTCGGTATCAGAGTCTGGGATACTATGTCTCTTTACTGG
Source organism: Sedimentisphaerales bacterium (assembly GCA_016926155.1). Classification (GTDB taxonomy): domain Bacteria; phylum Planctomycetota; class Phycisphaerae; order Sedimentisphaerales; family Anaerohalosphaeraceae; genus JAFGGE01. The sequence goes on from JAFGPC010000206.1 coordinate 11,216, forward strand.
CTGAAGCTCGCGGTCATAAGCCCGTGCCGAATATAACCACCCTTCGGGATCTGCAAACCCCGGTGATGGTGCGGACGACCTCGGTAGCCCTGCAAGAGTTGATCGAAAACAGCCTGCGGGCAATCAAATCGGACCAATTCACATTGAGTATCTACTTCGGCAAGAATATGGCCAAGAAGTATGATCGTCTCTGCCGGGAACTTTTTAACCGGTTTCATGCACATTTTCTGCGGGCGGATTTCTCTCGCAACAAGGGACGCTGGTCTCTCCAGAATATCAACACAATTAGTATCAACGAAGTTCCAACCAGTCATCATAATTTTGTTGAAAAGGTGGCTAAGGACTATTTTGCACGAGGGGCGTATCGAACACGCAAACGGGTTGCATTGCCATATTCGATGGCCATTCTCTATCGGCCGGATGAAGCTAATGCGCCTTCCAATCCGAGCGCTGTCAAAAAGTTCATTCATGCCGGCCAGAAACTGGGAATTGATGTCGAATTGATCACCAAAGAGGATTTCGGGCGGCTCAGCGAGTTCGATGCTCTCTTCATTCGCGAGACGACATCCGTCAACAATCATACCTTTCGATTTGCCCGGTATGCCGAAGCCGAGGGTCTGGTGGTGATCGATGATCCCCAGTCGATTATCCGTTGTGCCAATAAGGTCTTCTTGGCAGAAATGCTGGCTCATCAACATGTTAAAACACCGCGAACCGTCATCGTTCATAAAGATAATATTGATCTGGTCGTTCATGAGCTTGGCTTTCCCTGCGTGCTCAAGCAGCCCGACAGTTCTTTCTCGGTGGGCGTCAAGAAAGTGACGACACACGAGGAGCTGCAGACACATGCCGACCGGATGCTGGACAAATCTGAATTGATCATCGCACAGGAGTATCTGCCGACGGAGTTTGACTGGCGTGTCGGGGTGTTGGATAACAAGCCTTTGTATGTTTGTCGTTATTACATGGCCAAGGACCATTGGCAGATCATCCGTCGGGATCGTCTGGGACGCAAACATGAAGGACGGGCCGATACTTTGACTGTGGAGGCGGCACCGCCGGAAGTCATCAAAATTGCTTTAAAGGCGACTGGGGCCGTCGGCCATGGCTTTTATGGTGTGGATATCAAGCAAATCGGCAATCGATGTTATGTGATTGAAGTTAATGATAATCCCAATATCGATGCCGGCGTAGAAGATGAATTCCTGAAAAACGACCTGTACCTGCAAATCATGCGGGTGTTTTTGAGACGCATGGAAGCCCACAAAAACATTTCCTGATGTGAGAATTACCGAATGAAAGAAATGAGATCGTCCCACACGGAACCATTGCATTTGTTTGAAGGGTATGGTGTGGAGTTGGAATATATGATCGTGGACCGTGCGGAATACAAGGTTCAATCCCTGGCCGATCAGATCCTTGCCGAAGCAGCCGGGCAGATTGTTCGTGAGATAGAATGCGGTCCTCTGGCGTGGTCCAACGAACTGGTGCTGCATGTGATCGAACTCAAGACCAACGGTCCGGTCAAGACACTCGATCATGGGGATCGATTGTTTCAGGAAGATGTCGGACGAATCAATCGAATGTTGGCTTCCCATGGTTGCCGATTGATGCCCTCGGCGATGCACCCGTTTATGGTTCCCGATGCCGAGACGAAGCTCTGGCCGCATCAGGATGGGGAAATCTACCGAGCCCTGCATCAGGTATTTGGCTGTCAGGGACATGGCTGGAAAAACCTGCAGTCGGTTCATTTGAATTTGCCGTTTTATGATGATGAGGAGTTTGTTCGGTTACATGCGGCAATACGAATGGTCCTTCCGCTGATCCCGGCTTTGGCGGCGGCATCTCCGTTTGTCGACGGTCAGACCACGGCCGTGCTCGATAATCGTCTGTTGGCTTATCAGGCCCATTGCGACCGGCTTCCTCTTGCCATCGGTCCGGTGATTCCCGAACCGGTGGAAAGCATTGACGCATATCAGGAAGTCATCCTGCAACCGATTTACCGGGCACTGGAACCGCTGGATCCGGAAGGCACGCTGGCATATGAATGGGTCAATGCCCGGGGGGCGATCGCTCGTTTTGAGAGGAACACGATTGAGATTCGGCTGATCGACATGCAGGAATGCCCCCGGGCTGATCTGGTAATCGTAGCGGCGGTTGCTTCTGTGGTCAGGGTTTTGACCGAAAGAGCCCGTACGGACTGGGAACGGTTCAATGCGATCTCTTCACCATGTTTACGTGCGATTCTCCAGCAGACGATTCGGGATGGGGAAAAAGCGGTGATTCAGGAAAAAGACTACCTGGAATGCTTGGGGATTCCTGAACCTTCGATAGTGGCGAACGACCTGTGGTGTTCCTTGTTGGCGAAAGGGGAGGCAATTCCCAAACATCTACAAAAATCACTGAACATTCTTTATAAGCAGGGGACACTGGCTACCCGCATGAAAAAAAGAGTCGGATCGCCATCTCGGGAGAATCTAAAACGACTTTGTCAATGTCTGTGTGATTGTCTCGAACAGGGGCAAATGCTGCAGCCGTGAAAATCTTTGATTCCATCGTCCTGTCTTGTGAACATGCGACCAATGTCGTGCCGAGTTGCTATAAATCCCTTTTCCATGGATATCAGAAAATACTGCAGACGCATCGGGCTTATGATATCGGTATTCGTCAAGTAGCTTTATATGTAAAGCAGTATTTCCATTGTCTTCTGTTCGAATTTCCCATCACCCGGTTGCTGATTGACGCCAACCGTTCCCCCGGTTATCGTTTGTATTCGGAGTTCTCTCGGCCCCTTTCCAAACCTGAAAAAGAACGTTTGTTCCGGCAATATTACCAGCCCTATCGTGAGAAAGTCACCGACGCAATTCGCCACAACATTCAACAGGGAAAAACAGTACTGCACCTGTCCCTGCACAGTTTTACACCGGTTTGGAAGGACAAGCCGCGGTATGGAGATATCGGAATCTTATATGATCCATCCTGTCCAGGAGAAAAACAAGCGGCAATCCGATTGCAAAGTGAAATCGCCGCTCATTCTAACTATGCAATTCGCCGCAATTATCCGTATCGGGGTATCTCGGATGGATTTACTACATGGCTCCGTAGTTTTTGGTCCGACCGTGATTACCTCGGATTTGAGATCGAGATCAATCAGGCGATCCTGATTTCTGCCCATCCTTCTGCAATCCGGTCCCTGACGAATACCATTTGCCAAAGTTTACATACCTTCATGCAATAAAGGATTTCTACAAACGATTGAAACCCATCTTTCATGTTGTGATATGTACTGTCATCCGGTATCATAGATGGGGGAATATAACAATCCATGGTCCTATGTTCGGAGGCTGACAGATGATATTGAGATGGCCGAGGCGGAACTCTAGTGAGGTTTCGTTCCTGTTGGTATGGTCCGTGCTTCTGTCAAGTTTGTGGATGACCGCCGTTGCCGTTGTCGAGGCGGGAGAAGTATTCAATATCCGAGAGTATGGGGCCGTTGGAGATGGTAAGGCTCTCGATACTCTTTCGATTCAAAAAGCCATCGATGCCTGTTCCCAAGCGGGCGGCGGGCAGGTCCGATTTCCTCCGGGACAATATCTATCGGGTACAATTCATCTTAAAAGTCATATTACCTTGTTTCTCGAAGCGGGTGCTCGATTGGTCGGAACGACTGATCTTAAGCAATATAAGCAGCCTGTCGTCCCGGATTTTATGCCGGAAGCCAAGTGGGGCAAGTGGCATCGGGCATTGATCCTGGCCGAAGGACTCAAAGAGATTTCCATTGCCGGCACTGGAGTAATCAACGGTAACAAGGTGTTCGATCCGACCGGTGAAGAAAAGATGCGAGGTCCGCATACGTTTGTCTTTGTCGAGTGTCGTGATGTGATGATTCGAGATGTGACCTTTCTCGATTCGGCCAACTATGCCGTTTTTTTCCAGGTCAGCGATGATGTGGAGATCCTCAATGTCAAGTTCGTGGGTGGATGGGATGGAGTCCATTTTCGGGGCGCTCCACAACATGACTGTAAGAATATAAACATCATTGGTTGTCGGTTTTACACCGGGGATGACTCGATTGCGGGGCGCTATTGGAATAAAACACTCATCTCGAATTGTATCATCAATTCTTCCTGCAATGGGATCCGTTTGATCGGACCGGCTGAGCATCTGATTATTCAAGATTGTTTTTTCTATGGTCCCGGTGTTCGTCCTCATCGCTCATCGGATCGATATAACATGCTGGCCGGGATAAACCTGCAGCCGGGCGCATGGGATGCGACCAGGGGCAAGCTCGATGATGTTCTTATTTCTGATATTATCATGCATAATGTCTCAACACCGTTCCATTTTTCGTTAAAGCCGGGAAACACGGCAGAACGGATCACGGTGGATCGGGTGACAGCGACGGGTGTTTATCGAGCGGCGGCTTCCGTGGAAAGCTGGGCGGAAAGTCCTTTTAAGCATGTTGTATTTCGCGATATGACCATGGAATTTGAGGGCGGCGGAACACGGCAGCATGCGAAAATGGAAGTCAAGTCTCCGGGCGTGGATGCCCGGCCTTTGCCGGCCTGGGGCTTTTATGCAAGAAAGGTGGAAAATCTGGAGCTGGACCAGATCCGATTTCGCTTGAAAAAGGAAGATTTGCGTCCCGTGGTAATCTGTCAAGCGGTTACACAGTTGACAATGCAGGATGTCGATTACCCGTCACCTCACGATGAGCAGGTAAAGGCCGTCGTATTGAGAGATGTTGACAGCGTAAAGGGCAATGAATTCAAAAAAACAAAGGAGCAGGCAGTCCCATGATAAAACGAACAAGATTACAAACGAGCACACGACGTGATTTCCTCCGGCAAAGTGCATGCCTGGCGAGCTTACCAATAGTCTTATCGGCGGCGAATGCTTCAGGAGCCGCGGATGATCAAAGGCGAATAATTGAAGCGGCAATTCCGTCCCAAACTTACGCAGTACCGAAAAAAGCCCGAAAGCTTTTGATTTTTGATCGAAATGTGGGTTACGGGGGACATGCCTCTATTCCCACAGCCAATCAGGCCTTTACATTGATGGGAAGAAAAACCGGCACCTTTGATACAGTCATCAGTCAGGATCCTTCCTATTTTCTACCAGACAATCTTCGCCAGTTCGATGCCGTGTTTTTTAACAATACCGTAGGTAATCTTTTTGAAGATCCGCAACTTCGGCAAAGCTTGATCGAATTTGTTTATGGTGGAGGCGGACTCATGGGAGTGCACGGAACATCCGTAGCCTTTACCCGGTGGCCGGGAGCGATTGAAGACTGGCCGGAGTTTGGCTTCATGCTCGGCGCCCGCGGAGCCAATCACCGAGAGAGCGATGAGCATGTATTCATTAAACTGGACGATCCCCAGCATCCGATCAATCAGCCATTTGGCGGCAAGGAGTATGAGTACCGGGATGAATTCTTCCGATTTCATGAGTGTTATTCAAGAAAGAGAGTCCGGGTGCTGCAGAGTATTGATACGCAAAAGACAGGGATTCCTGAGGGCCAGCCGCGCGGCAACTGCATTCGGGAAGACAATGACTATGCCCTGGCCTGGGTGCGGAATTACGGGCGAGGCCGCGTGTTTTATAGCACGATTGCTCATAATCCGTACGTCTTCCAGGATCCGAAAATGCTGGCGTTTTATTTGGCGGCTGCGCAGTTTGTTCTGGGAGACTTACCGGCACCGACCATTCCAAGCGCACTGCTGACGCCCGCTATTCGAGCCCAGGAAAAGCTTGGCTGGCGGCTCGGTATCGAGGCATACACCTTTCATAAATACACGCTCTTTGAAGCGATCGAGAAAACAGCTCAGCTTGGCCTTCCCTTTATGGGCGGATTAAGCTTTCAAAAAGTCAGCGCGGATATTCCCAGGGATTTCGATCCTCAGTTGTCCGACGAGGAGCTGAAGCAGATTCGATTGAAGCTGGACTCAGCCGGGATACGCCTTCTAACATATTACTACCACCAAATTCCCGGTGATAAGACGGGCTGTCAAAGGATATTTGAATTCGGGCGAAAGATCGGCATCGAGACATTCATGTCTGAGCCGGATCCGGCAGACTTGGATATGATCGAATCCTTCTGTGACAAATACGATATCAACCTGGCTCTGCACAATCATGATCAGAAAGCTTCGCCTGTCTATTGGCATCCCAAAGGAATATTGGATGTATGTCGAGGACGGAGCAGACGGATCGGGGCTTGTGGTGATATGGGATATTGGATGCGATCCGGCATCGATCCGATGGAAGCGGTTCGGATGCTCAAGGATCGCCTGATCACCATTCAGATGCATGACCTGCATGAAGCCGGTCTGGAAGCGCATGACGTGCCATGGGGAAGCGGAGTTGTCAAAATGGATAAATTCATCGAACAAATATATCGTCTCGGTATCCGGCCGACCATGTTTGGTCTGGAATATTCATACAACTGGTATGAGTCGATGCCGGAGATAGCCAAGTGCATTGAATTTTTCAACAATATCAGCCTGCAACTGGCAAAGTGAGGGAAATCATGACCGAAAAACATGACAAGTTTCAACAGAAATCAACACTGGTTAACCGTCGTACTTTTCTACAGCAATCGGCCGCTCTTTCGGGAATCGTTACTATACCGTCAATCATTCCAGTCTCGGCGTTTGGGACTGAATCGAGCAAGTCTCCGAGCGACCGAATTACTATGGGTTTGATCGGGCATGGATGTATGGGACGTGGGCATCTGAGCCGGCTTATCGGAGACCGTGATATTCGCGTGCTTGCCGTTTGTGATGTGGATCAAAGCCGGTGTCAGGATGCCGCTCGTCGGGTGGAAGAAGCTTATGCCGCGGACAAAACGGCAGGTACCTATCAAGGCTGTACTGCTTATAATGACTATCGCCAACTTCTGGCGAGGAAGGATATTGATGCGGTAGTAATTGTCACTCCCGATCATTGGCACACCCTGCAGTCCATCGATGCTGTCAAAGCAGGCAAGGATGTCTATTGTGAGAAACCGATTTCAATTACCGTTCAACAGGGACGTCAACTGGTCGAGGTCGTTCGACGGTATGGTCGAATTTTCCAGACGGGTACCCAATATCGTTCGATCCCGACGATCCGCCGCGTTTGTAATTTTGTGCGGGCAGGAGGGCTTGGCAAGGTCAAATCAGTTTTTACTCTGTGGAACAGTCTGGGCGGTTTTCTTAGCGCTTCTCGTTTTCAGCCTTATGCAAAGATGATGAATATTGAAAAGAACGGCAAGTCGTATATCCCTCTGGAATTCGATCTACCCGCTGAACCAGTCCCCGACGGTCTGGACTGGGACCTGTGGGTAGGCCCGGCCGCACAGCATCCGTACAATCCGGTTTACCATATTAATCCGTCTCCGGGAGTGGTTCCCTGGTCCTTCTGTGAGGCCTTTGGTGCGGCCTCGGTGACGTGGCATCATTCGCACAGTGCCGATGTGATTCAATACGCTCTGGGTGTGGAGGAAAGCGGTCCCGTTGAGTTAATCCACCCCAGTACCGGGCAGTTCCCGACCTTAACATGCCGATATGCCAATGGGACGCTCCTGCATTTGGTGGATCACTGGGGTATGGTTAAGGATGTCTATAAAGCTGTGCCCGCAAATGCTCGATTGGATGGCAACTTCGGAGGTGTCTTTGTTGGAGAAAAAGGCTGGATTACGTCGATGTCGGCAGGCGGCCCGGTTGACGGCGGTCCGGAGGAGATCTTCAAAGAGATCAACCTCCCGACACGCCAGGTCAACATCGGCGAGAACAACCATCATGCCAACTGGTTCGAATGCATCCGCACGCGACAGAAGACCAGTACCCATGAGGAAATCGGACATCGATCCGCCTCCCTGGGACACCTGACCATTATCGCATATAAAGTACAGCGATCCTTGAAGTGGGATCCATCAAGGGAGGAGTTTCTTAATGATGACGAGGCGAATCGGTTGTTGAAACGGCCCATGCGAACTCCCTGGCATCTGTAAAAAAGATGCTTGGAATCCGCTAGGTCCATGGTACTATTTGTAGGCCTATGCGGGAGAAATGGATTATGGATTCATTGGCAGGGATGCCTGAGTGGAGGTTTAATCGTTGTGCTGTGATCGTCGCTCATCCGGATGATGAGACTCTCTGGGCCGGAGGGACGATCCTGGCTCATCCGGATTCGCAGTGGACGATTATAACACTGTGTCGGGGCAGCGATCCGGACCGCAGATCCAAATTCTTCCAGATTCTGGATAGTTTACATGCGTCGGGAAATATGGCCGATTTGAATGATGGACCCGAACAGAATGCTCTGGCCGAGGAAGAAGTAAACGAGACGATATTATCCTTATTGTCGGAGAAACGATTTGATCTCATCCTGACCCATAGCTTGGAAGGGGAGTATACGCGCCATCGGCGTCATGAAGAAACAGGCCGGGCAGTAACACAATTATGGCAAACCGACCGTTTGCAGACGTGCCAACTATGGATGTTTGCCTATGAAGATGGCGGCCGTACCTATCTTCCACGCCCCATCGTTGCAGCCGATCATACCTGTGGATTGGAATCTTCTTTGTGGAAGCGAAAGCACGATCTGATTGTGCAAACGTATGGATTTACCGAGGATAGTTGGGAAGCGCAAACCACACCGAGAATCGAGGCCTTCTGGTGCTTCTCTGATCCGGAGATGGTTTTGAGGCATTTTACTGAAAGGAATAAGAATCATGAAAGTTCTGGTTCTGTTTGATTATCCGGCTTCGCCTGGGGGACTGGCGACCCAGGGAGCCCTTTTATATCGGGGCTTGTGTGAGATGGGCGTTGAAACCTACGCCGTAAACTTCGAATCGGCTCAGGAAAAGGAGTGGTATTATCGCTGGTTTAAGCCGGATGTGGTACTGGGTGTCGGATACTGGGGACATACACCACATCTGGTGCTACACCCGCAGACCTTTGGCATCACCGCTATTCCCTGGCTTGTCGCAGACGGCTATATCGCCAATTACCATGAAATTCTGAACAATCTGCCCCTTATTTTGGTGACCAGCCGTTGGGTCAAGGATATCTATATCCGTGACGGCCTGGAGGGTGAAAATATCGAAGTCCTTCCGGTTGGCTGCGATACGGATGCCTTTTGTCCCCGGGACCGTGACGACCCGAAAGTGTCCAGTGTCCGTGAATCACTGGGGCTGAAGCCTGACGAATTGATGGTCCTGACCGTCGGTGGGGATGCCACAAGCAAAGGCGCCCAGGAGGTGATGCAAGCCCTGGCGATCAATGATCATAAGGCCCCACCCTATAAATATGTCTGCAAGGTCTGGCCCCAGCCACGTACCGAAGCACAAAATGCGATCGATATGCAACTGGCAGGTCAGCTTGGGATCGACAAAAAAGTTGTCTATACATCCAATGTGATTTCCCGCAATTTTATGCCCTATCTTTTGGCGGCGTGTGACATCTATACCGCTCCGTCCCGTCTGGAGGGATTTGGTATGATCCAGGTCGAGGCCAATGCCTGTGCCAAGCCGGTCGTCAGTATCAAGGCTATGGGGCCGCTGGATACCATGGTTCACGGACAAACGGCCTTCCTGGCTCAAATCGCACAGGAAATCCGTTTACGGGAGACGATAGTGGGGGATGAGTCGGGTTTCGAGCCGAGGCACCGCGTGGTTTTCAAACGGCCGCGCATCGTGGATTACCGAGCCAGTGTGCATGATATCGCCAACTATATAATGGACCTGATGGAAAACGAGGAACTCCGCAAAAAGATGGGCCAGGCCGGACGAAAACGAGCCGTCGAGTTGTTTGATTATCGTGTTGTCGCTAAAAAGTTTGTAAAAATGGTTCAGGATAAGCTGGGGATCTCCTAGATGAATGCCGAGCGAAACACCCTGATCAAAACAGCTAAAAAAGCGGCTCTGGAAGTGCTTTTGCATAATTCGCATGGGCCTTGTCGGGGACTTCCCCGGACGGCTGGGTGGGGATATCCGGAGCCGTATACGCGGGATCTGATGATTTCGTCACTGGGGATTCTGGTTTCCGGCAATGAAAGACTCGTGCAGGCGCTCCGTAAAACCCTGGAGACCCTGGCGAAAAACCAATCTCGTCTGGGACACATCCCTTCCCTGGCCCACGATCCGGAAGATCGGGGGGCGAGCGATTGTACGCCATTGTTTCTGTTAGCGACGTCTCTGTTTCGCAGAGAGACGGGGGAACATGACTTTCTTGCGCCGGCGGTGCACAAAGCCGTCAAGTGGATGGAATATCAGAGCCCTTCAGACCGGGGGCTGGTGGCCCAGCTTCCCACAAGCGACTGGCGGGATGAGCAATGGGTGTTGGGATATGGCCTCTTTGTCAATACGATTGTCTACAGTTACTTGAGGTTCCTCGGACGAAATGAGCAGGCTCTGGAGATCAAAGAGCGGTTGGGACATTTTGCGATTCAGGGAGACCGTCAGAACCGCCATGTCCATGAAGGTCTGGTATTGAGACGAAAGCCGTACTATGCCCTATGGTCCTACAAGGTCTATCGCAGCGAACGCTTCGATCTTCTGGGAAACAGTCTGGCAATTCTTTCCGGTATCGCTTCGCCCAGCCGTGCCAAGTCGATGATTACATGGATTGAGACCGAATGCCGGAACTTGAAACAGACCGACGAATTGGGAATTGACCTGCCGCCGAACTTTTTTCCGTATATCCGTCCGGATGAGCCGGACTGGCTGCCGCGGTACAAGAAATACAACCTTCCGGGCGAATATCATAACGGCGGGATATGGCCGTTTATCTGCGGCTTTTATATTGCCGCTTGCGTGGCGGCCGGGCGGCTCCAGCTTGCCCGTCGTAAGCTGACCGCATTGACTCGGCTGATACAGCCGGCACGCGAAGCCAAGGTTTCTTTCGGGTTCAATGAATGGCATAGAGCCCAGAGCGGAGAACCCATGGGCCAGGACTGGCAGACCTGGTCGGCGGCTATGTATCTCTATGCCGCTGCCTGTGTCGAACGGCGATCTACGCCATTCTTCGACGTAATCAGGGACTTACGATAATGCGCAAATCTTTCCGATCCCGGCCGGTGAAATGTATAGCATGGTATTTTACTGTGGGATCAACTGGATCTGCCAAACATTGATCGCTCTCCATTGACTCGGATCGGCGGGACGGAGGATAACATGATGTACGCCGGATGATTCGAAGGTGATCTTTCCGATATTCGTAAAAGCAGGGGAATCCCATCCTAGTGCGCGGTCAACGGTAAAGGTAGTGGTCTTTCGATCCACGGTAAGCGAAAGTGCTGTTGCCCCTGCACCTGCGGCAAACTCACCACGAACCAGATAGCTTCCCGCCTCAGGAACTCGCACCAGCCAGTGAACGCTCTCCTGGGGCCTGTCCCAGAAACCGATATTGGTGCGGCCGGCCCGTTCTTCGGTGTGGATCTGATCCCCGTCAAGAACCGCCTGCTCTGCTGTTAACGGAATCGCCTCCTCCTGTTTTAAAAAAGTAGCCGAGCCTGTCGTTTCGATCTTGAAGACCACGGCCAGATCGTTCACCTGGCCTTTCCGGGCAGGGGTTTTTACTGACAGTCCATCCTGACGCCACTGAAACGGGATTGCTTCCCTGCTGCCAAGCATGGATACCCGTTGAATCTTCATATCACCCTGCATTCTCTCTTTTGCCAGCGAGGTGATCAATAGTTCCGTGGACTCCCCCGGCCAACCCATGGCGATGGCGTATATCGTCTTTGCATCTTTGGAGCGGGTGAACCGGATATCCTGCGGTTGATAACCACCACTCGGATCGGCAACCCCGCCAAAATGCCCTTTGGGAAGATTCCGGTTCGTCGGCCCCTCGCCGAAGACATACCAGGTCCGTGTGTTGTAGATCGCCTCTCCGTTCATGGCCAGCCATTGTCCAATTTCCAAAAGGACTTTTTGTTGCACTTCGGGAATCGTTCCGTTGGCCTTGGGGGAAATATTCAGCAGGAGAACGCCATTTTTGCTGACGATATCGATCAGGGAATGCAGTACCTGTTTGGTCGGCTTGATCCGCAGGTCCTGTGTGTAGCACCAGCTCCCCAGGCTGATCGTGTCGTCGGTGAGCCAGTAAAAATCGGTCATCTCGCCCATCCGTCCCTTTTCCAAATCCAGCACGCCGACATCCTGCGGCAAGTCCTTCTGCTTGAACGTGACGACCACGTCCTTGTTCCACTGCCGGGCCTTGTTGAAATAATAGGCCAGGTATTCCATCCGGGTCTGTTCGGGGATTTCGTCCAGCCACGAATCGAACCACATCAGGTCCGGCTGATACTTGTCGATCACCTCCATCAGCTTGCCTTTCCACATCTTGAGGAAGTCTTCCCGAGGCATGTACCCATACAGGATCGCCTGTTTCGGATCATCCAGCAGCGAGGGAAAGTCGATCTTGACGCGATCATAGTGGCCGGTCCATTGTTTTTGTCCGTTTCGTTCGATCTGGTAGAGATTATTGCGGGCATGGTGAAACGTGGTAACCAGCCTCATCCCTCGTTTACGAACCGCTTCTGCCAGTTCACCGGTAATATCCCGTTTGGGCCCCATATCCTTGGCGTTCCAGGGGGTCTGATCGCTGTCCCACATGGAAAAACCGTCATGGTGTTCGGCTACGGGACCGGCAAACCGGGCTCCTGCCTTGGCGAATAGATCGGCCCACTCGTCGGCGTCGAAAAATTCGGCCTTGAACTTCGGCACAAAATCATGATACCCGAATTCCGTCGGATCTCCGTAGGTTTCGAGATGGTGCTTGTATTCGCGCTGGTTTTTAAGGTGCATATTCCGAGGATACCATTCACTGCCAAACGCCGGCACGCAGTATACGCCCCAGTGAAAATAAATGCCGAATTTGGCATCCCGGAACCATTCCGGGGCTTCCTCATGTTTACTCAGGGAATCCCAGCTTGTCGTAAAAGTCTGGGCTTGGGTTGCACTGGTGAGAAGCAATCCGAACGTCGGCCCCATAAGCAGGGCAACTATGAGACAAGATTGGATATCTGGTCGGGCGTGTCTTTTCATCTCTCGATCCTTTCCTGACT
>JAFGPC010000207.1 GCA_016926155.1 Sedimentisphaerales bacterium
AGGATATACTGGGCCAGATGACCGGGCAGGGAATAGCCTACGGCGACCTTGCGCATACCCTCGGCATTGTTTCTGTACCGGTCGCGATGAAGGATCGGAGCCACACCGACAGCGGGCTGAATAGCAAAACGCTGCCCGGGAGTATAGTTACTTTTCAGATGATCGCCGACCGTGACAAGTGTGACTGCGCCCTCATCGCCAAGAATGATCGGCCAGCGATGCATATCCCAGCCATTGAGAAAGGCATGATCCGGCCCCTGAGCGATGAGCTTGAGGATACTGGTGCAGACACCGGCCGCATCGACTCGGGCCAGTAATTGATCGGGACCGGGACGAGGTACAGGAACCTGTTGGACAGCCAGGTTTTCAAATCCGCTGCCCGAAGCAGTAACCGCCTGCATCGTAGCTGGGATGGTAAAATCGGTCATTCGATGAAATTGTTCAAATGGTTCCATAGTTTTATCCTGGAGTTATCGTAATGCGGATAATAAATCATTGAGGTTCTGATATTCCCGGTTCTGAACAATAACAGAAAGCATCTTATCAAAGACGGCGATGTTGCCATAGCGATCATAGAGCGGAGCTTTAATATATAAGGAGGCGAAAAGGTTACCCATCTGGATCGCCTGGGCAAAGTCACAGTTACCGGCCTTGAAGGCATCGATGTGCCGGGCGATATAGCTGATAAATCCGGCGCGGAACGAATCGCCCGCCCCGACCAGGTCGATCACATCCCCAACCATAAAACGCGACTGGATTTTGGCCGGAGGGGTCGGAGAAGTTCTCGATGATACATGTGTCTGCCAGGCTCCATTATTGACGGTAACACCAAATAGACGTGATCGATCACTATCTCTCCAGAATCGGTCGCTTAAAAACTGTAGAAAAGTACTTACATTTTCTTCTTCGCTGAATTGGGACCAGTCTCGCGGCTGATCAAGTGTGTTTTCAATCATCTGAGCCTCATCGGAGGAGGTAAAGAATAAATCCAACTCGCCCAGTAGCGGTTCAAGCAATGCATATTCAGGAACCGGCTTGCCCGAACGGATAAGGGCATGCGGATCGCCTGTGAGGGTATGGCTGTCGACGATCGTAATGCAGCCTTGCTCACGACACCAGCGAATAAAATCTGCCAGGTCTTTACCGCCGTTGGCATCGCCGCGGTCGCTCAATCCCGAATACATATAATATACGATACCAGGCTTGAGTCGCTCGACGGCGCCGCGGAATCGGTTAAAGTCGAAATCGTTATTGGCATTGGGAAAATAAGCAATCCCTCCCCGTTCCCCTTCTCCCTTGTCATAAATAAAAGTCGTGCCCGTAGGCAATTGGTCATGGATCACCGTTTCAGACATATCGACATGGTTGGCCGTCATGGTATCGAAGAAAAAACGTCCCTGTGCATCGAGTCCGCCAAAATCTCCTTTACCAAGGTTGACACCAACAGCGATCCGGAGTCCGGCACGGGCAATCAGGGGAGCAGTATTGCCTGGCCCGCCTGCGGTCGCCAGACCCTGGGCAATCCAGTCGTGATACTGCTGTTGCGAATAATCAGGCATGTTAACCGATGGACACTTGGCCAGACCGCCGGGCCCGACAAGCTTGTCGGCAAAGGCAAAGGCATCGCTGCGGAGGTCGGCGACGGCCGTATTCAAGATGAGAACATCCACGCTCATACTGCTTCTCCCTGTGTTTTTTCACGACATGTACATTCCGCCGGAGCGTGGATTGTACCGAATTGGATTGCATCGGGCAACCGTCATCGTTATGATAGATGGGAATTTAACAGTTTTGTCCGTTGGAGGATTTGGCTATGCAGCAACGAATTGTTTTAATTGTATGGATATGTATTGCTCTGTTGTCAAGTCAGTGTCTCTTCGCCGCCCCAGCATCGATAGTCTGGATCGATGAGCTGGATATCAGCAAAGCCGAGGCGGGATGGGGTACTTCGCATCGGAACCAATCCGTCGAAGGAAATCCCCTGTCTATCGGTGGTGAAAAATTCGAGCGGGGCCTCGGAACCCATGCCCCGGGGGCTTTTTGGATTCAACTGGACGGCTGGACCTCACATTTCTATGCCTCTGTCGGTGTAGACGATGAGGTCGGTAGATCCCCGGCATCGCTTGAATTTATTGTATTCGGCAAGGGTAAAATCCTGTGGCGAAGCGGAATTATGCGGGCCGGTGATCCGCCCAAGAAAGTCGAGGTACTTGTGCGAGGTGTTAAACAGCTTGGCTTAATCGTGTCGGAAGGAAATGACGGCAATCACTTTGATCATGCCGACTGGGCCGATGCCCGGTTGCGAGTGACAGGTCAACCGCCAAAGGCTATCGCCAAAGCCTCCGCCGAGCCTTATATTCTGACACCAAAGCCGCCGCAAACGCCGCGGATCAACGGCGCCAGGATTTTCGGCGTTCGTTCGGGATACCCCTTTCTGTTTACTATTCCGGCGACAGGACAGCGGCCGATGACATTTTCCGCAAAAAATCTGCCTGAAGGTCTATCTCTGGACAAACAATCCGGACAAATTACCGGAAAGCTCGAAACACCGGGTTCCCATACTGTTACGCTGATCGCAGAGAACGCTCTGGGTCGTGATGAGAAGCCGTTACGGATCGAGGTCGGGGAAGCTATCTGCCTGACACCACCACTGGGATGGAATAGCTGGAATTGCTGGGCCGGAGCCGTGGATGCAGAGAAAATCAAGGCGGCCGCGAAGGCTATGGTCGATTCTGGACTGGTCAATCACGGCTGGACTTATATCAATATTGACGATACGTGGCAAGGACCGCGTGGCGGATCCTTTAACGCGATTCAGGGCAATGAGAAATTTCCGGATATGAAGGAGCTATGCGACACGGTCCACAGGCTGGGCCTGAAAATTGGCATTTACTCGACACCGTGGGTAACCTCCTATGCCGGTTATATCGGCGGATCGAGCGACCAAAAGGACGGTAGCTGGTCAGCGGAAAAGGAGCCAAGACAGGTCGGCTGGCGGCATGGCAAGATCCCCTTCGCCGACAACGATGCAAAACAGTGGGCCGCGTGGGGTATGGATTATCTGAAATACGACTGGAATCCGAATGATGTGCCTCACGTAACCGAAATGGCCAAGGCTCTACGAAACAGCGGCAGGGATATTGTTTACAGTCTATCCAACAGCGCTCCATTTGACAAGGCAGGCGAGTGGGCAAAGCTGGCCAACTGTTGGCGTACGACCGGTGATATTGTGGATAATTGGGGTAGCGTCTCGAACATTGGTTTTTCGCAGGATCGCTGGGCCCCGTTTGCCGGGCCCGGCCATTGGAATGATGCGGATATGCTCGTTGTTGGCCATGTAGGGTGGGGACCATCGCTGCATCCGACCCATTTGACGCCGGACGAGCAATACACCCACATCAGCCTGTGGTGTCTCCTGGCTTCACCGCTGCTTCTGGGCTGCGATTTGACCATACTGGATGATTTCACGTTGAATCTTCTCACCAACGATGAGGTCTTAGAAGTCAATCAGGATCCTTTGGGCGACCAGGCCCGTCGGATGGCTCATGATGAGTTCAGCGAAGTCTGGGCTAAGAATATGGAAGATGGCTCCAAAGTCGTCGGCCTTTTTCATCGCGGATTTCTGTTCGATGAGCCCCGCGAGGTATCGGTTGGTTGGGATCTGCTGAAACTTCGAGGAAAACAAAGAATCCGAGACCTGTGGCGGCAGAAAGACCTGGGTATATTCGAGGACAAGTTCAGCGTTACGGTTCCACCGCATGGAGTTGTACTCATTCGCATGTTTTCGGAATAAATTCAATCTTCGGAGAAGAGTATGGATCGACGGGACTTTATCAAACGAAGCGGATTGGTGAGCGGGCTGGCAACCGTACCGGCCTGGGCGGTGGCTGTTAACACCGCACCAACAAAGGTTCGTATCGGTGTTGTGGGAGGTGGATTTGGATGTTCCTTCCAATGGCACGAACATCCGGACTGTGCGGTTCAGGCAGTGAGCGACCTGCGGGAGGATCGTCGTAAAAACCTGATACAGACCTATGGCTGCACGACAGTGTATAATTCTCTTGCCGAGTTGGTACGTGACAAGAATGTGGATGCAGTAGCTATCTTTACCGATGGGCCGCTCCACGTCGAACATACCGTCGAGGCAATGAAACACGGCAAACACGTAATCAGCGCGGTACCTGCCGCCTGGGCAACGCTGGAACAAGCATATCTTTTATCCGATACGGTCAACAAGTATGGGCTGACTTATATGATGGCCGAGACGGGGTATTATCAGCAATCGACCATATCGGCTCGGAACTGGTATAAAAAGAACCTGTTTGGAAGCTTATACTACAGTGAAGCCGAGTATCAACACCCTGGGCTTGAAGTTCTCTACTGGTGGAATGGTAAACGAACCTGGCGGTATGGCGTGGCGCCGATGCACTATCCAACCCATTGCACCAGTCAACTGGTCGGCGTGACGGGCGAGCGTCTGACGGAAGTGGTCTGCCATGGATGGGGGGACGACAATCAAATCCTCAAGGATAACGCCTACGGCAATCCATTCTGGAATGAATCGGCCATGTTCAAGACTAACAAGGGAAATGCCTTCCGCGTAAATATCTGGTGGAAAGGTGCGCATCGCGGCTGTGAACGGGCTCAGTGGATCGGTGACCAAATGAGCTTTTATGCTCCTCATCCGAACGGTCTGGGACCAGTGCTCGTTCGCGCCGGTGAAAGGATGGAAACAGACGATGCCGGATTTACACGAAAAGCTCCGACATTCGAACGATATCAGCAGAAGGAATGGTGGAAGACCGATCTGCTGCCGGAACCACTGCGGCATAACAGCGGTCATGAAGGCTCACACACTTTTTTAACTCACGAGTTTGTCGACGCTCTGACCCATAATCGAAAGCCCAAGATTGATGTGCACGAGGCTCTGGCCTACACGGTTCCCGGCATCGTCGCTCATCAGTCCGCAATGGAAGGAGGTACCCTTAAGAAAATTCCATCCTTTGCCTCTGTCTAGAACCTTCGCTCATAAAAAAGGCAGGCGAATAGAACCTGCCTTTTAATACGCGCTTTTCAGGGAAAGATCACATCAGCTCGAATTCCGCTTCCTGATCCCCGATATACACCTTGAACATACCCGGTTCCACGGCAGGTAAACTATCCTCGCCGATGAAACTCAAGTCGTCTTTCGTAAGTGTAAATGTAACGATTCGTTTCTCGCCTGAATTCAAGTCTACCTTGACAAACCGTTTCAACTGCCGAACAGGAGGCGTCACAGATCGAACCATGTCCTGCAGATAAAGCTGTACGATCTCCTTGCCGGAGCGTGTTCCGGTATTGGTTACGTCCACCGAAATCGTAAGGGCATCTTCCACGCCGATCTTGGAATTGCTTAGGACTAAATTTTCATATTTGAACATCGTATAACTCAGACCATGACCGAAAGGCCATTGGGGTTGGTAGTTTTCACTGTTTTTCCGGTCATAGAGCGTCAGATCACCGGTATGTTTGGGGTAGGTAAACGGCAATTTTCCACTGGGATTGACATCACCAAAGAGTACATCGGCAATCGCCACACCGCCCTCCTGTCCCGGAAGATACCCCATGACAATGGCGTCCGCCTGTTCGGCAACCGATCCCAGCAGTCGAGGTCTGCCTTCCAACAATACAGCAACCAGAGGAACATTCGCCCTTGTGATGGCCTCGACCAGGTTTTTCTGGGCATCCGGCAGGTTCAAATCGTCAATGTTGCCGGGGGTTTCACAATACGTTTTTTCGCCCAGGCAAACAATCGCCACATCCGCCTGGCGAGCCACCTCCAAAATTGCGTTTAAATCTGAAGCTTGATCGAATGGACCGGGGACATACTGAACATTCCCGGCCCCGATCTTGGCCTGGATCGCTTCCAGAACTGTCAGCTTTTCAGCAGGGTAAAGATCCTCCCGATCCCCCTGCCAGGTGATCGTCCAGCCGCCATTCATCACACTGATCAAATCTGCTGTGGGTCCTGTAACCAACACCTTCTTATCGGAAGCCAGAGGAAGCAGGTTGTTCTCGTTTTTCAACAGAGTAATACATTCACGAGCCGCCTGCAGATTCAATGCGGTCGCTCCTGCGGTCGCCAGATTCGCCTTGGCGTCTGCTTGTGGATAGGGATTATCAAACAGCCCCAAAGCGAATTTGACCTTCAGGATACGGCGGACGGCTTCATCGATTCGCGACATCGGCACCTCACCGGCTGTGACCAGATCGATTAGATGGTTGGTAAAACTGTAATCATACGGTACCATGCTCATATCCACACCCGCCATGACAGATATCTTGACCGCCTCGCGCTGATTCGCGGCGACTTTTTCCCGCTGCCAGAGGTTGTTGATATCGTTCCAGTCCGAAACGACAAATCCCTCAAATCCCAGTTCGTTTCGCAGAATATCGATCAGATAATATTTACTCGCATGCACCGGCAGGCCGTTGATCTCACTGGAATTGACCATACAGGTGGCAACACCGACTTTGGCTGCCGCGGCAAAAGGCTTGAGAAAATACTCGCGCAGGATACGATCCGGAATATGGGCGGGTGTGCGATCTTTTCCGGTCCGGGGAACGCTGTAGCCGAGATAATGTTTCATACAGGCCGCCACCCTGGCCGGATCCGACATGTCCTCGCCCTGCTGGACCTCGACATAAGCAGCTCCAAAAATTGAAGCAAGATATGGATCTTCACCATACGTCTCATAGAAACGCGGCCATAGGGGATTTCGAGCCAGGCCGAGTACCGGATTGAAATTCCATGGAATACCGGCAGCCCGGGTCTCCATTGCTGTAATTTCCGAGGCCCGGCGCACAAGATCGACATTCCCCGTGGCGGCTATCGCAAAATTCTGCGGGAACAAGGTCCCGTCAACGATGTAATTGGCGCCGTGAATCGAATCGATTCCATAAATCACAGGGATAGCCAGACGAGTCTCTTTGGTCGCGACGTCCTGGATTGTGGTAATGATTTCATGCCAGTTGTCAATCGTATTGGCCGAGCCGCCACAGTTGAGGATCGAACCGACATGATGCGTAACAATCGCCTCGCGCAGCTTTTCCATGTTGATTTCGACGCTTCGGTCATCCTTGCGTTTGGAGACCACCTCCAACGTAAGTTGGGTCATCTCGCCGACCTTTTCCTCCAGGGTCATATGAGCCAGAAGTTTCTCAACACGCTTGTCCTCCTTACTTTGCATGGATGGCCGTAATGACTCTGCACACCCTCCCATCAGAACCATGACCGACATTATGATCAGCATTATTGTTCTTTGCATGGCAATGCTCCTCATATTCAATTTTAGACGCTCAACCGGTCAACTCATTCCACCGGGATGATATCCAACTCTGCAATAGTCGTATAGGGTTGATTGGTCACTTCCGATAAGGCTACCAGACGAATATATCGTGCTGTGACAGGCTGATCCAACATCGCCTTCTGCAAAGCAGGAGAATTCCGAAAACGCCCTTCGGACACAGGCTGGCCCCAGGACTTGCCGTCATCGCTGACATAGAATTCGTAGTTCCTAATTCTTCCATTCGTCATATCCTGACGCGGCAGATAGCTGAAACCCGCCATGCTGGTCGCCTTGCTCAGGTCCACCTGAATCTCATGCGGATGGCCCGGCTGGCCCGTACTCCAGGTTGTATGCCAGAACGTATCCGATTTACCGTCGATGGCGTGTTCAGGAAATCCTTCCCCCGGTTCAAAACAATCCACATGGACCACTTTCCATTCGGCCTTGATAAGTGACGCCAGATCGACTACGGTGATTACACTGTCGATCATACCCTCTGCAAATGCCCGGGCCTTGACCACCTTCCCCGCAGGAATCGTAAATGGTTTTTCAAATCGGGTGGATTCCATCGTTGGTGTCGAACCATCCAAAGTGTAGAAAATTCGAGCATCGAGCGTATCACATGTCATTCCCAACATTCCGTCTTTCTGGCCGATTCGAACGGGCTCGACCACCTTCGGCACAGCCATCGGCTTACGAGCCACTTCTTCCAAAGTCCCCATCTCGGCAGTCACCGGACGCAGACAGAATGTGTACAGGAAATTGCGCGGGAACAGGGTATATTCCTTATGCGGTTTGGCGCCCCAGCTATTGTCGCCGCCTACACCGGTCTGCTTGAGATCCAGATTGACTGTGATGAAATTACTCCGCGGCAACTCGTGGATATGCATAGCTTTATCGAGATCTTCCTGGGTATACGGCCAGGCACTGACACTAAGAAGCGGCATACCCACCGCCATCAGTCCTTTGCCCTTTCCATCGCTCAAAGCCAGCCAGCGGACATCACAACGATTGCTATTCTCCTGAGGTTTGACATAATCATGATCCAGGTCTTCGACCTTACCATTATAATATCCGATTGCCGCCCCGGTCTTACGATCCCAGTAATTTTCCTGCGGCCCACGCCCATACCAGGTCATGGTATCGAAAGATTTTGGAATTGCCGTCTGCATTCCAAATCGCGGCAGTTCCGGCAGTTTATCGCCGGGAGCAAAACTGGCTTCCACAACCACGTCACCATTTCCATAAATCATATAGGTATTGCGCCAATCGCTGTCTCCGGCCGGTAATGTAGCCTCCACGGTAATCCGGACCGCACCGGCTTCAATCTGTTCCACTTCCACATTATTAATCTTGCGATTGGAGCCGGCTTCTTTCCATACGCCCAGACGACGAATTGCGTTGTTCCCGTCGTCATTGTCGGTCAATGGACGCCAGAAGTTCGGCACTAGCGGCTTAACCAGCAGCTCGGTTCCCTTATATGTGAATGACTGAATGACGCCGTTTTCCTTGCCCACTACCACGGCAAAATCGCGATTGAACACCTTAATCCCATCACCCGGTTGAATCACATTCAATATGGGCATATCCTCAGCTCTTGCCTGCTGGAGTGGCGAAACATCATAGGGCATTTTGAACTGGTCCCAGGCAAGAACATGCCCTTTCGAAGCCCAGAGTTGATTGTCGGCAAGGGCAAATATCACTTTAAGCCGGTACTCCGAACCTTCTCGAAGATCCGGTTTTTTTAGCGGAATGATCACCGTCTTTTCCTCTCCGGCCGCTAAAGACAGAGAAGGCAGTTGGCCCTTTTGAATCACGTCTCCGTCCTCGGCCAGTTCCCAGAAGATATCCACAAAACCGTCAAGGTTCTGGAATGCGTACTTGTTGCGAATCTTCACAGTGCCGGCCGCCAGATCGACTGGTTCAGCTTTGATATACTGATAGACCTTCTTGACTTCCAGCAAAGAAGGATTCGGTTTGCGGTCCGGCTGAACCAGTCCATTACAGCAGAAATTGTCGTCGTTGGGAACATCGCCATAATCGCCTCCGTAGGCCCAGAACATCCTGCCGTTTTCAAACTTGCGCAGCCCCTGGTCAACCCAGTCCCAGATGCAACCGCCCTGCAGGGATGGATACGCTTCAATCGCATCCCAGTAATCCTGCAGGTTACCCACGCTGTTGCCCATTGCATGCGCATATTCACACAGGATCAGCGGACGATAGGGATTTCTCTTGGCATAGCCGCTAATATTCTCAATCGAGGCATACATCGGGCAGACAATATCTGTGTGCGGCGCTTGGCCGGCCCGCTCATAATGAACCGGTCGGGTCGGATCGTTTTCATGGATCCATGCACTGGTCGCCTGAAAATTCACTCCATCTCCTGCTTCATTCCCCAGCGACCAGATGATGATACACGGATGGTTCTTATCCCGTTCGACCATGCGAATCGTCCGATCCAGATGAGCTTTTTTCCATGTTGGGTCCTTGGCCAGGCTTTGCTCTCCGTAACCCATACCATGCGATTCGATATTGGCTTCGCCAATCAAGTACAGGCCGTATCGATTGCACAATTCAAACCATTTCGGATCGTTGGCGTAATGGCAGGTGCGGACCGTATTAATGTTGTGGCGCTTCATAAGCAGAATATCCTCGATCATCGACTTGACGGAGACATAGTGCCCCGTATCGGGATCGTGCTCATGTCGGTTGACGCCCTTGACATAGATAGGCACCCCATTAACCAGAAGTTGCGCATTTTTAATCTCGACTTCACGAAAACCGAAATCCGTCTGCACGACTTCGACAACCTCGCCTGAGGCATCTTTGAGTGTCAAGATCACTTTATATAAGTTGGGTGTTTCGGCCGTCCATTTTTTTGGATTACGGATTGTTTCCTTATCTTCCAGTACAAGCTCACCATTACTGGAAATGTCGCCGCTCTTGATTTTCATGAGTGTATTGGATTGAACCGGCTTATTCTGATCGTCCAGCAAAGCCACTTCAACCGTATACGAATCGACAGCATTGGCCGCATAGTTATGGACTTTAACCCGAACCTTCATCTCAGCATCCCGGTAGTTCTCGTCCAGATCGGACCAGACCCAGAAATCACGGATATGTACCTGCGGAATGCTATATAAATATACATCCCGGAAAATGCCGCTAAGCCGCCAGAAGTCCTGGCATTCCAGATAGGAGCCGTCCGACCAGCGATAGACCTCGGCTGCTAGCAGGTTCTTACCCGGTTGGAGATAATCAGTAATATTGAACTCGGCAGGTGTCCGACTGCCCTGGCTGTATCCTACCTTTTTCCCATTAATCCACAGATAGAAAGCCGATTCCACACCATCAAAATGGACGATCACTTTGCGCCCTTTCCATCCGTCCGGCACTGTGAATGTCCGGCGATAGGAGCCGACAGGATTGCGCAACGTCTTTTGCGTATAATCCGACGGTGTATCGTCGCTGAGAATAATGGGAGGCCGATGGGAGAATGGGTATTTGACGTTCACATAAATCGGCACACCATAGCCATGTAACTGCCAATTGCTTGGTACGGGTATCTCATCCCATGCGCTGACATCATAATCCGGCTTGTAAAAATCGACAGGCCGTTCAGACGGCTGCTTGACCCAGTGGAATTTCCAAAGACCATTCAACGATTGATGATACGGCGAGGCCTCGCGTGTTCCCTTGACAGCCGAAGCTGCATCGGGATAAGGCATGAGTGTTGCGTGAGCATCCTCTTTATTCTGCCCGATCATCTCCTGGTTTTCCCAATCTTCGGCAGCCCATAATCCCGTACAGAACAGCAAGCCAATCACTGAGATCATCACAACGAAATGAAATATCGATTTGACCATGGCTTCAACCCTTTCCTCTCAAAATATTTTACCCTATAGATAAACAGAAATCCGGTCACTAAGACCAGTGTTCCGTCTCTTCTTTTAAAATACAAAACGATGTACTATCCATTACAGCACATCATCAAAGACTCTGACCCCATCGACCACTTTGCACGTGTGAACGGAAAATCGTTCTGCATAATCGGGTCTGCTTCGCGGATAGGCCGTTTGGACGGCCCTTTTAACAGCCTCAACCGCCTCAGCCAACACCAGACAGCCCGCTGCGCCTTTGTCTCCGCCACCAAGCATCCGCTCACCAAGAACACCTTCTACAGTTCGCACTATATCGCACATGGTTTCCAGTTCCGGTCCGCTGATTTTGTACTGGTCCCGCAGGCCGATTCCATCCTCTCGAAAGATGCGGCCGACAGTCTCGATTTCCCCGGCTTTCCATGCGTCCATCATGGCATAAAAACGCTGCTGAGCCGCATAAATATACCGCAACCGATTACATAGATCAGGATAACTTTCATCAAACTGGCCTATGATTTTCTGGTAAACATCCTGCTCACGAACATCGGCCAGGCAGGAGATAGAAAAGCCGCCGTCCTGAAGAATCTGTACAAGCTGTTCACATTCGGCCCGGCGAATCTTGTATGTACTCTTTTCCAGCCCGGGTCGTACCGTTCCTGTATCCATGACCATAATACGAAAATCGTCGGCTCCCTTACCAAGAGGAATATGATGGATTGTACGGTTTTTCGGATCGTAATGCGTTCCCATTCCCTCTTTGGCAAAAAGGATCATCGTTTGATCCAACTGGCCGCAGGGTGAACCAATATACTCGTTTTCCACCGCCTGCGCCAGATCCACGATTTGAATCTCCTGGTCGACGCCGGTTTCATTGATATCAAACAGAGAGGTGATCAGATTGATGCACAACGATGCCGACCGGCTCATACCGCCACCGGGGATATTGCCCAACAGCACAGCATCCATTCCCTGTGACAACCCGAAACCGGCACGATGCAGGATATAATCCACGCCATACGGAAATCGGGCCCATGTGTCGGCCACTTCCGATGATTGCGGTTCGGGGACATACCCGAGATGGAATTCCACTACACCATCGTCCGGAAAGTTGTCGCTGTAAATGCGGATACAGTCCGTTCCATTGGGCTTGTAGGCCATCCAGATAAACCGATCGGTGCCCACGCCGAACAGTTCTGTTCCGTTATAGTCGCCATGCTCCACACCGAGGCAAAAACGAGAAGAGGTCCGCCGGACCTTCCCGCCGGCAATATCCAATCCCTTCTCTTTGGCCAGCGTTACCAATCGTTCGAACGCCTGTTGATCGTTAGTCACTTGCACAAGTACCCCTTTTATCCGGCCAAACCAATCGGACTGAACAATGCATAGAGAATCAGGGTAATCACAATAACAAGAATACCCGCCGCTCGAGCCCTTTTTGAGCCTTGCAAGTCAAGGGTAGTTTTTTGCTCAAACGTAACCGGCTGAGCCAGCGGCCGTGCTATTGAAATAGTCGTCATCACAATCAGGCACACGACAAAGCTAATGGCCATTCTATTAAGAAAATTCCCGATCAAAAAACTCATCGTATTGTTTTCCATCAGACTGCTTACAGTAGACACATATTTCAAGCCCCCATAAACAATCAAATTCGTGATAAGCCCTACGGCGCCACAAACCGCCGGCGCCCTTCGCACCAACAATCCAAAGATAAATACCGATAGAATACCCGGAGAGAGATACCCCTGGCTTTCCTGAATAATCGTAAAAATACTATGACTGAATTTGGGATTGCCCAATGCGGGCGCCAAGCTGATTGCGATAACGGAAAAAGCAACCACACAAATTCGGCCTAAGAACACAATCGTCTTCTGAGAGGCTTCTTTGTTAATGTACTTCGTAAAAATATCCATTGTAAAAATCGTCGAAGCCGCATTTAACATGGCCGCCAATGAACTTACGATCGCCCCCAACAGCGCCGCCAGCACAAAACCAATGAGGCCTGTTTTCATCGGTAAAACCTTACTGAGAAGCTGTCCCAATGCCGAATCATATTTATACCCAATAAATTTCTCCGTATGGATTTTCTTGTTGGCAGCTTTTGCCTGCTCGATTGTCGCCTCATTGTATCCCTCCAGTTCAGCAACAAGGAAAGGAAATACATCTTTCCATGACTTATCATCGGACTCAAAAACGACAGATCGCTTTACACTCTTTTTTTCAAACTCAGTTTTTAATTCATCATAATCTTTCTGGGTAATCGGTAAAACAAACGGATTCTTAACTTTGGAAGCCTTTAGAGTGTCTTTATCAGGATAAATCGCCACAACGAACTTTGCCTTGTTCCATCCTGCAACAGTTTCCTGGTCTGGCGATGTCATTATGGACACCATGTCTGTCGAGGGATTAGCTAGTTGATACATCGAAAAGACAGGCGCGTTATCATTCACGGCTTTATACTTCATTTCTCCGGCAAAGAGATTGAATGCAATAATTCCCGGGATCACAATCACAAACGGAATCAGAAGCTTCATGAATGCCGCGAAAACAATTCCCTTTTGTCCTTCGGCCAGAGACTTGGAACCTAGAGTTCGCTGCGTAATATACTGGTTCAGGCCCCAGTAGTAAAAGTTCGGAATCCACAATCCCAAGAGCAATGCCGTCCAGGGAAGAACTTTATCATCCCATGGCAGGAACATGTTCAATCGCACTTTGTTGAGTTGCATGAAGCGATCCATCACTCCTTGCCCCTCCGTAAAAGTAACCGGTTCCACTTTACCGGTGCTGACATCCGCCACATACGAGGCTTCCGTAACATTTCCCAGCATCTTAAATGCAAAAAACATAATCACACCGCCGCCCACGATAAGAGCAGAACCTTGAATCAAATCGGCCCAGGCGCACGCTTTCAGCCCACCGGCAGCTACATAAATCATTGCGATCAAACCAATGACAAGGGATGCCTGAGCTATGGTTGGCACAAAAGTCAAATTCATTTCCTCGGCCATCGTATTGATTGTCAAGGCGCCGGAATAGGTCACCGCCCCAAGAAGAAGCATGTAAATCAGCAGCATCATTACGGCCATAATGACTCGTGCCGACGAATTATATCGATATTCGAGGAATTCCGGCATCGTATAGATACCGGCCCGAAGAAAATACGGCAGAAAGGCAAATGCTACGACCACCAGGGTGATCGCCGCCATCCATTCATAGCTGGCGATAGCCATGCCCACATGACTGGCGGCATTACCGCTCATTCCGACAAACTGTTCTGAGGAAATGTTGGCTGCAATCAGGGAAAAACCGATCAACCACCAGTGCAGACCTCGCCCGGCCAGAAAATAATCCTCCCCGGTTTTTTCATGCCGGCTTTTCGTCAAACCTAATGTAATGACACAGACAACAAATGCCACAAAAACAATGATTTCAATCAGCGGCAATCCAAACATGGCCATGCCTCCCTAACAGTTTGTTTCATTCCGTTTTCCAGGGCGTTCCCGGTTACTCAAAGTCTGTTATTATGCGGATTTATGCTAACAGTTCAACAAGATTATGCTGCCCTAATTATTTTCTCTATTCCATGTCCACTTCCTTCCAGCCAAGTCGATTTTAGGCTTTGCCGGACTCGCCGGATTATGTATAATGATCTTTTTAAGCACCGTGCACGGATGCACAATGACAAAGACAGGCTGAGACGATCTATGGACATATCGATCATCATTCCGGCTTTTGAAGAAAGCCATAAAATCCGCAAAGACATTGAGACCGCATGGCAATTTCTCCAGGATCACTCTTTAACCGGCGAAATCATCGTCGTGGATGACGGTAGTAGTGATGATACGGCCTTAGCCGCCAAAGCGGTGGGCAAGGAACTGGACGCCCCGCTGCGAGTTATCCGATACGAACCCAATCAAGGCAAAGGGCATGCCGTTCGTATCGGGATCGTACAGTCCGTGGGAGACTATGTCATGTTTGCCGATGCCGGAACCTGCGTTCCCTATGACAATGCCCTGCGCGGTTTGGAAATGATCCGATCCGGACAATGTGATATTGCCAACGGCTCACGAAGGATCAACGGTTGTCAGATCGACAGCCAGCAGACTGCCATTCGACGGTTCTGTTCAAAATCCTTTCGCAAAGTAATCCGTCTTTTCATGGGTATCCCGCGTGAATTGACCGATACGCAGTGCGGTTTCAAGGTCTATCGAGGGGAGATCGCCCGCCGGCTATATGCCCTGAGCAAAATCGATGGTTTTACCTTCGATGTCGAGATTATCCTTCTGGCCAGGCAGAAAGGCTACCGGATCCGGGAATTTCCAGTGGACTGGACCTGCGATTGCGACAGCCGTATCTCTATTCATAAGACTTCGATTCACGTATTTAAAGAATTATTCCGTATTCGGCGAAATGTTATCCAACATAAGAATTCCCACTCCTCCTGACCGGAAGTTTTTACCGCAGTATCGTAGCATTTGACCAATCACCCCAGCGCCGGATATCCAGTTTGAAGTCGACTTTCTTTACCTGTCGGGTCGTCATGGCCGCCGAATCTGAATGCGCTTTGCAGAATTGCTCAATTTCGTTATCGCCCATTACCATGAAGGCAGTAGAGAGTGCATCGGCCGTTGTGGCGTTCGGCGCCAATGACCAGGATGCCAGTTTCCCTTCCACCGGCCTGGCTTTACCCGGCCTCGGATCAATAATATGCTTGCCCTGCTCCAAGCCTGAGCTCCCTACCGCTCGATGTGTCAATTCCAGATGAATCAGTTTTTCACTGCGATCGAGCGGATTGCTGAACGTGACCGGCCA
This sequence comes from Sedimentisphaerales bacterium, assembly GCA_016926155.1. GTDB lineage: Bacteria > Planctomycetota > Phycisphaerae > Sedimentisphaerales > Anaerohalosphaeraceae > JAFGGE01. The sequence goes on from JAFGPC010000207.1 coordinate 16,019, forward strand.
GCCTTTGCCTTCGGAGGGGCCTTCCATCGCTAATAATGAGCTGCCGCCGCCATGAATTAGCACCCGTCGAAGTTTCCACTCCTCGAATACATGGGCAATACGATCCACACCATATCCTTTTCCAATGCCCCCAAGGTCAAACTGGATGCCTTCAATTGTCACTTTCGCGGTATACCAATGTGAATTGAGAATCAGCTTATCCATTCCGGTCTTTTCTATGGCCAGGGCCAGATTCTCAGGACTCGGCTGACGGATTGTTTTATCCTCATTGAGCCAGCACTGGTACAATGCTCCCACCGTTACATCGAACGCTCCTTTGGTCTGTTTCCAAAGCTTTTGGGCTACGGAGAGACATTCGAACGTGTCCAGACCAAGCGCTAATTCCCCTCCGGCCGTCAAACAATTGAGCCGTGAAATATCGCTGTTAGCGATGAATCGGCTGAAATCCTGTTCCAGATGGTCCAATTCTTCAAAAGCCGCCTGGGCCGCTTGTCGGGCATACGTCGCATTGTCACATACAACATAAACCTCGAACACTGCCGCCATCGCTTCATGGCTGAAACGATGAGCCCCGGACAAGATTTTAGCTTCACTTCCCACAGGACTGTATTGGTTTTTGAAATCTTTCATTTCAGATTATCTGATCCAGATTTTTCCTCTGTATCCACCTCGTTCATAAGCTCATCCACTTCGCTGGTATCGCTCTGATACCACAGATTATACGCCTCATTCAGGATATATCCTCGCAACTGGACCTGCGGACGAAGCTCAACATCAAAGAGAATCAGATAGGCCGGCCGTTGTCCCGGAGGCGGAAGTTCATACAATTTGTGCATCAGCGCCGCATCGATCTCGGGGTGTTTGGCAATAATCAGCGGTGCCGAGGCCACTTCCTTATGCACCATCGTCCAGTAGCCAACCCGCGTGAATTTACGAAGATACCACGGCAGAGGCCAGTAATCCTTCTCCGGAATGATTACCTGAATGTGCATGTCGTATTTGTCCGGATTGGCCAGTGCAATTTTTTCCGCCCAATCCGCTATGATAAAAATATTACGGCTGGTATGGGCATACACCCACGGATTCCGACTGTCCGAATCATACACAAAACTGCTCAGGTAGCTTTGCAGAACAAGATGGGCGACTCCGGCAGCGAAAAGTATAGGCAGTAAAAAGGACAGGATTCGCGGTTGGGAAATCTTGAAAAGTCCGACAATACCAACTCCCGCAAGTAGAATCATCCCATGATAAAAACCGAGTAAACACCAGGGTGTTTTGTAAGGGATTGCTGAATAGAGGATCATCATGGTCCATGAGTAAATCGTCAGAAAAAGCAGCAGGTCTCCGCTGTCCTGCCTGACACGCCCGGTTATCACAAAGCAAGTGCCTGCCAAAGCCAGTAGCAAGATGAAGATTTCCGTAAAAACAGGGCCATCAGCAAAATGATAAAAAACCAATTGCTTGAGATAGTAATGCCATGGATGATTATGAAGTGGATTTTCGCCGGCACGGTTAAAATAGGTTTCAAACGTTTTGATCGAATCCAGGATTCCCGGGGGATTCGTAAAAAAGGAGGAATAAAACAAGATAGAAACAATGATTCCGATGGCAAGTGCGATAACGACATGGATTGCCAACCTCCCTGACAGCATCTGTTCCACTTCTTCACCCCGGTTGCGACGAAGTAACAAAACACCTAAGCCGGCCAGTCCCACCGAACCAAATGCGATGACCGAAGTCTCCTTCGTGGAAAACATCAATCCGGCAAAAAGTCCCGCCAGTATCACCCAATAAGTCTTTTTATTGTTCAGGTAACGATAACCACTGACGATCAACCCAAAGGTAAATGTGACCAGCAACATCTCCTGAATGTAATACCTGCTGTAAAAAATCATCACCGGAGACACCGCCGTAAGAATCGCCGCAAAGACGGCTGATGGAGGACCGATGGCATCTTTGACTAACAGCAACAAAAGAACAAGCATTACGCCAAAGAAAGCGGGAACGATACGCAACGTGTACTCATTGATCTGCGCATAAGAAAATCCGGCCCCGCTGAACAGGGCCGGGATCAACGTCAAATAATTCAGTGTCGGACCGTGGTATTCATGCGGATCGTATTTATACTGCCCCTCTAGAAGGAGCCGGTATTTGTCCGCATGGACCGCTTCGTCCGTATGCATCGGCCGCTTATCCAGCCGCGGCACACGAAACAACACGGCCACGAAGGTTGCCACCAGAATTAGGATGCAACACGTCTTCGCCGAAGACATCACAGGCTCTTACTTGCCCCAGACTTCGACTTCCACATAGTGGTTCAGGTCATTGGAGCTGTTACCCTGGCTGTACAGCCGCACATAGCGGGCTTTGGTTCCCTTAGCATCAACCAGTTCGCCCTGGTAGTCATCCACATAATGTTGATCTTTTCCGACGCCCAGACCGGCCGAGTTGTCATCATCGTTATTGAACAGGGTTACCGCCTCGATAAAATCGGGATCTTTGGAAACCTGTACGACCACATCATAATACACCCGGCCCTGTTTGTGGAAGTGCCACAGGAGGATGCCATAAATATCATATTCGGCTTCCAGATCGATCGTAACATATTGCAGGAACGGTCCCAGCTCGACATAACTGCCGTCGGCTGCTTCCTTGTCTCCATCGGTAACCATTTCCAGTTCACCCATAATCGGCTCTTCGTCACTACCGGTCACCGGCTTGTTTAAAGCCAGATTCTTACAACCGGTCGGAGCAAAAAACGGAGGACGGGCTTTACCGGTCGATTTACGCAGATTGGGAACCCCCTGAAGATTGGTCGGTGTACCCACGAACATCGGCTTGGGCAACTCTATTGGCAGCGCTTCCATCCCTGCCGGCGCAACAGGAACGGTTTCCCCACCCGCTTTTGGCTCTTCTTTGGGTTCAGGCTTTGGTTCCGGCTTCGGCTCTGGTTTGGGTTCGGGAGTCGGTTGCTTTACTTCTGTGCCCTTGTTTTCGGTGGGTGTGGGGGCAGGTTCTTTCTTGCAACCCACAAAAACGATTCCCAAAACCACCAGCAGCACCACTACAATGCTCAACTTCGATACGATACTCTTGTTTACCATCCGCTCAATCTCCTTTGATCAAAAGAGTTTGTACCGCCCCGCCATACGGGACCACATCTATCCATAAACTACGAACTTTGAATTGTATCCCCATATAGAGACGAAGTCAAGCCCTGCACCTTGCACAATTCTCAAGATTTCCGGCAAGAGTCTCCATATAATTGGGGAGACAACAAGGACAGCCCCTGCTCCGGAATAGAGCGCAAAAAAGCGTCCAGGTCGGCGATGGGCGTCACCGGCCTGGACTTGGCGGAACGAGGCGTAGGCAATTCGTGTAAGGGAAGTCGATTCGCCTCCTGCTAACCGAGTAGCATAAGAACAACCTGCGAAACGGTGTCGGCATGGGCCTGAGCGGCCATGGCACTCTGGGCAACGACCTGATTCCGCGTCAGGTCAGCCACTTCCCGTGCCACATCGACATCCGAAATACGCGATTCGGCTGCCACTATGTTCTCGGCTTGAATATTGAGCACCTCGCCTGTACTTTCCAACCGATTTATGGATGCACCAAGATTACCTCGCATCGAGCTGACCTGATTGATCGTCGCATCCACAGCCGAAACTGCCGTTTCAGGATCATTTACCAGATCACCGGATATCAGGGGTAATGCCTGTGTTTCAATACCAATGCTTTGACCGTCTCCTGTCGCAATTTCAATAGTTTGGCCGTCTTGAAACAGGTTGATTCCGTTGAATTTTGTATTCTGGCCAATCGAGGTAATCTCATCGGAGAGTTGATTGAATTCCTGCTGAATAATGCTTTTCTGCTGATCCGACAGGGTTCCATTCATGGCCTGCGTGCCCAGTTCCTTCATACGGACCAGCATCTTGTTTACTATTGAACCGGCTCCTTCGGCGGTCTGAACCATGGAAACACCATCCTGCACATTCTGGGAACTCTGCCGAATTGTCGCTAGATCGGCCCGCATGATTTCCCGAACCGCCAAACCCGCAGCATCATCGGCGGCACTGTTGATCTGCAGCCCGGAGGACAAACGGCGAACATTGTTGCCCAACTCGCCAAACGATGCTGAGATATGCCCGGCTACCTCGGAAGATATATTTTCGTAAGATGCCATAATTCAACCTCGTTACACCCTTTCACATCCTTTTAAACACACACTAAATCCTAAATAACAACTCCAAGAGAGTCAAACGCTCCAAAATGGGAATTTTCTTGGAACAGTGCCACCTATGTGGCATTCCGATAACATCCTGCATCATCAATGTTGAATCCGGGCAACATACTCGCCTTTGGATATCCAAAGAGGCATGGATTTGTCAGGAAATGAAATTTTGATATATCCTTCTTATGAAAGAACTTATGAGAATCTGTACAATTGGCCGTTTTGAATTGGCCTCAACTGGCATACTGATTGCAATTTTGACACTTCTACGGATGCCCGTTCGCCATACGAACGTAGTGGGCTTCGGAGAGGGTTTTAGGAGGATTTCGGGGCCGGATCGGAGGAGCCGGCCCTTTTTTCTTTACTAAAGTAAGTCATTGATTTCTCACGGCTTTCATTTTATTTCTGTAGAAATTTACTGTATTTTTTAAGATTTCTGTAAGGAAATAATACATTTTTCGATATCACCCCACCCAAATGAACTATCCTCTGGGCATACACAAATTCAACCAAAGCAATCGATTCGCCCTTACTGCTTTTCAAAGACAAAAGGTCTCACTTGTCAACGACAATCCCAAAACCACACATATCAGTCTATTGTTCACATAAGATATTCATGATAATATGTTATTGTTACAAAATAATTTTGTGTTATACAAACAAAAGGGCCAAAAAAAACGCATGAACAGGAACGGCTTAATGAATATCTGTTTGAAGATTTTTGGGGGGGGATTTTGTTTCTTATTCCCGATTACAACCGCATGGTTCAGCTTAAATTATACCACCTTGCCTTGGATATGGATCGGATGCTCTTTCATTTTTGTTTCTATACTCCTGATGATAATAAGCACTCGGCGATATAGATGTATTTGGTTCAATGTCGCTTTCATCTTTATTGGCTTTGTCGTTCTTGAGTTAATCTGTTTTTACCTATACATCCACACCACAGCTACATTAGCATACAATCCTCCCTTAACCTCTTTTATACAATCCGATGATCGTCTTGGCTATGCACTGTGTAAGAACGCTCAGGTACATGTAACATGGATGTCTCAAGATAAACCATTGCATGAAGCAACCTATACAACTAATGAACACGGAATACGGATTAGTTCCCCTGATGAAATACCATCCAATTCGGAATGCATTCTGTTTCTGGGCTGTTCGATCACATTTGGATCCGGCTTAAACGACAACGAAACAGCCGCCTATCAAACAGGCTTAAAAACAAAAGGGCATTATGCTGTATACAATTTTGGATTATTCGGTTATGGAGCTCATCAGATTTATACACAACTGAATCAAGGTATAATAGACCAAGTGATCGGAGATAAGACCCCTCGCTTTATTTTTTACCAAGCTATTATAGGTCATGCTACGCGGGCTTCCGGACGTGCGAAATGGGATTTATATGGCCCCAGATATCTTCTAGACAAGAACGGCTTGCCAATTCTATCGGGAAAATTGTCAGAAGTCCCATTAAACAAAAAACGATTGAACCGATCCGTGTTTGTTAAATCAATTACAGACGCAATAAGCCGCTCTTTTATCAAGAAACATCTTTTTAATGCCACTCCGTCTGCTAACGTAAAAGACCTTGAACTATATATCGCTTTGGTAAAAGCGATGCGCAGAGTCGTAAAACAGAAATATCCAAAATGTGAGTTCCATGTCTTTTTTTGGGATTTAGAGGGAAGTGATAAGCATCACAATGAATGGTTCATGCAACAAATTCATCAGTTGCAAATTCCTATACACTGTATGAGCGATATTCTTCCCGGTTTCGCAGATGATAAAAGCCTTTATCAAGTTATTCCACCGTTTGACAAACATCCTAATGCATTAGCCAATGAAATTTTGGCGGATTATATCACGAGATATATAACCTGCAAAATAAATACTCCATAGATCAAGTTGTTCTAGGTTGACAGTACATACTTATAGAAACAGCACTGTTTCCCACTTTTCAATCCTTTCTTTATACGGGGATTAAATCGATTGATGCTCTGTCTTTTTATCCATCTCCAAAGGTGACATTATAGTGATCCTACGGTATAATATTTATTCTTGTTATTAATTTGATTGGAAGGAGAACCCGATGAAGGTACGAAAAACATCGCCGGGTTCGGCCGCATGGCTGGGTGTTTTTGTATTTAGTCTCATTGCCCCCTGTGTCACCCGAGTTGAGGGTGAAAACCTGGACCTGCTCTGGTACGACAAACCGGCCAAGGCGTGGACCGAAGCGCTGCCGATCGGCAATGGCCGGCTGGGGGCTATGGTTTTCGGTGGGATTCAAACCGAACGGATTCAGTACAATGAAGACACTCTCTGGACAGGCATTCCACGAGACTATTCCCATCCCGATGCATATCAATATCTCGACGAGATTCGTCAACTGCTGTTTGAGGGCAAGCAGCGTCAGGCCGAGCAATTGGCCATGGATAAATTCATGAGCATACCCCTGCGACAGGAGAAATATCAGCCGTTTGCCGATCTGATACTGACATTCGATAGTCATGATGGGGCAATAGACTACCGCCGGGAACTGGACTTGGATGCAGCCGTTATGACGACACGTTATCTTGTGGGAAATGTTACTTACACACGCACGCTGTTTTCCAGCTTTCCCGATCAGGTCATCGTGATCCGTCTGATCGCCGACAAGCCCGGCAAGATCAGCTTTACCGCCACCAAGAAGAGCCCGCACGAAAGCAGCCAAACGTTCAAAGTGGATGATCGAACCCTGGGAATCAAGGGCTCGGTACAGGCGATAGTTCAGGGGGAAAACGAGAAGCGAAAGAGCGCCCTTGCCTTCGAGTCGCGCGTGCAGATTCGATCGACCGGTGGTGACTTCAAGGTAACCGATAACCAGATCGAAGTAACTCAAGCCGATGATGTGGTGCTGGTTCTGGCCGCGGCAACCAGTTACAAAAATTATAATGATGTCAGTGGGGATCCGGCGGCTTTGTGCGAAAAGACTTTGGCAGCCATCAGTGATAAGGATTATGAATCCCTGCTTTCAGCCCATCAGACCGATCATCGTAATCTATACCGCAGGATAAAACTTGATCTGGGCGTAACCGAAGCGGTCAACAAACCTACGGATGTACGGATTGCCGAATTTACTAAAGGGAACGATCCCCAACTCGCCGCTCTGTTCTTCCAGTATGGGCGGTATTTGCTGATCGCATCCAGCAGACCAGGCAGTCAGCCGGCCAATCTGCAGGGCATCTGGAACGAGAGCCTGACCCCGGCATGGGACAGCAAGTGGACGGTCAACATCAACACGGAAATGAACTACTGGCCCGCGGAAACGGCTAATCTGTCCGAGTGTGCTGAGCCCCTTTTTGACATGATCGCCGACGTTTCCGAAACCGGCCGCAGCATTGCACAGAATCACTACAACTGCCGCGGCTGGGTACTGCATCACAATACCGATATCTGGCGCGGTGCCGCACCCATCAACCACAGCAACCACGGCATCTGGCCGACCGGCGGAGCCTGGCTGTGTCAGCAGTTATGGTATCACTGGCAGTTTTCCGGAGATAAGGAGTTCCTGCGAACAAGAGCCTACCCGGTCCTGAAGTCGGCTTCGCAGTTTTTCGTTGATTATCTGATCGAAGACCCCAGAACCGACCGGCACTGGCTGATCAGCGGACCGTCCAATTCCCCCGAAAACGGTGGATTAGTAATGGGCCCGACGATGGACCATCAAATCATCCGGGATTTATTCACGGCAACGATTGAATCGAGCAAAGCACTCCATTGTGATGCGGGATTTCGCCGTCTGCTGGAGAAAAAGCGGGCCCTGATCGCACCAATGCAGATTGGTAAATACGGCCAGTTACAGGAATGGCTCGAGGACAAGGATGATCCAAATAACAAACATCGACATGTATCGCATCTGTATGGATTACATCCCAGCAATCAGATCACCAAACGGGGCACGCCGGATCTATTTGAGGCAGCCAAAAAGAGCCTTCAATTTCGTGGGGATGGGGGGACCGGCTGGTCGATGGCGTGGAAGATCAACTTCTGGGCACGACTGGAAGATGGAGACCACGCCTATACCATGCTGAGCCATCAGCTTACGCCACAACGGACTTTTCCAAACCTGTTCGATGCACATCCGCCGTTCCAGATTGACGGCAATTTCGGGGCAACCAGCGGCATCTGCGAGATGCTGTTGCAAAGTCATGCGGGTGAAATTCATCTTTTACCCGCCCTGCCGAGTGCCTGGCCGGATGGATCGATCAAAGGTCTACGGGCGCGCGGTGGATTTGAGCTGGATATTACATGGGAAAATGGCCGTCTCAAAGAAGTAAAAATTAAATCCCTGCTCGGAAATGACTGCAAGATTCGCTACAACGAAAAGGTAATTGAGTTCGATACCAAGCCGGACGAAATTTATTCGATCAATCATCGAGCTTTCGAGAAACGATTGACACTTTGGTACGAAAAGCCAGCCGACCGTTGGGTGCAGGCCCTGCCGGTGGGTAACGGCCGTCTGGGAGCCATGGTGTTCGGGGGAACGACGGTTGAACGAATTCAACTCAATGAGGAATCCATCTGGGCCGGACCGCCCATGCCCAAGGACCGCGTGGGAGCATATACTGCCATCGAACAGGCTCGAAAGCTGATTTTCGATGGTAAATACGCCGAAGCCCAGAAGATCGTTCAGGACAATGTAATGGGGCAACGGATCAGTCCACGCAGTCACCAGACACTCGGCGACCTGTGGATAAAAATGCCGGGAGCAATCGGCAACGAAATTTCACTGACCTATTGGAGACGCGGAGGAGAAAATGAACGAGATAAGATCTGTTTTGTTGATCCCGACTTCGACGACTCGCTATGGATCGAACTTGTCAGTAAATCCGGACGTTTTGTAAAGGGGGATGGATCGCTCGAGCCGAACCGGCAGGCTGTGTTTCGAGCCCGATTTTCATTAACAACCAAACAACTGGAAGAAGGCTTTGGCCTGTTAAAACTCGGAGCAATTGATGATTACAGTACGATCTTCGTAAACGGAACCGAAGTTGGCAAGACCACCGAATATAACAAGCCTTATGAATTTGACATCAGTTCCATTCTTCGATCCGGCTCTAACGTGATTACGGCGATTGTAGGCAACGTGGGCGGCCCCGGAGGGATGACTCCATCCGTCGTGTTAGCGAAACAATTAAAGGCCCAGGACCCCTATTGCCGTGAACTGGATCTGGACACAGCCATAGCGACTACGACCTTTTCTAAGGATGGTATTACTTTCAAATGGGAAGTCTTTTCCACACCGGTCGATAATGTATTGGTCATTCATCTCACTGCCGACAAACCCAAAAGTATCTCCGTAGACATCAGCCTGGATCGCCCTGTCGATTTTACAACCAAGATTGTTTCATCCGACTCGTTGGCCATGTTTGGTCAGGTCAGCCATAACGGAAAACAACTGGGAGTCCACTATCATACCTTGTTGAAGGCCACTCCAGAAGGCGGCACGATTGAAGCAAAAGAAAATACTCTCGTAATTCGTGGGGCCGACAAGTTGGTACTACTATTGGCGGCTGCAACAGATTATTACTTCGGTAATCCCCAACCATTGATGATGCGATACCCGGAACACATCTGCGCAAGCCATCTGGAAAATGCCTTAAAGAAAAAGTTCTCTCAACTCCGTTCGGATCATATCACTGCTCATCGGGAACTGTTTCGTCGTGTATCCCTAGACCTGGGTGTCACACCCGCTGCGGCAAAACCGACTGATCAGCGTCTTGCAGCGATGGCTCAGGGAGTGGAGGATCCGGATTTGGCGGCTTTGTACTTCCAATTTGCACGATACCTGCTGATCTCCTGCTCCCGCCCTGGGACAATGCCAAGCAATCTTCAGGGATTGTGGAATGAACACATAGAAGCACCGTGGAATGCAGATTACCATATCAATATCAATATCCAGATGAATTACTGGCCCGCCGAAGTGACCAATCTGTCCGAATGCCACGAACCGTTTTTCCATCTGACCGAATCGCTGCTTCCGACGGGACGAAAGACTGCCCGGGATGTGTATAACTGCCGTGGATTTGTCGCACATCATACCACGGATGCATGGTTCTTCACCGCACCCATGGGTAGCGTTGGATATGGCATGTGGCCGATGGGAGGCGCCTGGTGCACGCAGCACTTTATGGAACACTATCGTTTCACGGGTGACAAACAATTTCTCAAAGACCGTGCCTGGCCGGTACTCAAAGAGGCGTCTTTGTTCTTCCTGGATTGGCTTGTCGAACATCCAAAGACCGCCAAACTCGTCTCCGGACCCAGCAATTCGCCGGAGAATACTTTTATCGAGCCCGACGGGAGACGCGTGAACTTGTCCATGGGACCATCGATGGACCAGGAAATTATCTGGGACACTTTCACAAACACTTTGGAGACAGCCGATATTCTTGGCCTTCAAGATGAATTCGTTCAGGATGTTCGAAATGCACGAGAGAGACTGGCCTTACCGAAAATCGGATCCGATGGTCGTTTGATGGAATGGTGTGAGGAATTCAAAGAGCCTGAACCCGGCCATCGTCATATCTCGCATCTGTTTGCTGTGCATCCCGGCCGGCAGTATAATTTTTATGACTCGCCTGAGATGATTGCCGCTGCACGAAAAAGCATCGAATATCGACTGGCCAACGGCGGAGGACATACCGGCTGGAGTCGGGCATGGATCATCAATTTCTGGGCCCGTTTCCATGAAGGGGATAAGGCCGAGGAAAATGTGCGTGCCCTGTTGACCAAATCGACGCATCCGAATCTTTTTGACAACCATCCGCCCTTCCAGATCGACGGCAATTATGGCGGTTGTGCAGGTATTGCCGAGATGCTCCTGCAAAGCCATGCTGGTCAGATCGAGCTGTTGCCTGCTTTGCCGAGGGCCTGGGCCGACGGCTCAGTGAAGGGCTTATGTGCACGGGATGGTTTCGAAGTCGATATCGTATGGCAGAATGGCAGCTTGGCGGAGGCTACCATTACATCAAAACTGGGGAAATCCTGTAAACTCCGCTATCAGGATAAAGTAATCGAATTCCCGACGACGGCAGGAAAGCAATATCGCTTTAATAAAGCCCTTGAAATATGGTAGGAGGATGAATGATGTGTCAGAAAATCATAACTTATTCTGCTTTGTTCGTTTTATCGGTTATACCGAATGCGGCGAGTGCAGCCCACGAAGCCATACCTTCCTGGCTGCAGGATGGACAATTTTCCTGGGTAGTTGATGCTCCGTTGCTGGCACCGATAGATCCCCCGGATGATCATCGCTACTCGGTCAAGGATCCGACTGTTGTACGATTTGAGGATAAATGGCACCTGTTCTGCACCGTCCGTAGCGAGAAACGATCGCACCAGATTGAATATCTGTCCTTTGCCGATTGGAAAGACGCCGATAAAGCCAAACGGTATGTATTGAACCTGACCGACAGCTATTATTGCGCACCACAGGTTTTTTTCTTCCGACCGCATAACAAATGGTATCTGATCCATCAGGTTTCAGATCCATCCCGCAAGCCAGGATTGCAGCCTGCCTGGAGCACCAATGACAGGATAGACGATGTCGCCGGCTGGACCACGCCGGTTTTGTTGTTCGATGAGCAGCCGGACAACCTCAGTATGTGGATCGACTTCTGGGTCATCTGCGATGCGAACAAAGCTTATCTATTTTTCACATCACTCAATGGAAAAATGTGGCGAGCAGACACAATGCTGTCGAAGTTCCCAAAGGGCTGGTCTGTCCCTAAGGTGGTTCTGGAAGGTGACATCTTCGAGGCATCCCATACCTACAAGCTCAAGGACATGGACAACTATCTCACAGTCGTCGAAGCCCAGGCC
>JAFGPC010000208.1 GCA_016926155.1 Sedimentisphaerales bacterium
ATTATCGGTTCTTTCAAATCAAAGCCGCTATCGAACACCGCAGGGGAAAACCTGCATACTTCTTTATACCAGATTTATCGGCGAAATGCAAGGCGGTGATGCACTTTTCTGTGCATGCTTTTTCACTTTTGACGGTAGTTGTTATGGGATAACAACTTGCAAGCTTAAAATTAAACTGTGCGAAGTTCCGATTTGAGTTGTGTGGTCAGTTGATCGACGATACTTTTTTCAAAACTGTCGACAGTTTCGTGTGTAAGTGTACCTTCTTCATCGCGGAATCGCAGGGAAAGTGTTACACTTTTTTTGCCGTCGGGTATCGGTTTGCCGCGATAGATCCCGACAAAGTTCACACTTTCCAACTCGATAGGAGCATTGGCATGAACGATTGTTTGTATCTGTTCCCAGGATATCGGTTCATCCAGGATCAGGGAAAGGTCACGCGTTATCGATGGAAAGCGCGGAATGGATTTGACAGTTCCAATCCCCTGCTGCAGTTCGAGCAAAGACAGGAAGTCCAGTTCAGCGGCCGAGATGATACCCTCGGGAAGATCAAGCTTATCTATTACGGACTTTGAGACGACTCCGGCGGTACCGATTACCGTATTGTCAAGCAGGATCTGGGCACCCGGTTTGGCCCATGGCAGCTCGATTTCTTTGCATTGCATTTTTGCATTCGGAGAGACGGCCGCACAGACGGCTTCCACTGCTCCGCTCAAGTCGCGGAAGTCGGCATCAGCCATCAGGGCAAGCTTGTCCCGCTGGATCGGCAGAACCGCCTCCGGATCGGGATTCGGACAGAACGTATCGGCCAGTTCAAATAGGCGGCACGGACTGTTCTTCATATTGGCGTTGATCCGAAGCGTATGCAGTAGCGAGCCGAGTAATGTCTGTCGCAGTATATTAGCGGATTTTCGAGAGACATCCTTTACCCGTAACGGTTCGTCATTTGAATGAGACAGGGCCTCATACGTCTTATCGTCTGTGAAGGTTACATTGATGGTTTCGTAAAAGCCGCACGCGTTGAGCGCAAAGCGGATTCGCCCGGCCAGCTTTTCCCGCGGTTCCACCGGTGCGACCTGGATGTTGATCTTGTATTCGACCGGGATCTTGTCGAAACCATGGCAGCGGGCGACCTCTTCGATAAAGTCTACCTCGCGATACAGATCGTGCCGCCAGGATGGGACGGTGCAGACGATCAGATCCTCGCGTCGCTTATCAGGATGAAAACCAAGGTTGGTGAAGATATTCATGACAGTATCGACCGACACATCAATGCCCAGCAGGTGTTTCATCCGGCTCAGCCGCATGGCGACGGTTTGGGATTCGGGCTTGCCGGGATAGGCATCGGCCACGCCCTTGACCACCTGCCCCCCTGCCACCTGGACGATCAATTCGGCGCATCGTTTGCTGTGCTCATCCACCTTTTCAATATCCACATGCCGCTCGAAGCGGAAGGATGCCTCGGATGGAATCGCCAGCTTGCGGCTGGTTGTACGGACACTGACCGGATCGAAATGGGCCTCTTCGAGCAGGACGGTAGTCGTCTTCTCGTTGATCTCCGTATACAGCCCCCCCATCACCCCGGCAATCGCGACCGGACCTTCGGCGTCGGCAATCATAAGCATCTGATCGTCGCAATCGCACTTGGTCTCGTCAATGCTGACAATCTGCTCGCCTTTGAGGCCCTTGCGGACGATGATCTTTTTGCCGCGGAGAGTGGTATAATCGAAGGCGTGCGGCGGCTGGCCGGACTCCATCATGGCATAATTGGTGGCATCGACGACGTTATTAATGCTGCGGATGCCGACCGCCGCAAGGCGATGGACCATCCAGTCGGGACTGGGGCCGATCTTGACGCCGGTGATCACGCGGGCGGTATACCGACCGCAAAGCCGGGGCTCGTCGATCGTAACATTCACGAATTTGCTGATATCCTGCTCGGATTCCCGGAGCTTGAACTGGGGCAGCCGGAGTGTCTTTCCGGTCGCGGCGGCCAATTCGCGGGCGATACCGATATGGCTGAGGCAGTCGCCGCGGTTGCTGGTGATCTCCACATCAATGACCGTATCGTCGCCGACCTGCTCGATGCTCTCCGTGGGAAAGCCGAGGTTGCTTAGAATCTCGGCGATCTCCTGGGCCGAACGGTCGATCTGTACATAGTCACTGAGCCAATCCAACGAAATCTTCATCGCAACACCATGTTAAAGTATGTTAGGGTATTCATTGCAAATTCAGAATTTATGTACTTTAACGGGACTTGCTCCAGTTGTCAATGCATTTGCCCGGTGTGAATTTTCAAATCCTTAATTGTATATTAACATTGACAAATGTAATAGATTCTGTATGTAAAAGAATGAGGATACAAATCTCACGATGTTGTTTCGATCTTGTTGGAGGTAGTTACTTCATGAAATGCATTCTTTTCAGCCTTCTATTCCTCTTTGTTGTATGCCCTGCCACTTTATCATCTACTGCCGGCGATGAACGCATCTGGTTTCATGCAAAAATCAACGATCAACCAGTAGTACTTGCGTTGGATACAGGAGCAGAAATTCCCATTCTATTCCGTGAAGCTGCCGAGCGACTTGGACTTGCAATCATCGAACCGCCAAAGGATACCCAGGTCAAAGCGGGTAAGGTTCTTGTATCCCTGACCGAATCCTGCACCTTACAGATAGGCAAACAAACGATGCCGTTTCATTTTGGAGTTCTCACTTTACCCACCTATATCCAGCCCGGCCTGGATGGACTTTTACAATGGTCCAGTGTCAGCCATCAGGTAACGCACGTTGATTTTTCCAAAAAGAGGATTCTTTTTTATGACGAACTATCCCACTGTCCCGTCAACCTCTCTGGCTCGATCAGCATTGCCATCGATACAAAGCAAAACTTATTAGTGCTGGAAATCCCCCAAAAGGATGACAAGACTAACCTTCTTTTTATGGACACCGGTTCGGCGGGCGGAATTGAACTGAGTAAAACACAATGGGCAATCTGGAAAAAAACTCATCCTGATTGCCCATTGACTCTGAGGGCAAGCTATATTCCGGCACTTGGAGTGATCGTTCAGGAAGAAATGTGGGCCCATCAATTTCAGATTGGCCCATTGACAATCTCTGAAGTTGCTGTCTGCAGTTCCAGTGGTGTCACGGAACTAATGTTCGGGCCGGATTGCATAGGCACACTCGGCTTGCATGCTTTGCAACGGACGAATCTGATTCTGGATGGTCCGAATGCAAAGGTATATTTTATGAACGATCCAAATGCCTCTGTAGTTCCGGACTATCCATACAATCGTCTTGGTGCCGTCTTTGTACCCGACAGCCAACAAGACCAACTGATAGCTCATGTTATCGAAGGAAGCCCCGGCCACAAAGCAGGGATCCGTAAGGGAGATATTTTACTGCAAATTGAGGGCATGGATGCAACGAAATGGAAAACCGATCCGCGTATTCTTCCCCTGAGCCGGTTCTGGAGCCGCCCTGCCGGAACGAAACTGGATTTAATGATTGGCAGGAAGAATGAGCGGAACAAAATCACTGCTACGTTGGAAGATATTTTCCCACCCCAATCTAATAGATCTTCCAAACCTAAATATTTCTCGTTCGTTTCAAACGTTTAAGTTCACTCCCAGCAGGCCGACTGCGGGAACAGGTTGCATGCAAGCCATTCCTCGGCAAATCGTGCGAAATCGGCCAGATCGACCCGGCAGTCGTTATTGAAATCCATCGGCAGTTTGGGCCGACACACCGGATGATTCAACCGAACGGCAAAGGCATCGATAAAATAGGTATATCGATCACAGCAGGGTTCTGTCGCCCAGCCGACAAGATGGATTCCCCTGTCCGTAAATGTCGCCTCGATTACCACAGGCGTATCCTCATTGGCTGTGCCTTCAAACCGTATCCCGTCGGGAGAGACCTTAGTGCTCTCCAGACCGGTCAGATTAAAGATCTCATTGAGGTCGTGCGTGGATAAAAATGAAGATTCCGTTTCCTGAAGGGTATCGAGCGGATGAAGCCAGGCATCGACCTGCTCAAAAATTGCAGTTTCTGCGGCCCAATCAATGGCCAAGGAAAACAAACCCACGACACGATAGGATCTTTCGATCCCGGCAAATCCCCCTGTCTGGATGACAATGCTTTCGGCAGGGATGAATTCATAGATGCGCCGTTCCGGCTGTGGGGCCGGGACAACGGAAAACTCGGTCAACAAAGTCGGCCCAAAACCCTCAAACGAGGCAAACAGCTTGTAACTCCCCACCGGCAGCGGATCCAGAGGAATCGTCATTTCCCAGGGGGTAAGAACCATCAGGCACGGCCGCATAAAGGGATTGCTTAATTCCAGATAGATAGCTTTGTCCTTGATTCGGACTACGGCATGTGCCGGGACGCAGGAATCCCGCCAGATCCCGGACAGACCGACCTCGATCGGGTCCTCTGTGTTCGGATTCTCCGGCGTAATGACGACATCGGGCGGCCAGAACTGCGTCTCTTCGGGGCGAACAGTCAACTCGGACAGCAGGATCCGCCGGGTTCCGTTCAAGGTGGCATAGACCAGGTATCGTCCCGCTTCCAGCGGTCCCACACTGGTGCTCAATTCCCACGGAGTGATCGCATCCCCGCATCCGACCGGCTCCGGATAAATCAGGGCTACCCGCAAAAGGATGATGTTGCCATCTACCTGGGCGGTCAGAAAATTCGGCACACAGGTATCCATCCAGAGACCGGAAAGTGTAATGGCAATTTCCTCGGAAACTGTTGGTTCTTCCGGGTTGATTTGGATCTCCGGAGGCCAGTATTCCCAGGAATCGCCGGTGTCTCCCAATCCGGTAACCGGCAACAGCAGAAAAATAAATATCAGGCAGGAAAGGATTTGCAGAGTCTTCATAAGTCACCTCCCATTTTATGAAAGGATCACAATATTATAATCCCTTATACCTATTATGTGCCGGTTCGTCCGGTAAAACTAACGATTTTATCAGACAAAACTTTTATTAGAGCAATATTTTTTTCAAGAGAGGTCTACGCGTCGTCCGATAAGGGACTATTCCTGTTCAGGGATGGACAGGACGTGATGTGCAGGGAAGCACATATCAACAATTATTTCGCCGAGCCGGCAAACACCCCTACGCTCTCATCCTTGTGGGCTCGGCCTGTCCATACATAGCACCAGGACCTGTTTTTAGTATTGTTGACGCCGTTTTTGCTTGCCAGAGTCCTTGAATCTGGTAAAGTAAAAGTACGGTAAGCCCCAACTTGTCGGTGGCCTGTTAACACATATGATCTGATACAAAATGGGAGTGAAAACATGCAGGAAGCCAAGATTTTGATTATTGATGACGATCCGGACATCAGTGAGGCTATGACGGTTGTACTGGAAAGCAAGAATTATCAGGTTTCTATTGCCCGCAACAGCCGGGAAGGTATGGACCGGATTCAGGACGACAAACCGGACCTGATCATTCTGGATGTGATGATGGATACCCCCCAGGAAGGATTCACCATGGGCCGTCAACTCCAGGAGAATCCGGAAACCAAGGATATTCCAGTGCTTATGGTCACCGCAGTGAAGGAAAAAACAGGCCTGGATTTCAAGGCTGAGGCGGGGGATGACACGTGGCTGCCGGTGGATGATTTCATTGACAAGCCGGTAAAACCCCAAGTCCTGCTGGAGAAAGTGGCCAAGCTTTTAAGCAAGAGCAAGTAAATGGAGGAGGTCCTCGAACAGGCAAGTCTGGCACGAAGGGCCCATTGGCTGGTCAAACTGCGATGGCTGGCTATTGCCTTTCTGGTGGGAGCTGTTTTCGTCGCTCGGCGCATTTTTAACATTCATCTCCATGAGCAGGCACTGTATATCCTGGCCGGTGTTATTTTGGTTTACAATGCCATGCTTTACGTGGCGCTACGCCGAACTGATCGACATACGACCGAGCAGATGGGAACAACACTGAATCGAATCCTGTTCCTGCAGAGTTCGGCAGATTTGTTTTTTCTAACCGCGATCCTGTACTTTTCAGGGGGTATCGAAAATCCGTTTTCCTTCTACTTTATGTTCCACATGATCATCAGCAGTACCCTGTTGTCGCGTGTCCAAAGCTATATGCAGGCGACTATGGCCGTTGTATTGTTCGGTCTGTTACTGCTTCTGGATTATCAAGGCGTGATCACCCATTATCCTCTGCGAGGTTTTGCCCCGGAAGGCTTGCATACCGACGGGCGTTTTGTCCTGGGATACTGGTTCGTTTTTACAACGACCGTATATCTGGTGGTCTATTTAGCCACATCGATCGTGGCGCAATTGCGGAAACAACAGGCTCGTTACCGTAACGCCAATGAACAACTGCAGCAAAAGGATCTTATTAAAAACGAATATGTCCTGCGTGTAACCCATGACATCAAAAGCCACCTGGCGGCGATCAAGAGTTGTTTGGACGTTGTAGGAGCCGGGATGCTGGGGCCGCTCAACGAAAAGCAGGCTGAATTTGTGGAACGGGCTAATCATCGCGCCGAAAAATGCATGAAATTTATATCTTCTCTATTGAGACTGACACGGATGCGGATGACCGGGCACTTTGATCGAACCTGTTTTCCCTTTAAAAACCTGTTGTATGACAGTTTCGCCGCCATTGAAGATCGGGCTGTTTCCAAAAATATTACAGCCACGTACGAAATCGATCCTGTCATCGATCAGGTCTGCGGCAGTGAAGTTCTTCTGGAAGATACACTTACCAATTTGCTGTCCAACGCAGTGAAATACACCCCCAATGGAGGCACAGTTACCTTGCGGGCAAAGGATCAGAAACACGAAGTCCTTGTTGAAATCAGTGATACCGGGATCGGCATTCCCCCAGAGGAAATTGGTGATGTATTTAATGAATTTTACCGCGCTTCCAATGCAAGAGAGACCGTCCGGGACGGAACCGGACTCGGACTGAGCATGGCCAAGGAAGTCGTTGAGCGACATGGCGGTCGTATCTGGATTGAATCAAGTCCGGACGGAACGACTTTCTTTCTGACCATTCCCAAAGACAGCGCTGTTTCTTAATGCGATGTTTACCAATTTTTCTTTTTTTTCAGTTTGAAGCTGCTCTTCATTTCTCTAGAGCGACAGAATGTATTCAACAAGATCGGTAATTTCCTGTTGCGTCAGATCGGACGTCTTTCCGTGCTTGTCATTTTTATTGAACCGGGTCAGGACTTCTTCCATGGTAACAGCTCTTCCATCATGCAAATAAGGCGCAGTCCGCCAGATTTCGACCAATGTCGGCGTATCATACTTCTTTCCCTCTTCCCGTCCTAGACCCGTGCCGATATCATATTGCTGCAGGTTAGTAAACAAAGGCGCCGGATGACAATGAACACAGCCGGCCTTGATAAAAATTTCCTGTCCCCGTTCGGCTGCCATACTGAGTTTACCATCCTTGCGATGCGGACTCATGACCGGCTGGAGGCTCTTGAGATACTCGTCAATGGTAACCGCATCTTCTTCCGGGCGGACAGCAAACTGAATATGCCGAATTCCCGCACGAACGGCTGATTCCGCATCGCCACGCACTCCGGATACCATCGCTGGTGGAGTCCGATGTGCCAGCAGCATGCTTTTGGAGTTTTTCGGATTGCCCAAACCATCATTGAGAAGATCCCAGTTCAAGGCGTCTGCTCGTCCGTCGCATGGATGACAACTAGAACAACTCTGCCACTTCTGAAAGCATAATTGGGCATCATGGAAGTACATCTCACCTTTCCGAATTGCTGTCATTTCCTTTTCAGGCCCCAAGGCAATAGAAACCGCATTGCGGCGCGCCCTGGTATCGATATCCACTACACCCAGGCTGTCGGTAAAATATTCAGCTACATATACTTTTCGACCCACAACAGCAAGACCTCTGGGCCCGTTGCCGGTCACGCCAATCCGCCTTTTCATACCCACCAGAAAGGCCAGATCATTGGGCACATCGTCGGTTGATGACGTAGCGTCTGAAACGCGTTCTCCCTTGGCCGCGCGATCCAGTTTTTCATGCATGCCTGCCCGTTCGATCACCGCAATTTGATATGTGCCGGCCAAGGACACACAGATATCCTTGCCATCGGGAGTACAGGCAATCCCCCACGGATTGGCGGCTCCCAGATCCACATCATCCAGCAACACTGTGTTCACCAGAGTGTGCGAAGACACGTCGATGATACTCATGGCGTTTGTATTCATCCAACCACGTTCAAGTTGCGTTGTCGGAAGCTGATAACGGGCCAGGATATGCGTTACATAGGCGAACTTGCCGTCCGGAGATATACAAATACCGCGGAGGGACATACTGCCGTTAGGAAGTATGATTTCCTTTGCAACCTTTGCCTCTGCTGTATCGACAATCGAAACAACCGCGGAAGAATAATCCGCATCCGCCCTGCCGGCCGGAAGGAGATTGGCAACGAACAGCCATTTCCCGTCCGGAGTGATCGCCAATGCGACCGGTTGACGGGCTACTTTGATCGTACTGGTTACTGTTTTTTCCGCCAAATCCACAATAGCCACATCATCCGTAAACTGATTGCAAACATATACGATCTTACCGTCCGGATGGACAACGATTGCGGAAGGAGAATGACCAACTGTCAGCACTCCTTTAACCTGGCCGGTTGTCGTATCGATCACACAAAGTTTGCCATCGGCAACACCCCCTATGACATAAAGGCGTGAATCGGTAGGAGACAGCGCCAAAGCTGTCGGGTTCATCGGCAAATCAATTGTTCCGGAAACCGTTGCTTTTGCAATGTCGAAAACGGCGACGGCCGAAGAGGTGGCTTCGGCAATGTACAGCATCTTACCGTCATCGGTTGCAACGATATCAAGAGGAGAAAGATACTCCGCCGCCAAACATGTCCAGGAAGACATTAAAATAACAATCATCAGGACCGACAAATTCCACATCTGCTTGCTGCTCATTATTCCATTCCCTCAACAACATTTACACAATTCCCATGGCAGAACAGTATACCATAAATCATGAGTTCTGCCTATGAATATTATCATCGGACTAAATCGTATGTCACACTCGGCATCTTGATATGAAGAAATCTTTCCGATAATCAAGCCACAATCTTATAATAATATTCAGATCTACCTTTATGCCTATTCCCCCCCTGCAGATTTTGGTTGATCGGCCTTGTCATATCGTTTGTTTCCCAAACGAACCGCCTGACGGTTTGCCATCTCAATCTGTCGCCGCCACGCATATCTGGCCTGGCGATCACAATCGATTTGGGCCGGTACAAATCCGGCCATATCCCCTCGAGGACGCTGCAAGAGCATCGCCTGTCCCGCTCGAATGATCTTGATCGCTTCCATATACCCTTCTGTTCCTACTGGATCAATCCGGGAAAGGCAAGGGCTCAGTTCCGGTCGATCAAAACAGACCTGCGGGCCAGTATTTGTATTATGTCCTGCCAGGTGATAAAAATCAAGGTTGGTAAGTTCACCAAGTCGTTTCAATTGTTCCTGATTGAGTGGACTTCTGCCAGACAGATTATCGGGGTATGCACTGGCATATGTGGGATAATAGGGTGCGTTGATGTCAATCCATGTGACAATCCGTTCGAAAGCCTCCTTGTCCAACTCATGAGCCATGACTTTCTTCCGAATCACCTCAACGAGCCTGCTCTTGTGCGATCCCCAGGAGTAGGCCTGCTGGATTTCGTGTGGTCCAGCCCCTATGGCGGCAATATATTTCTTTCGCCATAACTCATTGTAAGACACATTGAATGTGTTTGTCCGATCCCCGACAAGAATCAGTTTTTGGGCTCCTTCCTTATTGAAATCATGACAACGAATACAGTATTGATCAAAAACCGGTTGTACTTCATCGATATAATTAAAAAGACGCCAACTTCCATACCAGCCTGTCATCTTGGATGGTTTTCGGCGCATAGCCAGGGGAATCTTACGGACGGTCCGGACCGGTGCCGTATGACGGCTCTCGTGACAACCGACACAGCCGGTGGTTTCTCCGGATTGAATCATTGTCCCGCTACGCATTGACTGGATCATCATTCCATCTTTATCCAGTAACTGGAAATAGACAAATCGGTCTGCAGGCACTTCGAAATAGGCCGAGCCGTCCTCTTCCACAGGGATAGTTCCCAGAATACGTTTGTTGTTGAAATCATGCCAGGCCATGGCTGGAGCTTCCTGCCCCTGTCCATTCCATGGCGGTGTAGTCCAGAACCGTTTCTCAGGTGATTCAACCACGCGCAGATATTTAACGTCTCCCGGTTTTACTCCTGCCATATGCGTACCTTCGTACACGTCCGTTACATAGAAACAACCCGAGGCATTGTCAAAATCCCGGCGGGATGGAATCGATTGTGGTCGTTCTCTGGGTCCAAGAGGCATGGGACTGAAGCAGCCAGACCCTTCTGTATGTAACAGCACTTCATTGCCGAATACATCGATTAGATAAATACCCATCTGTTCGCCATTGCCCGTCATACGGGAACAAAGGAAGTATTTATCGCTTAATGGGTACGGATCTTCATACTTGGGCTGTACTTTTTGGAACATGTCGAAATTGCCCTTATCCACCAGGTCCACCGCCTCAGCCGGCCAGGTGCGAACAACTCCAGACTTGCCATCCAGCGCCAGACGACGATCCATTATCGCAATCGCCCCCCAGGGGCGATCATGGCAGGAACTGAACGTACAGACCACCTGTTGTGTGCCGTCAATTGCCCTGGCGTCAATCACCGCCCCGGGGGAAGCGGTATTATTACCCCAGTATACGGCATGATTGGTCCCGTCCGGATTGACTGTCCAGAGGCCCTGTGCATCGCCGAAATTGCGATCAATATATTCCCAGCGATAGTACAGCAGTCGTCCGTCCGGAAGAAGGGAACTGTGTCCCTCGAACAAGGTACTCTTTCCAATCTGATGAATATTGGCTCCATCGGCCTCCATGCGAAACAGGTTGGCCATGATATGTCGGTTGCACATACAATATTTCGGTTCTCGTGTCGAACTGAATACGATGCTGTCATCGGGCAGATAGACGGGATCAATATCGGCCACACCGTCTGCATAGGTCAATTGCATCAGGCCCGACCCGTCGGTGTTGATTTCATAGATATGATAATTATCATGAATGTCCTGCCGCATGGAGAAGAGAATCTTAGATCTATCGAAATGCACTTCCGGATCACGGATTACACCCGTAGCAGTCTCCAATAAAGTGTGCACCTGCCCTGTTTTTACATCAAGCAGCTTCAAGGCGGCACCACCGGTAAAACTGGAAGTATTAATTTCACCGGTCTGAAAGATCGTAGCCGTATTGTGATGATCGGGACGATATTGATGTCTCACGACAAACAGGATCGGCTGAGCGGAAACCAGGGGATTGGCTAAAAGAACGTCACGCCGGAATTGCTCGGCCTGTGTTCCGGTTTCATTTAACAGCCGTTCCCAATATGTAAGATCGGCTCTGTAACCAATCTCAGGCTCGACAAAAAAACCTCGATAGCGTCGCAGTTCTTGGACTGCCTCCCGACCCAGTTTGTATTCCTGCGGGAATGTCTCAATCAGGTCCTCGACTGCCGATTGAAGCGAATCCAGTTGCAGTGATTTTAACGTCATTTTGAGATTACGAATAATCCTCTCACGGGAAAAACGCTGTTCGGAAGCTTCCGGATTAATATGACCGGCTACCCTGAAATCATCCAGTGTAATATGCCCCCATCCCCCTGTATTGTTATCTACAATCCGCAAGTAGTAGTTTCTCGTACGATCGTATCCTGTCAAGTCCCATTCCACTCGAAGCATGGTTTCGGCATTTTTGCCACAGGCAAACGCCATTTCTTTGCCATCGTCTCTGCATAGAACCACATGAGTACTCTTAGCAACATCTTTATGTCCGCCGCCCCCAACCAGCAGCGAAGCGTGGTTTCCCTCAATTGTAAAAAAAGGAGATTCAATCACGCCAGTGAATCCGTCATTAGGCTGATTGTTTTCCCTCTCGAGCGTGGAGAGAAACCAGTTTCCCTGCTTGTTGTAAGGTTCAGATGTGTTGTGAAATACAGCTCGGTCAGTAATTATCCTGCCGAAGTGCCCTTCCACAATCTGCCAGCCCTGAAGATCTCCTGATTCAAAATCAAAACGGACTTCATTAATGCCGTAGGCAAACGGCAGCACCCAAAGACATGCACCCGCAACAAAACAGAAGCTTATCAGCCAGGATTTATACATAAAAACACTGTAATAACGAATCATATATAAGTGTTTGATTGGTTTTGCTACGCGATATTAACGTCTATAGAATCTTCTTTACACCAGTCCGTACGCAAAATACGCTTACGACACAAGTGTATTCTTTATGTTTAATCTTTCGTTTCACATCTTTGCAGGATTAAATATAAATCCTAAGGCGGAAAAAGACTCTGTTTATTTCTTTGTAATCTTGTAGAGCACCGCCTTGTTAGCTTTCAATTGGGGTACAAACAGTATCCCTGCTTTTCGATCGATTCCGATATCGGCCGGTGTTTCCAGTTCCGCCAGCGTAACGACCGTCTTGCGATCCGGCAGGACCGCACACACCCCGCCCTCAAAATCGGAGACGATACAGGTTCCGTCCTCCAGAAATTCGATGCCGTCCAGCGTTTTAAAAAACCCGGCCAAACCAAAAGCCTGCGGCTCCTTTTCTCCACCGGGATCGATCTCGTAGATGTCATGCTCGCCCCAACTGACGGCAAAGACCTTGCCCTGCCAGCAGGTGATTCCGTTCACGGACGGAGGCGATTTCACCTCGGTAAACTGCCCCTCTTCATCGATGCGATAAATTTTCCCCGCCTGCGTATCCGTCATCCAGATATGCGTCCCATCCGTGGCCAGGTCATTGAACTGTTGACCTTTCAAATCCATAAAACGTTCCGGATTGGCGCCGGTCTGCGCATCACACCGTTTTAATCGGGTGTTGTCGGCGAAGTACAGCTTTCCATTTAGAACACACATGCCTTTAGGAGCATTCATCGTGGCTTGCGGGCTGCTTTCCAACCACTTGAGAGTTTTGATGGTCCCATCTGCATTGATAAGCGAAATAAAACCCTTTCCATCGTCTTCCCAGTATCCCTCCGACTGGGTATCAATATTGCTCACGAAAATCTGTCCCGAAGCCGGATCGGGAAGAATGGACTCGGGAGCAACCAGGCCGGTCTCAATCGTCGCGATTTTCTGCACCG
The DNA here is from genome assembly GCA_016926155.1 of Sedimentisphaerales bacterium. GTDB lineage: Bacteria > Planctomycetota > Phycisphaerae > Sedimentisphaerales > Anaerohalosphaeraceae > JAFGGE01. The sequence continues at coordinate 13,221 of JAFGPC010000208.1, forward strand.
TCCAGACTCCTGCCGTAACCGGCTTGGATTCTGTTACAGGTGCAACCGGAGAAGGAGATGGTGTCGGCTGTTCCTGTCTTGTTGTGCTTTTATCAGGTGTTTTAGTGGGTGTCTCCTTTTTACAACTGCACATTGTGATAGTGATGACCAGCAATACCAAACCGATCCTTGCTCGTTCCATTTTGTACCTCCTTGTCTTGTGTTCCTATTGTTTTAATGTTACCGCTGATTTATATTCTATCTCATCGGCCGGGCATACCACGCGGAAGCCCACATTAAACACCTTTTGCCATGGTTCATATGCCAATCGAAATGAAGCGGTCGCACGCATCGGACGGTCCTGCCATGATCCGCCACGAACCACACGTTTACTCTCGTTGTCAAGACGATTACGTCCGTCGGCATCGGAATAGGGATATGGCTTATAATTACTCCGTGTCCATTCCCATACATTGCCATGCATATCATACAAACCCCATACATTCGGTTCATATTGGGCCACATGACACATAATTCTTTGCCCATCGTCAAACCGTCCATCCTTGGGAAGCCAGTCTTCATAGGGACTTGGATTCCGGATCGGTTGCGGATTGACACCAGAAACCGCCAGTAATTTAATAGATTGATCGGCCAGATTTGCAAATTTTCCGAAGTCTGTATCCATGTCGCCAAAACACATCGGACTGCCGGCGCCGCCACGACAGGCCCACTCCCACTGGGCTTCGGTCGGCAGAGTAAACCTTCCCTGTCCCTGCGCAGCAAGCCATTCACAAAAAGCCATTGCCTCTTTCCACGAAATGCGGATCGCCGGGTATTCCGGATCACTGATCGGATAACCCGGTGTCGTATGGTCCTTATGTTGCTGATTGATAGTGCCGTTAAAATGATCCGGCCGGAACTGCTGGAACTGAGCGTTGGTTACTTCACAGGTCCCCATCCAAAACGGCTTTTTAATCTGCACCTCGCACATTGGCGTTTCATCCACAGATCCGTTATTACTACCCATGGCAAATCGTCCGGCCGGGATTAACACCAGGTCCATTGTTACGCCCTGGCCCAGATCTATTCGTCGGTGAGGTTGTTGGGTAAGTTTGAGCTGTTTCATTCTGGCTTCCGCCTTTTCCATAGGCCAGTCACTGAGTCGCACGCTGTTTTGTGGAAGCGATGAAGGCTCGGGCATCACAAACTCCACCAGTTTCGGAGTGATGGTCGGTACGTTTTCCGGGTCTTCCTGTGCCGGGCGTAACGCATATGCTTCACGCATCTCCATACGACGCTGATGGAAATCCTGGGCAATCCGTGTGTGTTCGCTCCATGTTCCATGATCCGGCACATTCAAGTCAATCCATGTATACAGTATGTCCCAAGCGTCATCATTCAACTTAACCCCATGATGTCCCTTTTGAAGCATCTGAATCAGTTCGCTCGTGCTGGCATGATACTCCATCGGCTTTTCCAGATGGTAATCGCTCTCAGGCCCCGGCCGGCGAACATAGGGGTGTAAAGCCAGATACGAAGGGGTAAAATTCCCCCATCCGTTTCGATCCTTGCGTGCAAAGTCCGGAACTTCCTTACGGGATCCGTTGTGGCAACCCACACAATATTGATCCAGGACCGGCTGCACATCCCGTTTAAAGCTAAAACCCCTTTCCGATCCGCGCCAGGGAGTGATCGCACTGGGAGACCGTCGAGATGCCAATGTATATCGCGTGGGAGAGCTGGAATTTTGTTGTTCGTGGCATCCTACACAGGACAAAATTTCACCGGGCATCGCGGTAAACCAGCTACGCATGATCTGTATGGCTCGTCCCTGGTCATCGAGCGGCTGGACGGCAACAGGGGTATTGGCCGGTACACGGAAAAAAGCGGATCCATCCTTTTCCACAGGCACTGTCCCCATAATTCGATGGACATCCCAGCCCCCTTCGACCGCGACATTTTTATGCCCACCCAGTTTCGGATATCCATAATGGAACGAATACAGACGCAGTTTTTTAACCGTACCCCGAGGGACACCCTGCAGTCCGGGGCCAAAATAAATGTCCGTTAAATACACCAGTGCATCTTTGCTGCGTAAATCCACCCTATCCGGAATAATCGGAGGTCTTTCTCTTTTTCGCAGAGGCTGCGGTTCCAGTAAGGCATAACCCGGCTGCTCTTTGAGAAGCAGCATGTTATCAAACACGTCTACAAGGTAAATGCCCCAATTGTCCCGCGAGGTCGGTTGACAGGCAACCAGGAAATATTTATCGCTTAAGGGATAGGGATGCAAAAACTTCGGCCAAGAAGAATTAACCAGTTGATCCACGATCCTGGCTTCCACCTTCTTGCCGTAACCGGGTATCTGCTGAATTACACCATCGGCCTCGAAACGCCCTCGAGCCGGATCGAAGAGATGTAACTCCCCCATCCTTGCTACTCCATGATGACCGGAAACGATACCCACAAATTTGACTGGATCATCAGGGATCGGACGGGCATAAAACAACGAATTGGGCCAATAGGAATTGCTGCCGTAATACGCCATTTGGTTTGTCCCATCCGGATTCATCGAAAATACAAGCCGGGTAAAATAATGGGATGTATCCGAATATTCCCATCGTGTATATAGCACCCGACCGTTGTTCATTACTGTGGGGCACCAGTTATGGTCCTGGTCATAACACAATTGACGTATATTGCTGCCGTCAGCATTCATAATGCACAAGTTGGCAACCGCATCAGCGCCTCCAACGCACGGAATACCTTGAAAGCAACATGTTGAAGCGAAAATGATTCGTTCATCCGGAAGATAGCACGCATCATAATTATCGATATCATTATACTTGCCCGGGGTAATTTGCCGGAGTTCCTTCCCATCTATACCCACTTCCCATATATGCCATCGATTATGATCTCCGATCATGCTGAACAGCATTCGATCCGCGTTAAAGTGCAGATCCACATCACCGACAAACTTGGGGGTATCCGGTTTGAATGTCGTTGTCAAGGTTCCATCTACCTGTACAGGCATCGTCACAATCTCATCATCATAACCGTTGCGTGGAAGAGCACAATTTCCCTGCCAGTTTTGGGGTAATCCGAGGCTGGGACCTTTTGTACTGCGTTTGACAAGAAGCAATCGATCGAAATCCAATAGGGGATTGGCTAACAGCGCCTCGGCTTGTAACGTCAAGGCTTCCTGAGCCAGATCCTCAATTTCCATCCCTTCCTCGATTGCTTTTTCAATCGTACTCAGCCTTTTCAGATATAGTTTTCCATCCGCATATTTATTGCCAAAGGTAACATTCAGATCCTCAATCGCCATCCGTAAAGCATGTAAATTAATATTCTTAAGGCTTTCCATACCTTGACGGAAACGACAGGTCCGCACGTAGAGATCGAGTAATTTTATTTCATCCGATCCACTTCGGTTCAATTCCTCACGAAGCTTTTCACCCGAATTGCCCATGCCGTTCAAGACAGACTGGATCATCTTTTTCGTCTCTTCCACATTTCCACTTTGAAGCCAGGCGATGTGCCCCCCTCCCAGATCATTCTGCATCCAGGCCGACTCCTTGGGCCAGTCCTGTATGATACGATTCCACACTCTAGCCAACGGATTATCACCGGCCGAAAAATAAAAGCCATGATCCCCGCTGATGTTGTAGATCCTGAGTAAAAAGGCATTCGTCCCTGGTTGTAATTCGAGAGTCAGCCGTTCCTGATCCGGGCCCACTCCTCGCGGTACATCTCTGGAAAGGATTTTTTTGTCGTTGAGCCAGACGGTAATCCCATCATCGCTCCCAAGGGAAACCGGTAGAGACTGTGCTGTCCGGGTTGTAATCGTCCGATACAGATACGTTGCGCCGGCACTGTCGGCCGAAAGTTTCTGCACTTGTCCATCCGTAAATTTCCCCCGCTGCCATAGTCGCTTATCGTCCGTACCTTTGGCATCAACATCTACGCCTTTTTCCGGAAATAAAGGCTTTTCAAACGAACCGGCATGCAAACCACCCGTAGTATACCACGGACCTAAAACAATGTCCGTCTCATCCATACCCTGTTGGCACTGGTCCCGCACAGACAAGAGTGTCTGAGCCCAAGTCTCTTTCTTCGTATAAACATCACTGTTCCCAGCCGCAACGGCCATATAACCAAGATAGCCTGTAATTCCAATGATCAACAAAGCTTTTCGCATGTTCATTATTTCCAGTCGCCTTTTAATTCCTATTTTATCACAGTGTTTATCACATTTTGAACATTTTACTATTTTCCTGGCAGCCAGATAATTTCTATAAAGTACCACAATCCAACACATTAATCAAGAACGACTCCGCCCACTTTTCTATTGCCGGGATCAGACCTATACCCTGTTTTGCACAAAAAAATAGAGTATACGGCATCTTTGCCGGTAACCCACCTAAGTTCCAAACAGATCCGTATAATCGATGAGTACAGATGTATAGAATCCGTTTGATTCTCTGTCTTGTTTCGTTTATCCTGTACTTTGACGAATGAAGAGGATTTTGCCCAATACGTCGGCGATCCTTTTTGTGGAAACAGAGTCCATTTTTTCTCAAACGGGAGGAAATGAGAAATGAAGCATACCCTGTTATGTCCCAGGATGGAAATCTGTCCTATTTATAGTACGTATGTGAATCGGACCGAAGACGATACACTTGGAATCATCAGTGTCGAGACTATCGAGAATCGCATCTATTATTCCTGCACGGCCCTGAATACGGTTCTGGAACTATTCAATGCAAAACAATTGTCGGAAGAAATGAGTCGGAGGATGGAAGGGCTTCTGGATTGCTTCCTGATTGAACAGGCCAATAAACAGGTTCCCAAACGCCGTTCGGATTTCTAGATTCAAGACACAAGCAAAAGCCAATAAAAGCGCAGAAAAAAAGGGAGTTCAGACATTTCATTCAGAATTGATTGTAGGGTCTGACTCCCTTGTTGCGACATGCCCGAATGCACGCTACCGCGGATTGTGCTCTTGACCGAAACCGGTCCAGGCTGCACTCGCAACATCTATACTATATCACAAAATTCAAACCAAGTCAAGTTCGTTGTTCTAAACAGGAAACAACTTCCTCTATCGAAAGTCTCATAAAAGAAGCAAATTTAAACACCTGCATCTTGATTCTGATTTATGTCCTGCTCCTACAACGTCCACGGTGCGCGCATAGGTCGCTTCAGCAGGGCCTGGGCCCGCGGGTTATCCAGCACTCGTTCCCGACTCGGATCCCATTTGAACCGTGCCCCGTCCAGCATCATCGAAATATTCAGCAACTGACAAGTCAGCAAGGTATGATATCCGACATGTATCGGGGCCATAGTTTCTTCTCGCGTTTTCACACTATCCAGGAAGTTGCGATGGTGTCCCTTGCTGCGTCCCAGATGAATCTCATCGGGTTTGATATTCGTTGTCAACAGCTTCGGATCGCTGGCTTCCAGATGCCCGCCATGGATATGCACAAAAACCCATCCATCATCTCCGATGAACTTGACACCCCGCGGCTCTTCTGAGGTCCCGACCATCTTGACGCCGTTGGCATACCTGGCTTCAAACTGGAAATTAAAGTATGTGTCGAAGAGTTTGCTTTTCGGTAGTTCCCCCTTGGCCCAGAACTCAATCGGTGTAGTATCGTCGGTATTGTTACCGAGCTGGCCGATGTCGATCACATGCGCGCCCCGGTCGCTCATCTCTCCGGCGCCATAGGCCATCACAAACCGCCAGGAAAAGTGGCATCGTTTTGGAGTGTAAGGAACCAAAGGAGTGTATCCCAGCCACATATCCCAATCCAGCTCGGGCGGAACTGAAAGGACAGGATGATCCCCCGTATCGTTCATTACGGATTTGTGGTGAGGTTCGATACATGGCAGGTTTACAACGATGGTATGCAGCTTGCCGATATAGCCATTTTGTACCAGTTCACAGGCAAAACGGGCTTTCTCCCGACTGCGTTCATGGCTTCCTGTTTGAAACACCCTTCCATATCGTTTGACCGTGCGGTATACTGCCTGGCCCATAAAAATCGAGTTGGTCAAAGGCTTCTCACAGTAGATATCTTTTCCTGCCTTGGCCGCAGCGATGGTGATCAGCCCGTGCCAGTGATCCGGCGTGCTGATACAGACGGCATCAATATCGCGTCTTGCAATCACTTCACGGAAATCATTGTATTCTTTGCAATCGCTGTTATTGTAATGATTATTTACCTGATTGGCCGCTTCCTTGCAATGATTGGCATCCACATCGCACACGGCAACGACCTGACAATCGGAATATTGCATCAGGTTTCCCATATTGCCCCGGCCCTGTCCCCCGGTGCCGATACTGGCCATCACGATGCGATTGCTTGGTGCATCAGCCCCGAACACCGAAGCCGGAACGATATTCGGTACAGCCAATGTTCCTGCTCCCAATACTGTGCCCTTTAGAAATACTCGTCGATTCAAGTTTTTCATACCCACTACCTTTCCTCTATCTTGTCGAAGGACTGATTTGACCTTTATATATTGATGCTTTTATCACGTTACGGAACCTTTAGTATATCGGAAAGCAATGTTCCCGTGCAAGGGCAGAATGCACGTATGTTCTCTTCGGGAGTCCCCGGCGGCACCTCACAACCCGGCTGTAAAATGAATTGATCACCGCCCAATTCGAAACACTTTCGGGCGGCTGCTGCGACATCTTCGGCAGAGCCATTTAACAGGACCGAAGCGGGATCGAAATTACCGGCCAGTACGACATCCGGCCCGACCGCCTGCCGCGCCTTGTCCAGTGGAACCATCCAGTCCACATCAATGATATCCGCTTCTGTTTTGGCCATATGCTCTACCAAGTTAGTGATGTTACCGCAGATATGCAATTTTACAGTTCCCCCCGCTTCATGAATCCCATCGATCAGCTTTTTCTCCCAGGGAAGCACATGTTCGATATACATCCCGGGACTGATCAGGCTCGCGGCCGCATCTCCCACCCCGATTATATCTGCACCCCGTTGAATCTGCGCCCGAGCAAAGGCAATTCCATTGTCAACAATTTGTTCACAAGCCTGCGCAAACATGTTCGGCTTATCGACCAAGTCTATCAATGTATTTTCCACGCCGCGCAGGTCTCCGTATTCGGCAATCGGTCCTTCCACCCATCCCAACACACTGTGTGTTGAGCCGACTTCCCGGGCCAATTCGGCCACGCCGCTCAGTCTGTCTTTCGTACGGGGTGATCCCTCAATATCAATCGTTCCCAGTTGAGACAGATCCTCCGGGCCGTAGAGTAGATACCCCTTGCACTTGCCGACTCCTTCCTCAGGCCAGTCAAACTCCATCCCATAGGCACTGGCCTCTCGGAATGGATCGCTGATGGCGCTGATCTGATCCAGTCCAAAGGCCCGCACGACTGCGATTTGGGCCCGAGCCAGCACCTTGGAATCCAGATAATAATCACGGTACGAGTGACCGACAAAATGAGCCGCCCACGCCATGAAGATCGGCGTCACCGGAGGCCGGTCCACCGGTTTCCCCTTTAACAAAGCATAGATTCGTTCCTTGGGTGTCATATTGCCTCCATAGACGTATTATTTCCATAGAATATTACCACAACCAACACATCTTAGCATTTCTAACATTCCGCGGCAAGCAAAGGTCCGGATCAGATGCACATAGAACTCTGATCCGTAAAGATAGATAAAAAAAATGGAAAAACTTACAAAATCCTTATACATCCTCCATCTGCTGTGTCTATGATACAAAAAGGCTGGCGAGCCGGCCTCGGAAGCCATTGTGGAGGATCCAAAAACAATGGTGAAACGTGTATCCGGAGACACATAATGAAATGCAGATTCATGCATTGGTCTGTTGCAGCAGTGATCTTGATCTGCATCATTGCGATATTCCTTCTGTTACACACATCTTCAGAAGTTGCCTGGAACCAGCTTGTCAAGCGAATCACGAAGATGAATACAGTCTTCTACCGGATGACAATCGCAACGAAAGAAATGCACGGTGCATCAGACAGTGCAATTACGGGCATTCTCCGTTATGTTAAACTTGCTTATGACCAGGGCATTCATGTGGAAAGCCATATCAAATCACCCCCAAAAAACGTCTCAACCCAATTGTACGTCCAGTTTGATAAGCGGTTGATGACAATTATCATGCCCGATGTTCGGGAATACAGCACAATACCTCTTACAGAGGAACGTATGAAGAAGACGGAACAGGAAAATGGTGATCCTCGCTTTCTGTTAGCTACAATGATGGGATTTGATTATACTCCATTGGGACAAAAAGTACTCAATGGCATTAAGGTCGAAGGAATCGAGGTAACGAATACTAAAATGGGCACCATTTTCAGTCCCGGTCTGGAAGAAGAACTATTTGATGAAGTCACTGCCCGGCTTTGGGTTGATATTGAAACCGAACTGCCGGTACAACTCACTCTCAGTGCTTCAGCCAACGATGGTGTATTTATAATGGACACAGTCCTTGACAGATTTCAGTGGAATGTCGAGATCCCTGCACGGGATTTTATCCCAAATGTTCCGCAGAGCTATAAACACCTCACCCAAATCGAACTGGCGATTGGAAAGGAAGGCCGCGATATTATCGACGTGCTCAAATGGTTTGCCAGGATGGCTGACGGACAGTACCCCACTTCCCTGACGACCATGACCATCGCCAATGAGTATATCCGGGCCATGCAGAAAAAGTATGGCAACTCGCCTCCCCAACCCAGCGAAGAAATGGTCAATAATCTGCTCAAGCTCGAACAGGTTAACACTACATTCGCCACCTTAAAGAAGGAGAAAAAAGATCCGGCCTACTATGGAGATAAAGTCAACGCTCAATTTCCCCATGCGGTTCTCCTGCGATGGAAAAGCGACAATAATCAGTACATAGTAGTTTTCGGTGACTTATCCGTCCGTCAAGTCACTACACAGGAGCTTGTAGAACTTGAATCAACTTCGCTCAATCCTGACAAATAACCGATCGTACTGGAATGGACAGACGACGGCATAGAAGCAAACAAAGTCGGATTTGACTTCCAGAGCAAGGTTGGATATGATCCTAGTCTATGAGAGTCGGATTTTTTTCTTGTATAAGGATTTGTTATGGCCGTTGAGTTTCTTTCGGATGATTTTCTGTTGCAGAGCGATACCGCCCGTACTCTATACCACAAACACGCAGCGGAGATGCCGATTTATGACTATCATTGTCATTTGCCCGCTGACCAGATCGCAGCGGATGTCCAGTTTGAAAACATGACGCAAATCTGGTTGTACGGCGATCATTATAAGTGGCGCGCCATGCGGAGCAACGGGATCGAGGAACGATATTGTACCGGGGATGCATCGGACTGGGATAAATTCGCTAAATGGGCCGAAACCGTGCCCTACTGCCTGCGGAATCCTCTTTATCACTGGACCCATCTGGAATTGAAACGGCCGTTTGGGATCACTGGTACCCTTTTGGGACCGGACACCGCGCGGGAAATCTATGAGGCATGCAATGAAATGCTGGCCATGCCGGAGTTCAGCGTGCGAAATATCATGCGGAAGATGAACGTTAAACTGGTCTGTACAACGGAAGACCCGTTGGACAGCCTGGAACATCACCAGAAGATTCGAGCCGATGGATTCGAGATCAAAGTACATACCGCATGGCGCCCCGATAAGGCGATGGCCGCTGAAAATGTGGCAAATCTGAACGCCTGGATTGACCGGCTGGCCGAACTGACGGATATGGAAATCTGCACATTTGCCGATTACCTGGAAGCGATCAGTAAACGGCACCAATACTTCCATGACAACGGCTGTCGACTCAGCGATCATGGCCTGGAAACGGCCGTTGCCGAAGACTATACAAAGAACCAGATCGAAACGATCTTTGGCAAGATCCGTACTGTCAAACCATTGACACCGGACGAAGTGCTCCAATTCAAGTCGGTCATGATGATTGAGTTCGCCCTGCTGGACTGGCAAAAAGGCTGGGTCCAGCAGCTTCACCTGGGACCGATGCGCAACAACAACTCGCGGATGTTCGCCCAGCTCGGTCCGGATACGGGTTTCGATTCCATCGGGGATTACATGACGGCTGCCCCGCTGGCCCGTTTCCTCGACCGGCTGGACCGCACCAATCGGCTGCCCAAGACGATCCTGTACAATATTCATCCGCGGGATAACGAGGTGATGGCGACGATGCTGGGCAATTTTCAGGATGGCTCCTGCCCCGGCAAGATGCAGTACGGCTCCGGCTGGTGGTTCCTCGATCAGATGGATGGGATGATCAAGCAGATGAACGCCTTGTCCAACTTGGGGCTGCTGAGCCGGTTCGTGGGGATGCTGACCGATTCACGCAGCTTTCTGTCCTATCCACGGCATGAGTATTTCCGCCGCATTCTGTGTAACCTGCTGGGAGACGATGTCGAAAAGGGCCTGCTGCCTAAAGATATGTCCCTTCTGGGCCAAATGGTGGAGGATATATGCTACAACAATGCTCGGAATTACTTCCCAATGGAATGCGAGTGATATAATATCTCAACTTACAGCATCCGCCGGAGCGGGTTTTCGGGCGCTGAGAAGAGAGACAACAGCAATCACGGCAATACCGACCAGAATCGATATTACATAGACGGGCCAGCCGGGACCTTTGCCCGACCATTCGATCAGGCCAAGCTTGTCGGGCAGCCACATGCTGAACGCCGGCAGGTAGGTACAGATCATCAATACCGTAATCATCGCCGCAAAGAACGGTAGGATATGTCGGATCACCTTGGTCACGGTCGTCTCGGCAATCCCGCAGCCCAGAAACAGACAGGTACCGACCGGCGGCGTACACAAGCCGATGCAAAGGTTCATGATCAAAATGATACCGAAATGCAGTGGATCCATCTCGAAGCCGACAAATCGCGAAACAATGGGAAGAAAGATTGGTGTAAAGATCAGCACGGCGGGTGTCATGTCCATGAAGGTACCGACGATCAGAAGCATGGCATTGATAATCAACAGAAGAACATAGGGATTCTGTGTCAGATTGGTCAGAGAGGCACTAACATTTTGAGGAACATTTTCCAGAGTCAGCACACTGCTCATTGCCATGGAGGTGGCGACAAGCATAAGCACTACGGCCGTGGTAACGGCGGATTTGAGAATAATACCGGGAATCTCCTTCCACTGTACCTCCCGATACAGAAACACACTGAGCAGGAAGGCATAGACAACGGCGATCGCCGACGCTTCCGTCGCTGTAAATACCCCGGCCAGGATCCCGCCAAGGACAATCACAATCAACATCAAAGCCGGGATTGCCTGCACAAAGGTGATAAAACCTTTCCAGGAAACTTTTGTTCCATACCAGAAGAGCAAAGCGGTTATTAAAAATGAATATCCGACAAGGATCAGACTGAGATTCGAAAAACGATTTCCCCCTTCATAGAGTTGCCCGACAAAATATCCTTTTCCCAATAGGATCGGAAGAAATTGTAAACCAATCAGGCCGGCAATGATAATGCGCTTGTCTTTCGGCATCCCAAGCAAAGCCAGAACAATATTTAACGCAAGCATGATCACGGCTAAAAGCCCACAGACCAAAACCGTCCATAGATTGATGGTCCGCAAAGAAGCCTGAAAAGCGGCATTCTCATCGGTCAAGGCAAGCATTGAAACCGGGATAGCGAATTGGGCTCGATAAACGATTAATCCGATAGGAATAACCAGACATAAGGTAGTTCCTACTACGCGGATAATGATTTCGTTTAATTCAAAAAGATCTTCTGAGCCGTATTTGTGTTTGGCCGCCAGAATCCCCGCCGCGATCATCAGGCCAAGTCCCACCATCACACCCGGGATCACACCCGCGATAAAGATTGCGGCAATCGATGTGGCTCCACCGGTAGCGAGCGAATAGACAATCATCACATTGCTGGGCGGAATCAGCAGACCCGTCGTCGCCGCCGTGATACTGACGGATGCGTTGTAGTCCCGGTGATACCCCATCTTGTTCATTAGGGGAACCATGAATCCCCCTACCGAAGAGACCGCCGCTGCTGCCGAGCCCGAAATCGAGCCAAAAAGCATACAGGTAAAGATATCGACAAACGCCAATCCGCCGCGGAAGCCGCCCACAAGAACATTGGCGAAATCGATGAGTCGACGTGCGATCCCCCCATGGCCCATAAACAATCCGGAGAGGATAAAGAATGGTATCGCCAGCAAAGCAAACTCATCGATTCCCGTTGCCATCGCATGGGCTGTCTTCATCAGACTCGGCATATCCCCCATCACGACGAATCCCAGCAAGGCTGCCAAGCCCATACAAAATGCGACAGGTACATTCAGCACAAGAAGAATGACAAACACAATGATCAAAATGGCTATCGTGGCAGTCATAATTCAACCTTAAAGAGGTTCACTGGTATCATCGGATTCCGGTATAGATGGCGGCATATTCATGCTGTCGATGGCCTCCTGAAAAGCAGCCTGCCCTCGAACCAGAAGAAGGATTTTCTCGAAGAGTAATTCGATACTATAAAAGACAAGAAAAAAGCCGCTAATGGGCAAGGCAAGATATACATACCCCATCTTCAGGTTCAAAGCCGGAGAGACCTGTCCTCCTCGAAACATATTCAATGTGAAAAAAATCCCGCCAAGAAACATCACAAAAAACGAAAACAGGGTAATACAAAGAAAGACAAAAACCTCCGTGTACACACGTTTTCGCGCAGAGAGTTTTCCGACAAAGTAGTCAATACCCAGATGAGCGCCGCGATTGAGAGCGACAGAGGCTCCCAACATGCCTACCCAGATCATTAAAAAAGTTGCCAGCTCCTCGCTCCACGAACTGGGACTATTTAAGACATAGCGGGTGAAAACCTGCCAGACAACATCCAGTACAAGCACGGTCATCACTATAGTCAACAGGATCTCAAGAAACGAGTCGAGGACCTTCTTTAAAGCCGCCAGCATGATTTATTGCACCTCAGAAATACGCTGAATCAGGGCTTTGATATTGTCCGGCTGCGCTTCAAGCATTGGCTTTACCGCTTCGCGGAACGGTGCCTTGTCGGGAATGATCACCTCGACACCGGCCTGTTGAACCTCATCCATGGATTTCTTTTCGAACTCAGCCCAAAGTTTCCGTTCCTGATCCACGGACTCGTCAACCGCTTCCTGAAGAATCTGTTTCTCCTGATCAGTCAGCTTGTTCCAGCGGATCGGACTGATCAGAAGGACATCCGGGGGCATCGTGTGCTGATCAAGCGTGTAATATTTGCAGATTTCGTAATGCTTGGAGGTATACAGACTGGGTGGATTGTTTTCTGCCCCGTCGACAACCCCTTGTTGAAGCGATGTATATAATTCACCCCAGGGAATTGGTGTCGGAGAAGCCCCCATTGATTTTACCATATCGATGGCAATAGGACTTTGCTGAACCCGAATCTTCAGACCTGCCAGATCGGAAGGAGTCTTAATGGGTTTGTTGACCGTGTAAAAGCTGCGGGCTCCGGCATCATAAAAACATAATCCCTTGAGCCCCTTGGATTCACCTACCGCCAGTAATTCTTTGCCGATATCACCCTTAAGAACCTTCCAGTAATGGTCGGCATCCCGAAACAGATACGGCAAACCCAGTACCTTCATCTCATCCACAAACGCCTCCAGAGGCGAAGAAGAGGTTTTGGTCATGGCCAGTGCGCCGAGTTGCAGGTTTTCAAGGCATTCTTTTTCGTTTCCGAGCTGTTCCCCGGGATAAATATCCACGCGCATCTTACCCTGTGATTTTTCCGCCACGCGTTGCGCCATGAACTCCATCGCTTTGTGCACCGGATGATCCGTGTTCAGCCCGTGTGCGAGTTTGAGAACAGTAACACCCCCTTCTTTTTTTCCGCATCCAAAAAAAAGAACCGGAACAATACAGGCCAGAAGAAGACATATAATGGCGATCTTTTTCATGGTTTCACCTCGTTTTCACTGTACAGCGTTCGCATTACCACTATGCCGATACCATTTTCCGGCATGCCCCGGAGGAACCAATGCTTTGCAAAGATTTGGACTATAGTGGATTTGTGGCCCGCAGGCAACAGTTTTTTCCTGCCCTGTGGCGCTGTCCTATTGGTTTGGATTATCGATTCCAATTTTGTCTATTACGATTGCTATCGACGTCGCCGTCTTTGTGCAATTTCCAGATTTTGCTGAATTGTAGGACGGCATTTATCGTTAGCGCCGACCAGGGCATTTTCAAACTGGGCCCGTGCTCCCCGTCGGATGGCGGTCAGCGCCTGAGCGGCCGGCTCACATAAATCATCGTCATGGAGAAACTTTCCTAATACCTCAGCAACTTCCCTGCCGCCCACAACCAGCAATTCCCGAATAAGGTATTCTTTCACACCTTTGGGATACTCCTTCTCAAGACATCCGGCAAGAACCTGAGCAACCTTCTGCATCTGTTCTCGATCCCTGCCTGCCGCAATGGTCATGCAATGCAGGGCATAATGCGCCTTATAATCATCACCTTTACCAGGCTCGTTAAGCATATCCACTACTGCGGTGATACTGTCGGCCCCGCCTTCCAGAATACCGGCCGTCACCTCATCCACAACCGTTTTATCGATCTGGCTCATAAATCCCCGTTCGTCGGGATCGGGAAGCCGTTTAATCAATTCGCTCACTTTCTCATTCATAATCGGTTCCTTTCGATACCGTCTCTATCCAGCTTATAAATGCCATGGTGTTCGCATTGGTTGATTGACGAGACGGTTAGCCTGTTCATCGCCTAAAATCACCTCACGGATAGGATCGTATTGTATCTTGCGTCCGACCCGAATAGCAATATTGGCAAGATGCATCAGACAAACACATCGATGCGATACATCCGCATTTCCACCGGCTCGTTTGCGTGTTCGAATCGCATCAGGAAAACTAACAAGCGGCTCCGGATCCGGCATGGCCTTTAGCTTTTCCCGGTCCTCCGGGGCAAGGTCGTTGATGCTGATATCCCGCGGCTGCATCCGATCATAGGGCTTGCCCCATTCCTGACTGTCAAATACCAGCGTCAATCCATCGGTATATTTCATTTCGACCCATCCCCACATACCGCATGCCTCCGGATGTGCCGGCGGCGCATAAGGCTCGATTTCGATAGGACTGGTATTGTCTTTGCCGTACATGTACTGGAAACCGTCAAAATAATGCTGTCCCATATCGGTCAGGCCGCCGCCTTCGTAATCCCAGTATCCCCGATGCGATCCGCCAAACCGATGCGGATGGAACGGTCGTAAGGGTGAGGGCCCGCAATACATATTCCAGTCCAGGCTCTTGGGAACCGGCTGTGGTTTGGGATTGATCATGCCGCTCCACTCTTTCACTTTGAAGCCGCCTCGATGAATATGCACGACAGGATTTTTCTTCAAGAGCCCGCTGGTCATGATCTTGCGTTTATTGCGATCCGCACTGAATCGTCCATAGGTCCCAACCTGGAAGATCCGCCCGGTCCTTCGTTCCGTTTCGGCAACAGCCCGGCCTTCGGCGATAAAATGCGTCATGGGTTTTTCACACAGAACATCTTTGCCTGCCTCCATCGCCGCGATCGAAATCAGGGCATGCCAATGCGGCGGTGTGGCAATCGCCACCACATCAATATCCTTTCGCTCCAGTACCCGCCGAAAATCCGTATACACTTTTTTGTTGTCGGCATGATCCAGAAACTTCACATCACAGATTGCCACTTTATTCACATTAGGCCCCAGCCCCTCAAAGGTACCGTTGCCTCTGCCACCGCAACCGATCAGTGCTCCTCCGAATGTATCGCTTGGTGGTGTCTGGCCCTGTCCGATCACATGACGCGGTACAATCGTAAAAGCCGCCGCAGCCGCTGTGGTTTGTAAGAAACGACGACGAGAAAAACCTCCGCTCTGTTGCATGATAGTCTCTCCTTTCCGGCCTGTCATAGATACTTCACCTCCGATCCACATCTATCCTCATAAAAATATCCCTGCATACTATCATACAGGGATATTCTGTCCTGTTGCAAGATTTATCTATCTCTGATATTTCTCTCACAGTCCCGGTGTGGGGGCAGCGGCAACCCAGTGGGTCGGGTCGTTACCGTAGCTCTCAAACGGGGATTTGGTCAGGCTCAGCCCCGTCCCGTCCGCCGCCGGC
>JAFGPC010000209.1 GCA_016926155.1 Sedimentisphaerales bacterium
ATCTTGCTCATTCTCGATTGTATACAACAGTCGAAAACAGCGCGCAAGTTTAAAATAGGCAATTTATGAAAGCTTTTCTACAGAGCAAGATGAAAGCATTTATACATCAGAGAATCGAATGCATCATTTGGGAGATAAGAATCCTGACACTATTCCGGTTATAGCCAAAAAAAAAGCCCTGCCGAAGCAGAGCCTTTTCGATTCTATGCATATGGCATGGTTAGGACGGATGCACGTTGTTTGCACACGGGCCCTTTTTGCCTTGTCCGACTTCAAAGGTAACTTTCTGGTTTTCGTCGAGGGTGGCATAGCCGCCCGTCTTGATTTCCGAATGGTGGACGAACAAATCGGCCGAACCATCATCCGGAGTAATGAAACCAAATCCCTTGCTTGCATTGAACCATTTGACTGTACCTGCACTCACAATACTGCTCCTTGGCCTGTTGTAGGCCATTCAACGATATCTCTCCGTTCAGTTAATTAGAAGGATATTTCTGAGAGATGAAAAAATAGGCTTCTTAAACTATGGGTCATTATCGGTTAAGTGTCTATCGAATGCACGAAAAAAATAAAATAAAAGTTTTCCCACTACTCAAAACGAATCACACGTCCTCCAAAAGAGCCTTTATGACGCCAATAAAGCGGCTTTACCTTCTACCTGCAGTTTCCCGAACATATTGAAAAAAATGAAATCGTCCAGCTCTGGACGGAATATTGAAAGATATTGGGCATATCTGTGATATCCTGTCAGATGAAAGATCGGGCCCTGAAGGTTTGAAATTGCCCAATTGATGCATATGGATGCGGAGAAAATCTCGTCGAAAGGAATTCCAATGACAAAAATGCTAAAGACCTCCCCGGAAGGCAGGAGATGCACGTTTCCCAACTGCCGGCGTTTATTGAGTATCTATAACCACCAGGATTATTGTCGCATTCATCAAGCACAAGCACCTATCAAGGAAAAAGAAACACCGAAAAGACACAATTGATATGCTGTTTTTACACAGAGGCAATGAGGGATCGTAGGGCGGTTGAAAAAGTCGATGGATTAGCCGATTGTTCTTAACCCGCCTGTCGCAGGAATAGTTTGTCGGTTGGTACTATATCTTCTTTCAACGACAATCCGGTGATTCTGAAATCAACGCATCATGGATAATAGGACAGTCACCTATTTAGATCTCATTCCGAAAACTGAAAATGATTCCTGTCGCTTTTTCTCTAAAATCAATGTTTAGATCGCTGCTTGTGCTTTTTAAGATAATGAAACACCCGCTCTTCAAAGTAAAACGGGTATATATTACATCGGAGTATCTCTCCGGGAAACGCCAATCCTTCCCTGGATAAGGCCTGCCGGATCTGCTCTTTATCATCCGGGAACTTGTCCAGGACCATTTTCTTACACATTTTTCTAAGCATTGCGTGCCGGGTCTTTTGTTTCCTTCTTTTTTCGGCTCCTTGTTTATCCGCCGCCCTGAAATATCTGCGTAACTGCGATACGGATAGCCTGCCTTGTTTAAAATACTTTTCGAAATGCCGCGAGATCCGTTCCGGCAGGGCATTCTGTTCATATAGCGCCCTCTCCTGTATCTCGTCCATGCTATAATACAGAAACGGATCGCCAAAGAAGGCGGCCGCACTGAAATCAATTCTGAGATTAGCCAGAAACGAAGGAAAGGTCTTTAAGCCTCTGTCAGACTGAAAATAATTGATCGGCCCGTCCCCAACCAGGATTGTATAGCAATAACGATTAAAATCCGGGCGATTGAATCGTATGATGTCGCTATGAACGGGTTGGAGTTGTGCTCTTGTTTGATGGCGTATATCGACGATTAATACTCTTGCTGTTATTGTGTCTCGAGCCAATTGATGGATATCTTCGACGGTAATGGCTGAGCGATCGCTGCCCGGCGTAACCAGTTCTGTGGATTCCATACCGGGATATACATGAAGCCGTTCCTCAATATCCTCCAGAAGAACCGGGTCCAGGCTCAAGATATATATCTTATTCTGCCTGTTTGTATAATGGAGCATTCTGCTTTTTCGTCTCTAACAGGTATAGTCCTGTTCAGTTTATCCAACATTTTCTAATGCAAACGCTCGGTTACACGACCAAGCCTATCTATCCGAAAATCATAGCAAAATCCGCCTGCAATTGTACCCAAAGCTTGAAAAGACTCCTGCTCCTATTTAATTTTTTCCGGCCTCTAAAATTAATAATGGTAATTCCGGTTGGGAATTATTATGATTGTTGGGTAGGCAGACCTCCCAAATGAGGAAAGGAGAATTTCAAATTTTTTGGTAACCAGTATTGTATAGAGGAGAATCAGGAATGGGACACAGAAGGAGCCCGACAACAATTGCGATGCTGCTGATCCTGTGTTTTTTTTTCGGTTTGACGCTGATCCGTGCAGAGGAATGCGATGTGCCGGATGTAGGCGTTCTTTCCGTCGGGCGGTATAAATTTAAAACGAGTTTGACCCATTATTGGGAGGGAGCCGTCAACGGCGTCGACACAAAAAACGCCGACCGGCTTGCCGGATTATACGATCTCGACCTGTTTTATCTGCTCGATGCCGAATCAGCGGATGACTGGATGGGTAATTATTCGGTGCTGGTCGTTTCCACCCAGGCTTCTTTCGGTTACGGCATCGAAGGGAAGGTCGGCACTTTTTACGATTTGAACGATGGGGCCAAAGGCGATCACGATATTTTTATTGATAAACTGTTCGTCGAGTTCACGGGCCTGGACAGACGACTGACTTGGAATATTGGGAAAATTGATATGATTGATTATTTCGATCATTCCGCCGTAGCCAATGAGTACAAAACGCAATTTTTTGCCTATCCCCTCGTGCAAAATCAGGCGATTCCCTTTCCCTCCAAAGGATTGGGCATCCGGGCGATCTATGAACCGGCCGAGGATTGGTTTGTCCAGGCAGCGATTGCCGATGCCCAGGCACAGAAGCGGGAGACGGTATTTCGAACCACCTTTCACGATGAAGATCATTTCTTCAGTGTGATCGAAACGGGTGTCCGACCGCGATTCTGGGGTCTGGATGGAACCTATCGCCTTACGTTATGGTACGATCCCCAGGACAAAGAGTACCTGGACGGCAGCGTCCGAAGCAAAAGGGACGATCTCGGATTCGGGCTCAGTATGGACCAGCAGATCGATGCCAAGACAACGCTTTTTTTCCGGTATGGATGGGCGGATGAGTCGGTCCACGAAATAGAAGATTTTGTCAGTTTTGGGCTGGAAGTGAAAGAGCCGATCGAGGGACGGAGCCGGGATGTGTTTGCCGTCGGTTACGCCAGCGGACTCCGAAGTCCCGATAACCTGGGTTTCCATGAAGAAAGGGAGCTGGACTTTGTCGAATTATATTACCGCATCCAGATCAATGACGATCTTCATGTAAGCCCGAACCTTCAGTTGGTTATGGATCCTGGAAACAGCACCGGAGAATCTCCTGCGACGATATTTGGATTGCGGTGTCGATATACTTTTTGAAAGGGCGCCGGGAAGACCGACGGCCAGCTCCGGAATAAGGACAACGCAGGGTATCGATAACAACAGCCTCCATTCATTGGTATAAAGAGGCCAAAGCCGCTTTTTATCGCGTGATGGACACGATTTATAGTCCGATCATCCTGTTGATTCTCCTTAGCCGTATCCAAGGCAGCCGTGGTATCGGTGGAGCGCGACTTGTCAGAGCGGATGATGTAATGACTCGGATGAATTTTGGGTTTGGACGTATTTTTTAACGGTGCGGCGGTCCATGCCGGTTCGGCGGGCGACTTCTTCATACGTGCCGAATCGTTCGTACAGCAGGCGGCAATATCCCATCAGTAATTCATCGGCTTTGAGTATTCCCTCGGACAGCCCCTGTGATAATTGGCTGAGCCGATCGGTCGGTTCGACAAGGTGATGGCCTTCGTAATCGCGTTTGATAATGATCCGCCGGACGCATTGGCCCAGCTCACGGACATTTCCCGGCCAATGGTATTTTTTGCCCAGCCGTTGATCGATGACTTTGCGTACTTCGGCGGCCAGTTCGGGCAGGTTCTTTCCCGTGATCCATCGGATCGTATGGGCAATCAGATCATCCAGCTCAGCAGGATTTTCCTGCAGCCGCTGCTGCAGGCTGGGTACGTGGATACAGTCGCTGCAGAGCCGGTAGTAAAAGTCATCGCGGAAGGCGCCACGGTTTCGCAGTTCGTCCAGGTTGCGATGGGTGGCGGCAATAACCCGTCCATGGAACCGCAGTGAGTCGTGACTGCCGACGGGGGTAAAGGTGCGTTCTTCGAGAACCTTGAGCAGTTTGATCTGGATCTCCGGGCGGATCTCACCGATTTCATCAAGAAAGACCGAGCCGTGTTCTCCGCACAAAGAGAACAGACCATGGTATTCACTGACTGCCCCGGTGAAGGCCCCTTTGGTGTGACCAAAGAGTTCCGATTCCAGAAGGGTTTCGGGATATTGCGACAGGTTAATCGGCACGAAGGTCTCGGTAAAGCTTTTGGCGAAGGCTCCTTTTTTCTCCTCGAAGGGTATGAATCCGCTCCGGCCGATTGCTGCGGCTGCCGCGCCTTTGCCCGATCCTGTCGGTCCCAACAGAAGCGTGGAGAAATCCTCCATCCGATCCCATAGAAACTGCTCAAAATTGTTAATCTCACAGGTGAATATATTATTCCATAAATCCACGCGGAGCTGCCGCATACAGTCGCTTTTTCCGATCAGGGCCTTCTCGATCAGGTAAAACGCCCGACGAATCTGGTAGAACAGAGAGAAAAAGCGGCTTGCTTCCTTCCGCTCAAAGCCGCGAGAACAAAAGGAGTCCAGGGCCTCTTTGGCGAAGGGCACCTGGACCGATTTGGGGCCCGCCTCGACCTGTGTGGCAATAACATCATCAAAGTGAAGGCTGAACTGGTGATAGATATGGAACAGGAACACATATGTCATCAGGCCTTGGTCAGCAACGTTGAAATCCTGAATCGCCAGCGGCTTGTCCCTGCCCAGTTTTTGGATGCGGCGTTTGACCTCGCCTATGGCTTCCGGGCGGACTTCGATCCAGGCCCGTCCCGGCTCGGAACCGGAGATTTTTGTATCAATATCCAACCTTCTTTGACTAAAGGGATTGGCGAACGTAGCGTCCATGACGAGAGAGAAAAATTGCCGGTCTTCAGATGTGAGATGTACCTTTGCCATACATTATATGTACATTATGTGTTCATGAGATGTCAATAGAACAATTCCAAAAAATATAATTTCCAAACGAGAAGAGCCCCTAAGTGATTGCGTATAAAAGACATACAAGGTTTATTTCTCTCCTGGCACGAAGATTGCGGAATAGAACCAGTGGAACGATCCAGTTATTCAGATGCCAGGAGATGAGCTATGAAAATTTTACTGATTTTACCAGCGGCCGAGCACTTGCGAGTCAGAGAGGTGAATGGTTTTGTGCCCAAGCGAAAAATGCTGCGGTTCAGCGTGTTGTCCCTGACAACGCTTGCCGCCCTGACTCCATTCGAACATGAAGTCACGATCTGTGATGAAAATGTCGAGGCAGTCGATCTAGATGCGGATGTGGATATAGTCGGAATCACGTTCATGACCGGATTGGCGGCAAGGGCGTATGAACTGGCGGCTCATTTCCGCAATAGGGGCATCATTACGGTGGCAGGGGGATTCCATCCATCGCTATGTACGGAAGAAGCGACCCGGCATTTTGATATTGTCGTTGCCGGACAGGCAGAGGGTGTTTGGGACAGGGTACTGGAAGATATTCAAGCCGGTTCTTTTCAGAATGTTTATCGGGGCGATCCTGATATCGATCTGGCAACAGTGCCGGTACCCCGGCGTGATCTGCTCCGGAAAACGAGTAAGTATTATGTAACGACCAATGCTGTTCAGACAGGGCGTGGGTGCCATCACAAATGTCGCTTCTGTTCGGTGACGGCCTTTTTCCAGCATACTCATCATAGCCGGCCCCTGGAGCATGTACTGGAAGAATTGCAGCAGATCCCACAGAATTTCATGTTTGTGGATGACAATATCATCGCCGATACGGACTATGCCAAGGCTCTGTTTCGTGGCATGATCCCTATGAAAAAACGATGGATCAGTCAGTGTTCCATCGAGATTGCCGATGATCCGGAACTACTGGATCTGGCGTACAAGGCCGGATGTCGGGGAGTGTTCATCGGGATCGAGTCGATCAGCGAAGAAAACCTGGCGGCGATGGACAAGGGATTTAATGACAGCAGGGGGTATTATCGACGGATTCGAAAGATTCATCAAAAGGGGATCGGCGTGCAGGCCGGCGTGATTGTAGGCCTGGATCGGGATGATACCTCTGCTTTTGAAAGAACGCTTCGATTTCTCCAGAAGGCCGGAATTAATGCTTTGCAGCTTGCCATTTTGACGCCCCTGCCTGGAACTCCTTTGTATGAGCAATTCAAACAGGAAGGGCGAATCATAGACGAGAACTGGGCCCACTACGATTATCGGCATACCGTGATACAGCCCAAACGGATGAGGCCCGAGCAGCTTCAGGCCGGAGCCGATTGGTTGTACGCCCAGTTTTACCGTCTGGATCGGATCATTCTGCGATCGATTCGATCCCTGTTTACGGTAGGCCTGATCCCCACCTGGCTAAGCTGGAAACTCAACCTGACATATCGGTATAATAACAAGCGAGAAGGCATTGTTGGCTGGAATCCCGCACAGAAAAGTTCCCGTTGGTACCATTTTCTGTTACATCGGATAAATAGGGAGGTTCCCCAACTCATGTCCTAAATTAAGGTGTTGAGGTAAGACCTGCACAAGGATCGGTTTTATGAAGAAATGGTGGAAACAAGGCAATGCAAAACGAGACTGGGGTGTCACTTTGGCCCTGCTGGGCTTTACTGGTTTGACGGGATTATGTGTATTTATTCCGGTGATAAGCTGGCATAGTGAGGGGGGAGGGATGACCGTCACGGGTATACTACTTTCGCTGGCAGCCGGTTGCAGCCTGGTTATGGCGATTGTACAACCATGGCGGCGGCTATGGAAATACCTTGTACTGCTGGTCATGGCCGTAATCAGCTTTTTTATTATGGTCTGGATGCATAATATAGCCTATGCCCTGCGGGAAATGACGAAAAATCAATTCTTGCTACCGGGTATCTTTGGTTTTATCGATGTAGCGACTTTCCTGTTGGCGATTATCCTTTGTCCGTGTCTGTTTCTGGTGGGCGCAGGCGGCGGGGCTGTACTGAGCCTGGCAAGACTTCGTACGGAAGCCACAACGATACGAAAGGCCATTTTTGCTTTCGTTGGGACGGCATGCATGGGGGCGATTATCGGATTTTTTTGGTTTATTCTCACACAGATGGCCTGAACTATCGTAACAGAACATCGCTCTTTATCTGATTCGGGAAAATTACCCGTTGTGGACAAAATAGCGGTGGTACTCTTGCTGTTTGCTGTAAATTGTCTATGATAATGCGGGATTGTCATTGAGGATTAGGGAGAATGCTGGAGAATACTATGGATAGGACTAGCCCCGGGGTTTCTGCAGGACATAATACAGCCCGGTTGCGGGAGATTTCGTTACGGACGCAAGCGGATCTGACGATTGGGATTGATGTCGGTTCGATCAGCAGCGACGTGGTGGTTCTGGATGGACAGGACCATGTGCTGTTTTGCGATTACCGAAGGACCGAAAGCCGGCCAGTCGAGACGCTACGTGAGCAGTTGGGAGAGATCTTCAAGCAAATCCGACCCAGCCAGGTTCGATTCGTTGCCGTGACCGGGGCTACCGGGCGATTTATTGCCGAATTGCTGGATGTTCCGTTTGTCAATGAAGTTCCCGCACAGGCCATGGCGATAGCCCGGCTCTATCGCCACTTGCAACAAGCGACATTGATCGAGATGGGTGGCCAGGACAGCAAGCTTATTTTTTTATCTCAACACGAAGGTCGCCTCAAGGTCAAGGATTTTGCATTAAATACCGCGTGTGCTGCGGGAACGGGTAGTTTTCTGGATCAACAGGCCAAACGCCTTGGGATTGATATCGAAGAGGAATTCGGACGGCTTGCCCTGCAGAGTACGACCGTGCCTCGCCTGGCGGGACGATGCTCAGTATTTGCCAAGAGTGATATGATCCATCTTCAACAACAGGCGACTCCGACCTGCGATATCATTGCCGGATTGTGCCTGGCACTGGCCCGCAGTCTCAAGAGTAACCTGGGCTGTGGGCGGGTATTCCCCACGCCGATCATTTTTACCGGAGGTGTGGCAGCCAATGCGGGGGTGGTTCGGGCGTTTGAAAACGTTCTGAATCTGCAGGAAGGTCAATTGCTTGTGCCGGATCACCACTTTTATACAGGAGCTATCGGGGCCGTACAGGTGGTCCGGGATCGAGGTGTCGGGGATCACAAAACACAAATTGAATTGACGCGATTGGATACATACCTGGATCGCAGAGATATTGATCTGGCCAATGCGCCTCGTCGTCCGAAATTACCAAATCCGACGCTGCCGGCTCCAATCAGCTATGTGCATAGTGAAATTCTCGAACAAGTGACGGAGCCTGTCGATGCATATCTGGGAGTGGATGTCGGATCGATCAGTACGAATGTCGTTGTAATGGACTCCCAGAAACGGGTTCTGGCCAAAGAATATCTGATGACGGCGGGCAATCCTTTGCGGGCGGTCCGAACGGGTCTTGAACGAGTAGCCCAACGGGTTGCGGGTAAGGTGAATATTCGCGGAGCGGCCACCACTGGATCGGGACGATACTTGACTGGTGATTTTATTGGTGCCGATACGGTGATCAATGAGATCACCGCCCAGGCCGCCGGAGCGGCGATTGTCAATCCGCAAGTGGATACCATCTTTGAAATCGGGGGACAGGACAGCAAATACATCTCTCTGGAAAACGGTGTCGTTGTCGATTTTGAGATGAATCATGCGTGCGCTGCGGGGACAGGTTCGTTTCTGGAGGAACAGGCTCAGCGGCTTGGGATCAATATCAATCAGGAATTCGCCGATCTGGCTTTGCAGAGCGATGCTCCACTTAAGCTTGGAGAACGGTGTACGGTTTTTATCGAGTCGGACCTGATCAACTATCAGCAGCAGGGCGCGCCGAAAGAAGATCTGATTGCGGGTCTGGCCTACTCCATTGTTTCCAATTACCTCAACCGCGTAGTCGGACGAAGAAAGATTGGAAACAATATCTGTTTCCAGGGGGGTACGGCTTTCAATAAGGCGGTGTGGGCGGCGTTTGAGAAAGTGGTAGGCAAGCCGATCATGGTGCCGGACCATCATGAAGTTACAGGGGCACTGGGTGCCGCTTCAATTGCTGCCGAACACATGGGAAGGCTCGCTTGTGAACAAGGTTCCATGGTGATGAGCCGATTTCGAGGCTTTGAGAACCTGACGCGAGTCGAGTATTCCGTCGAATCCTTTGTATGCCATCATTGTTCAAATGATTGCGAAATAAAAAAAGTAACGATACCCGGTTCGCCGGAACTGTATTACGGATCGCGATGTGACCGTTACAATGTAAGCAAAAAACGTAAAAGGAACGTCGCTTTCGATGCATTTGAGTACCGTGAAAAGAAACTTCTGGAATATGCCGGTTTTATCGGAGAGAACCAAACGACAAAAAAAAGCAAAGGAACCGTTGGTATTCCCCGGGCGTTGGTTTCATGGCAGATGCTTCCATTATTTGCGACCTTTTTCCGTGAGATTGGATATGAAGTGGTCCTGAGCGGAAAAACGAGTAAGAAAGTCATACGGGCCGGCGTCGAGGCGGTGACAGCTCAACCCTGTTTTCCGGTCAAAGTTGCCTATGGTCATGTGGCTCAATTGCTGGATAAAGGTGTTGATTATCTTTTCATCCCCACGATTCCTTCGATGAAACCACAGTTCGTGAATAACAAGCACAATCAGCTATGTCCCTATGTTCAATCGCTGGCCTACCAAGTGCGAACCGCCTTTGCGGACAAGCTTGGAAAGACGCGATTGATTCATGCGCCTCTGTATCTGGGAGAGGGCGAGAAAGTACAATATCGCTGCTTTGCCAGAATTGGAAAGCAACTGGGAATTGGCGGACGAACCGTGCGGCAGGCGATGGAACATGGTTTCTCGAGGCAACGGGCGTTTGAAATGGACATCCTGAACAAAGGCAGGGAGATTCTTGCCGCGCTCAAACCAGCAGAAAAACTATTTGTTCTGATCAGCCGGCCTTACAACGGCTGTGATGCGGGAATGAATCTGGAACTGCCCGATAAACTGGCAGAACTGGGAGTGCGAATCGTTCCTATGGACATGCTTGATTTTAAGAGCGCCCGGCTGACCGATGAAAGGCTTCATAATCACACGTATTGGCAATACGGACAAAAAATTCTGCGTGCGGCTGAAATCATCCGCGATGATCCGCGATTGTATGCGATCTATCTGTCCAATTTCAGTTGCGGACCAGATTCTTTTATTCAGACTTTTTTTAAAGACCTGATGGCCAGCAAGCCGGCGCTGCTGTTGGAACTGGATGAACATTCGGCGGATGCCGGGGTAATCACCCGACTGGAAGCGTTTCTGGAAAGTCTCAAACATTATCATCCGCAAGATCATTCGTTACGACCGAGTATTATGAATCCTAAAACCACACTGGCCGGGCGCACATTATATATCCCTTATATGGGTGATGCAGCCTATGCGATGGCGGCTTGTTTCCGCGCGTATGGTCAGGCGGCTGAGGTGATGCCGGTTGCTGAAGAATCCACATTGTTGGAAGGACGTCGCTTTACTACGGGCAAGGAGTGCCTGCCGTGTGCTATTGTTGTCGGCGAGATGATGAAGGTGGCTCAACAGCCCGGATTCGATCCGAAAAAGGCGGCCTTTTTCATGCCCTCGGCATCGGGGCCCTGTCGTTTCGGTATGTACAATTCGATGCAGCGGATGGTGTTGCGAAATCATGGATTACAGGATGCGCCTATGATCGCACCCAACCAGGACAGCCGGTTCTATGAGGAATTCAATCGATCAATTTCCAGTGGCGCAAGAGGCAATTTCGTCAAAGACCTGTGGGTGGCTACGGTAGGGATGGATCTGATGATCAAGGTTCTGCTTCGAACAAGACCGTTTGTCAAAGACGCCGGAACAATCCGGTCGACATACGAACAGTCATTGCGGGGCTGGCTGAAGATGGTTGAGAACCGTGTCGGGCTCGATGAAATGGTTCGATTTATGGCTTCCACGGCCGATGCATTTGCCGTTCTTGAGCGGGTAGAGAACGATAAACCTAAGGTAGTTGTCGTAGGGGAAATCTATGTTCGTAATCACCCCTTTGCCAACAATTCGATTCTTGCCCGGCTTGAGTCCATGGGCGCTGTCTGTGAGTTGGCTTCTCTGGCCGAATGGATTTATTATACGAATACCACACGAATCGCCATGGCCAAACGTCGTCGCGAGATTACCAATTTAATCAGCAATAAGACGCAGGATTATTTCCAGCATCGAATTGAAAAGATATTGGCCGCACCGCTGGAAAAACGATTTGGACAATTAACTGATGAGCCGGTCGAACATGTTCTCAAACTGGCTAAACCGTATCTTGACTCCACCTTTGAAGGGGAAGCAATATTAAGCATCGGGCGGATGATTGAAGCTTATCACCAGGGTGCCGATGGTGTGGTTAATGTCATGCCGTTCAGTTGTATGCCTTCAACAATAGTGGCTACACAAACCACACGCATCAGCGCCGATTGCGGCGGTATGCCGATTTTGAACCTGACATTCGACGGACAGGAAGACGCGGCGTTGACCACGCGATTGGAAGCGTTTGTTGATCAGATGCGACAACGCAAGGCATACCAACCAGTTTAGGTTCAATGTCATTGTTTCTCTGGGCAGAGTTAGTCTGCTGAGAAATGCAGGATATCGGGGTGATGAGGAGAATCCTGTATGAACCAAGGACAAGGAGGAGACAAATCGTTGGAAATGAAAATAGAGGGGCTATACTGAGCCTATGAGAGATGAGCAAACGAAAACACAAAACAATTGTGATTTTGCTCGTGCTGGTGATCGTGACGGCCGGGAGCGGTGCTTTATGGAACTATTGGCATCGGGAGTATGATTTTGGCGAAATGGGGGATATTGTCGTGAAGATTCGAGACGAACTTCGGCCGATCGAGGTTGTGGCCGGATGGTCATATCCCAAAGCGACACAATCTTATTTTTCTTACTTCGGCCTGGATATGGAAAAGCGGATCGGCGGCGTAGAGCACCTGTTCGGCACATTTGAATCGACCGGATTTACACTTGTCGCCCATATCTACAAACCATCCAACTCGATCGGTACGGTCGTTTTGCTGCACGGTTATCTGAATCATAGCGGCGAATACAGGCATCTGATGGAAGCCCTGCTTCGCCAATCCTATGCGGTTGCATTATACGATCTTCCAGGGCATGGTTTGAGCAGTGGCGAGCGGGGCAGTATCAAAGCATTCGATATTTATACAAAAACACTGATAGATTTTGAAAAGATCGTGTCTGAGGAATGCCCTGGTCCGTATCATCTACTTGGTTTTAGCACGGGGGGGGCGGCCGTGATTGATTATCTATTGACGGCTGAAGAGAATCTGTTTGACAAGGTCATTCTGGCGGCGCCGCTGGTGCGAAGCAGTGCCTGGGATGTATCGAAGATCGGATATAATTTGATGGAAAACTTCACCGAGAGCGTGCCGCGCGCCAATCGCGACAATTCCTCCGATCCGGCCTTTCTGGAATTTAATCGGACCAAAGATGTCTTGCATTGTCAGGCGGTGCCGTTGCAATGGATCAAGGCTATGTTCGAGTGGAATAACGCGATCATGAATGTATCCGGTAGCGATATGCCCATTCTGGTGATTCAGGGTGACAAAGACGGTACTGTTGACTTCAAATACAACCTGCAGTTCATTAAGGAGAAATTCCCGAACGCCCGGATTCGCATGGTGTCAGGCGCCCGGCACGAACTGTTCAATGAGTCGGCATCACTGCGATCCCAGGCGATTCAACATGTAATCAATTATCTGGAACTTCATAACAGTGAACAGTAAACCGGAGATATAGAGGTATTATGCCGGCACAGCAAGAGAAACTGAGTAAGTCATTCTTCTGGTTAAATGTCACGCAATTTCTCGGTGCTCTGAATGACAATGTATTTCAATTGTTGTTGGTGTTTTTTCTGATCGGCATTCACGGCAAGGAAGCCACGGGAGATGTGACTTCCCGTTCTGCAATCGTGTTTGTAGTTCCTTTCCTTTTATTCACCGCCGTAGCGGGCAAACTGGCCGATCGGTTCAGCAAACGAGACATTACCGTAGCCGTTAAGGTAGCCGAAGTCATCATCATGATCCTTGGCTGTCTGGTCTTTTTATTGGGGGGACCTCTGGCTATTTATGTTGTCTTGTTTCTTATGTGCACACAAAGTGCTTTTTTCGGCCCGAGCAAATATGGCATTGTGCCGGAACTGGTAAAAGAGACACAACTATCGCGTGCCAACAGTTTTCTGGAAGGCCTTACTTATCTGGCCGTCGTAATCGGAGCCGCCGTGGCGCCGTTTCTATCGTACGTGACCGGCAGGCGATTCGAGATGGCGGGGCTTTTCTGTGTCTTGATTGCCGCTGCGGGCTTATGGGCTTCGATTCGGATCGGTCGGACCAGAGTCATTGGGACCAAGGAACGTCCTTCTGTTTTTTTTGTCAGTGATATTGTCAAAACTCTCCTGTCGATTCGGAAGGATCACGATCTGATCCTGGCGATATTCGCATCGGCATTTTTTATGCTGCTGGGTGGTTTTTTGAAGATTAATGTGTTGCCTTTCGGCATGGATGAAGAAGTGCTGGGCTGGAGTCGGGAAAAGAGTGGTTATCTGTTTGTTATTGCGGCAGTGGGAATTGGTATCGGTTCCTATCTGGCCGGCCGGCTCAGCGGTAGACATATTGAATTCGGTATTATTCCCATGGGGGCTTTGGGATTGGCTTTAACGGGAATCGGGCTTGCCTTTTCAGCGGGTAACCTGCCTGCCATTGTAATCCTGGTTTTCCTTTTGGGGATCAGCGCCGGATTGTACATTGTGCCGGTTCATGCCTTTATCCAATTGCGAGCTCCGGATGCAATTCGAGGTCAGGTTGTGGCGGCTTCAGGTTTTCTTGGATGGGTAGGAATCCTGATCTCTGCGCTGTTGTTCCAACTTTGCAATGTAATGCTTGGCATTTCTCCCTCGAATATGTTTCTAATCATGGGATTGGCGACGTTAGCGCTTGCTGTTACAGCACTGATCATTCTGCCCGACTTTTTCCTGCGATTTACAATTATTTCTGTTTTTCGGTTGATATATCGGATTCGAGCCGTCGGATTGGAACACATTCCCATTCAGGGCGGAGCGCTGCTGGTCAGCAATCATGTCTCTTGGGTGGATGCGTTTCTGCTGGGCGCCACGCAGCAACGACGGATTCGTTTTATCATGGACCGCGATATATTTGGTCACAGTCGATTCCGTTGGCTTTTGAAGTTAATGCGCATCATAGAAATCAGCCAGAGTGATCCCCCCAAACAATTGCTCCGCTCTCTCAAGAAAGCCCGCGAAGCCTTGGATGAAGGATATCTCGTCTGTATCTTTGCGGAAGGATCCATTACGCGAACAGGCTCGCTGCGGGGTTTTAAGGCGGGTTTTCAGCGGATTTTGAAAGGCAGTGATTATCCGATCATCCCCTCCTACATCGGCGGGGCCTGGGGCAGCTTTTTCAGTTGGTATTCCGGCCGGCTGATGAGCACATTGCCCCGCAAATTTCCCTATCCGGTGGGGATTCATTTCGGTAAACCGCTTGGGCCTGAAACCAATCCCTTTGAAATCCGACAAAAGGTCATCGAGTTATCCTGTGATTATTATGACTCACTCAAACAAAAAAAAGAATCGCTGGGAGAGCGGTTTATTCGCACCAGCCGTAAAAACTGGTCTCGTAAATGCATCAGTGATATCACGGGTAAGTCTCTTACCTATGGGCGAACCTTGACAGGGGCGCTGGCTCTGGCCGACCATCTCAAAGCAAACTTTCGGGAGGATGAAAAGATCGGTATTCTGCTGCCTCCTTCGGTCGGGGGGACGCTTGTGAATCTGGCGGTTACACTGGTTCATAAAACCTCTGTCAATCTGAACTATGCCGCATCGACAGAAGCACGCCGGTCGGCAATCGATCAATGCGGCATCAAACAGATATTCACTTCTAGGCAATTTCTGGAAAAGGCGGGGTTGGATACTGCGTTACCGGGCCTTGTTTATATAGAAGACGTTCTCGAAAGTCTCGATAATCGCACCAAACGAAACGCATGGCTCAAGGCCCGCTTCCTGCCGGTTCGATGGCTGGCGCATTCACGGTTATTTGATCCGGATAATGTGGCAACGATCATTTTTTCTTCCGGTAGTACGGGCATCCCCAAAGGAGTCATGCTGACGCATCATAATATCCTGTCCAACGTAAAATGTGCTCTAGAGGTGTTCCGTGTGTATCCACAGGATAATCTGGTGGGCATGCTTCCCTTCTTTCATTCCTTCGGGTACACTGTTGGTATCTGGCTTGCTATGACGACAGGGGCTTCGGTCAGTTATATTCCCAATCCTCTGGATGGTAAGGCCGTCTCCCAAAGCGTAAAAGAAAATCGATCCACACTTCTGATTGCCGCTCCGACATTTTTACTGACCTATCTCCGCCGTGCCGGGCGAGAGGATTTTGACACGATTCGTATGGTGATTACCGGCGCCGAGAAATTGAAAAAACGTCTGGCGGACGCCTTTGAAGAACGGTTTGCAATCCGTCCGCTGGAAGGATACGGCACGACGGAATTGTCGCCGATTGTATCGTTGAATCTTCCCGATGTGGAGTTGGGCGGCGTAACACAAATCGGCACCAAAGAAGGAACGGTTGGCCACCCGGTTCCCGGTGTAGCAGCTAAAGTCATCGATCCGGAAACCGGACAGAATCTGGGTCCTGACGTGCCCGGGCTCCTCCTGATCAAGGGTCCTAATGTGATGAAAGGATATTTAAATAATCCGGAGAAAACCGCCCAAGTCATCCAGGACGGCTGGTATAATACGGGGGATGTTGCCGCTATAGATGAAGATGGTTTTATTACCATAACCGATCGACTGTCTCGGTTCAGCAAGATCGGCGGTGAAATGGTGCCTCACCTGGCGCTGGAAGATATCTGTAATTCGACTGTCCAATCGTCTTCGGAACCGGCCGTAGCGGTTACCTCTTTACCTCACCCGACCAAAGGAGAAGAGCTGGTTGTATTGTATGTCCCCGAGTTGGCCGATCCGGACGAAATGCACAAGGCTGTTGTCACTGGAAATCTGCCCAATCTGTGCAAACCGAGGCGGGATAATTATTACCCCGTAGAAAGGATTCCTATTCTGGGCAGTGGGAAACTGGATTTGATGAAATTGAGACAACTGGCTGTGCAGGCCAGAGAACAAAGTGTATCGAAATCGGAAGAATAGAGTCTGCTCTCATGCCATACATCCAAAACATTCTACTGTTGGTAGCATGTTATGCCATTGGTTGCCTCTGCGCCGGGTACTATCTGGTTCGTTTCCGCCATAGAAAAGATATTCGTTCCCTCGGCAGCGGTTCGGTTGGAGCAAGAAATGTCGGGAGATTGCTGGGAAGAAGTGGATTTATCCTTACATTGATCTTGGATACGGTCAAAGGAGCTCTGGCTGTGAGATTGGCCTGTCGATTCGGCAGCAACCCCGAGTTGGAAATCGGAGGGATTTTAGCCGTTGCGATCGGGCATATCTGGCCGGTTCAGTTGCGGTTTCGTGGTGGCAAAGGGATGGCCGTTACACTGGGGGGATTGCTGGTTTTGGATGTTCGGTTAGCCATCGGAGGTATTTTATTGCTGGCTTTTCTCTATATGATATCAAAAAACGATCTGATAAGCGGCTTGCTTGCCGTGGCTGGATTGCCTATTATATCAATATATCTGGAACACCAAGCAAGTTGGGTTATCGGATTGACAGCCTTAACAGCGTTGCTTTATGTTGCGCACCATTCGAATATTCGGTGTTGGTTGCAGTATAAAAGACAGACGATGGGGACAACTTGCGTTGAGGATGAACCTGGGAGATAGCGATGGTTCAAGAGTACATCTTCAAGCAGGCAACTGAGCCGTGGGAGTTTGAACAGATACATCGGCTCAATTATGAAACATTTGTTGAGGAAATCCCTCAGCATCAGGGCAATCAGGATCGGCGGCTGGTTGATCTGTTTCATGAGCAGAATACGTACTTTATCTGTCTACATAACCGCGAACTCTTAGGCATGCTGGCCCTTCGCGATCAGCGTCCGTTTTCCTTGGATCGGAAACTGGAGAACCTGGATTCTTATCTTCCTGAAGCAAAATCCATCTGTGAGATTCGCTTGTTGGCTTTTCGCAAAGCGGTTCGCCATCGGGAGCTATTACGACGTCTATTGTATGAAGCCGGGCAGTATATGCTCACCAAGGGATATGATATGGCGATTATTTCCGGTCTGTTGGAACAGCAAAAACTCTATCGTCATCTCGGCTTTGTTCCCTTTGGTCCAATTGTCGGTCATGATGGAGCTCAATTCCAACCGATGTACCTGACTGCTGAACAGTATGCCCAAGTTCGCCGACCGATTGTGGATGTGAAGGCTCGGCCCGGACAGGCAAAACCGATCCTTCTGATGCCCGGCCCGGTGGAAGTATCAAGCACCGTTCGGGACGTATTTTTCCGTTCCACATTATCACATCGATGGCCTGAATTTATTGCTCTTCATCGTCAAACCCGACAGAGGCTCTGCAATCTGACTGGCGCACATAATGTGGGTATCTTCATGGGATCGGGAACCCTGGCTAATGATGCCGTCGCGGGACAATTGTCTCTGCTTTCGGAGCGAGGACTCATCCTGACCAACGGAGAGTTTGGAGAACGTTTGCTGGATCATGGACATCGATTCGGTCTTTCATTTGAAACGGTTCAGCTCGAATGGGGCCAGCCGTTTAACCTGGTCGAGGTCGAGCGAATTCTGGAGAATCAACCGAATATCGGGTGGGTTTGGGCGGTTCATTGCGAAACTTCCACGGGCATGATCAATGACCTGGCCGGATTGAAACAGATTTGCCTGAAACGAAAGGTCCGGCTGTGTATGGATTGTGTCAGTTCTATAGGGACTATTCCGGTCGATCTACAGGATGTATATCTGGCCTCCGGTGTCAGCGGAAAAGGACTGTGCTGCTATTCGGGGCTTTCGATAGTGTTCTGCAGTGCCCAATGGATGCCAAGAGATTCACGCTTGCCCGCTTGTTTGGATGTAAGTAATTATGTGGTATCCGACGGAGTGCCCTTTACGATCTGCAGCAATCTGGTAGCAGCACTTCATCAAGCTCTGCAGGAACTGGATTTCGATGCACGGATGCAGCGCATATGTCATTATTCCCGACAGCTTCGAAACGCGATGGCGGATATTGGTTTACCGCCATTGGTGGAGGAATCATTGTGTAATCCGGCGGTGTTGACGCTTTGTCTAAATCCGTCAATGGATTCGGGACGGATTGGGGAACACCTCAAACGCAGTGGTTTTCTGGTTAGTTATGGAAGCAAATATCTGCGTCGTCGCAATTGGATTCAGATTTGTCTGATGGGTTCGATTTCCGAAAAAAATCTGCAGGATATCATTGTCGCTTTCAAAGCCCTGATCCGGGATGGTATTCCGGCATGAATTGCCACCTTTTCCATCCCAGATTTTGGATTAATCTTCTTTGGATTGCACTGGTCTGTGGTTGTGCATCTTCACAAGATACAAATGGCAATTTTCGCGAAGGGGCGATCGAGTTTCTGCAGAATGTTGGATTGAGTAAAGAACTGGAACGAACAGTTCGTATTGCACGCGAGGAATCCGGTGTTTTGATAATCACCGATCCGGGTCAGTTTTTTGTACAGTACATGATTCTGGGCCCTGAGACAGCACGGACCGCCAGCATTACAATCGAAGAGAATATAACGCTTCCTGAGACATGCGATAAAGTAGTGGTTATAACACACGGCTGGATTGACAAGGGTGCCGACGACTGGCCCAGCGAAATGGCTTATGCTCTCTTGCAGGATGCCGATCCCAATGAGTGGGCTTGTTGTGTCTTCGACTGGCGTCGGGGGGCTGCGGTGGTTAATCCGGTGGATGCAGCCCGTTACGGCCGTGATATCGCCGGGCCGAGACTGGCCCAGACGATCTACCATCTCCTGCCGGACGTCCGACATGTTCATCTGATTGGGCACTCTGCGGGTTCCTGGACAGTAAATTCTGCGGCGCAGGAGCTGATCGGGAAAACCGGTGCTGCAATCCATATCACCTTTTTGGATGCCTATGTTCCGCCGTTCTGGGACGAAAGCCAGTTGGGCAATATGAATCGTGCTGTGTTCTGTGAACATTATTATACACGTGATATAACCATGAGAGTGACCGGAACCGACCTGACCAACGCCCACAACGTGGATATTACACGTATTGATCCATGGTTCAAGGAACATGTTTTTCCATATCGCTGGTATCATGCAACGATTACAGGACATTATGGACAACGCAAGATGGAACGGCGATTCGAAGTGATTACTTGTGCTGGAGGGATTGAATACGGCTTCTGCCGATCCCGTGAGAGAGGACCAGACACCTGGCAGGAGAGCTTGGCACTTCCCAGAGGCAACAAGGCGGTTGTTCTTCGCAAATAAAGGTTCCCCATGACCACGAAAACAAAGGGAGTCCTGGCGATTGTGGGGGCCTCGGGTATGTGGGCGGTTGAGCCGATTTTGGCAAAGCTGGCCTATGCCAATTCGGATGCCTTGACAACTTCGGCAGTGCGTGCCGTCACGGTGGTTCCCTTGGCATTGGTGTACCTCTTCGTAACCCGGAGTAGGCTTTGCGTATCCAGACGGCAATGGCCCGCGATCGTCTATATAGCATTGGCGGCAACGATGTTTGCCGATCTGGTGTACCTGTATGCTATTTCACTCCAAGGTTACCCCGTTGTGAATGCCGTATTGATCGGGCATATGCAGCCTGTCTTTATTGTCCTGATCGCATGGTTTGTATTTCGCGAAGAACGGTTATCCGGATATGATGTTTTGGGTATTTTGATTATGATCGTTTCCGGCCTGCTTGTCTCTACACGATCGTGGGACAATCTTTTGAAAGTGCATTTGGGCACACTTGGAGATGCTTTAGTTCTGATTGCGTCGATAGCCTGGGCAACGACGACAATCGCAGCGCGAAAATACCTGCGAAATCTGCATGCCGGCGTTTTGTCTTTGTATCGATATGGCATCGCCGCGATCCTTTTGCCTTTGGCGGTCTTTCTCCGGCAAGGTTTGCCCCCGATCAATCGGTACCAGATTTTTGTAGGATTGGTCGTTGGTTTAGGAACGATTCTTTACTATGAGGGGCTTACACGACTCAAGGCTGCACAGGTCTCGGCGTTGGAATTAACGACACTGTTCTTTGCAGGCATACTGGCCTTTGTGACTTTTCAGGAGACGGTAACCATCCTGCAAGGGGCGGGGATGATTCTTCTGGCCGGAGGAGTATACTGTCTGGCTCATAAAGAACAACTCTCTTGAAACCTTCCTGTCGGAGCAGCCAATTGTTACGTGCAAATCATTGCCCAAGCCGCTAGAATGGGGCCAAAAACGGAAAATAGGATTGCAAGACATGGCAGAAGAACGGATTGGAATTATAGGCGGAACGGGTCTGGGTGATGCCCTTCTGGAACATATTACCGACCTGCAGAAAGAAAAGGTGGAAACTCCCTTCGGCGCCACAAGTACCCCGGTTATGATGGGGACATTGAGTAATCGAAAGATTGCTTTTCTGGGGCGCCATGGCCAGGGGCATACCCTCAATCCCAGCCGTGTTCCCTATGCCGCCAATATTTTTGCCCTGAAAAAACTGGGAATTACTACGGTTTTGGCCAGTGGTGCAGTCGGCTCGCTTCGAGATGAAATCGGACCCAAACAACTGGTTATCGT
Source organism: Sedimentisphaerales bacterium (assembly GCA_016926155.1). Classification (GTDB taxonomy): domain Bacteria; phylum Planctomycetota; class Phycisphaerae; order Sedimentisphaerales; family Anaerohalosphaeraceae; genus JAFGGE01. The sequence goes on from JAFGPC010000209.1 coordinate 21,075, forward strand.
CGATCAATTCATCGATAAGACGTTTCGGCGACAAAATTCCTTCTTTGACCAATTGGGAGCGGTGCATTGTGAGTTCGATCAGCCGTGCTGCTTTCGTCTGCGTCGAGCGATTTTAGAAGTCACTTCTCAATCCGAGTCCGTTGTCCATGGCAAGGGGACCTATGTTTGCATGGAGGGGCCGCACTTTTCCAGCCGGGCTGAATCGCTGATGCATCAGAAATGGGGAGGAGATGTAATCGGCATGACCGCTTTGCCCGAGGCCAAACTGGCCCGTGAGGCGCAGATGTGTTATGCCCTGATTGCCCTGGTCAGCGATTATGATGCGTGGCGTCCTCATCCTGCCGGAAAAGACAAGCACGATCTGCTTTCTGAAATCATCGGTAACCTGAACGAAGCGACCGCTAATGCCATCAGCCTGATTAAGGCCATTCTGCAAAGCGATCTTAAGCTCTGTTCAGATACTTGTGTCTGCCGAAAAAGCCTGGAAATGGCGGTGTGGACAAAACCCGAGGCGGTTGATAAGCAGCAACGGAAAATAATGGCACCGTTATTTATTTGAAACGGGTGAAAATATGGTGGATCTGACAAAGAAAGAGTATGTTGTTGTTATTCAGTGTGATATCGTCAAGCAACGGTGTCCCGGATATCTCTGTGAAAAAGCCTTTCATGAGCGGTCCGGGGGTTTTTCGGAATATCCGAAGGAAAAGGCCTGTCGCGTGATCTATATGACATGCAGCGGCTGTTGCGGACGGGCGGTGCATCGGAAACTTACCCTGCTCAAACGAAGCCTCAAAAAAAAGGAGAATATCGATAAAGACAAGATCGTCGTACAGCTTTCCTCCTGCATGACCAAAGATAATTATCACGCCCCTCCCTGCCCACATCTGGATTATATCAAGACGCTCATAGAGCGAGTCGGGATTGACTGTCTTGAGGACACAGAAATCAATCCCAAATCCGAAGAAAAACGTAAAGAGGGACTATATACAAACTAGGTGTTGATTTTAATATGCGATTATTACGATGTTATTTTAATATATATAAGGCGTCGGTTCTCTCTCAAGGGCTGGTTATTCTCGGTCTGCTTCTTCACGCCACGGTGAAAGACCGGATTCATTTACTGGCGATTTTCTTTTATGGCCTTCCGCCTGTAGCAATGGTTTTACTGAACATTTTTTCTTTGACAGGCTTTGTTGGCCTCAGGCGTAAAGGATGGGCTTTGCTTGCCGGTTTATTGCTTCCGGTTGCGATAGTATTCTGGATACAAACCGATTATGTTTCCACAGCTCCAAGACCACAGCGGGAAGATGCCTGGACCGTTGTGTTATGGAACATCGCCAGGCCGGCCGAAACAGAGGATGCCTTTGTTTCGGATCTTTTGAAGGTCCGGGCCGATATCGTTATTCTGATTGAAGCCGGTGTGGACGAAAGTCTGCCGAAGGAATTCTGGGATCGGAATTTTCCCGATTACAAGAGTGCCGATCTGGGCTGGGGCATGACCTTGCTTTGTCGGTTTCCGGTAAAGTCAACCCGGAGCTATGAACTTGTACCGGGAACGCATACCGCAACTTGTGAACTCATTACTCCAGGTGGTTCGATTGTCGTAATGCCGGTCGACCTCGACAGTAATCCGATTCGGTCGCGAAAGCCCGGATTTGAAAAAATCTTTCACCTGGTGACGGAACAATCTAATCCCGTTATTCTGGCCGGGGATTTTAACACGCCTCATACGTCCATTTACTTTACGAGATTCCGCCAGACCTTTAAAAATGTATTTGAAGAAACCGGAAACGGATGGATCCCAACGTGGTCGGGTTATATCCCAATATTAGCTCTGGACCATATATGGCTGTCGCCGAAACTGACTTCGATTCGGACTGAATATCACCGAAACAGTCATTCCGATCATGCGATGATCGTTACGCAGGTTGCTCCTGCACGGTAGATTGTTAAAACATGTCAAAAGATCAGACAAAACATCTTTTTGAGGTAGAGGAGTCTATAAACGACCGGGCCGATCTGCATGTCGTCCGGGTTGCGTTTGACACGGGCGCCGATGGTTGTTTCGACTATGCCGTACCGACACGATTCTGGCCCATTGAGACAGGGCAGCGGGTGGAGGTTCCATTTGGTAAAAGCAATAAACTTCTTAAAGGATTTTGTGTCAAGATTTTGGATAAAGAGGAAACGGCTAAAACCAAACACTTCCGATTAAAGACGGTTAAAAAGGTCCTGGATAACGAACCATTGTTGGATGACGGTCTTATGGAGTTATCCCGATGGATCAGTGAATATTATGTCTGTCCGTTGGGTCAAGTGCTGGCGGCCATGGTGCCTGCGGCTGTCAAAAAAGGCATCGGTGTTAAAAAAGAAAAGCAGATTTATCTGAGCCAGGCCGGCATTCAGGATTCCGAACCGTTAACCAGTGCAAAGCAAAAACGTATCGTCGAGGTATTGAAAGACCACAAAGCCCTGGATGCCGATCACGCAATCGATAATGACGTTTTGCTTCATGAGGCAGGCTGCACGAATGTACCGCTCAAACACCTGCACAGAAAACAGATTGTAACGATTATTCATCGAGAAATCATCCGTTCTTTACCGGTCATCCCGGAAGGTCTTCGTACGGAGCGGAGCGAAGTAGTGCTGAATGTTGACCAGCAACAAGCATTGGAAACGATTGAAAAGGAATTCAAAGCAGCCCGTTTTGGCGTGTCCCTGCTGCATGGTGTCACCGACAGCGGAAAGACAGAGGTGTATATCCGGGCTATTGAACGGGTCGTTACATTGGGCAAGCAGGCGATCGTTCTACTGCCCGAGATCGCCTTAACGACCCAGACAATCAACCGTTTCAGCAAGCGGTTGGAACGGATCGCCGTCCTGCATAGCCGGTTGACCGCGGCCCAGCGAAACGCCCAATGGCAAAACATCCGAGCCGGCCGGGCCGATGTTGTGATCGGGGCTCGCTCGGCTGTCTTTGCTCCGGTCCGGAATCTGGGATTGATTGTCGTCGATGAAGAGCATGAACCCGGCTATAAACAGGATACGGTGCCCCGTTATCATGGTCGCGATGTAGCGATCAAACGGGCACAGCTTGCCGGGGCGCATTGTATTCTCGGTTCGGCGACACCGTCTCTGGAAAGCCTGTGCAACTCCCGGAACCTGAGCCATTATCAGCGTTTAGAGTTGCCCAGTCGGGTGATGGATCATCCCATGCCGGCGATGAAAATGGTTGATATGACATATCAGATTCGGGGAGAAGGTGGAATTCGGCTGATTAGTGAGGAGTTGGAACAGGCTATTCGAGAGACCCTGGCACGGAAGGAGCAGATCATTCTACTGCTGAACCGCCGTGGCTACAGCAATTTTGTTTTTTGTTCGAGTTGTCACTATAGCCTGCACTGCCGCAATTGTGATGTACCCCTCACATTTCACAAGCGCCGCGTCGGATCCGGAAAAACGGATACGATCCTGGGCAGGCATATGTCCAGTGGTTACGCAATCTGTCACTATTGCCTTAGCAAAACCCTAGTTCCACAAGAATGCCCTTTATGTGGCGGTGGGATGACCATGATTGGATTGGGATCACAGCGTCTGACCGAGGAACTGCAGCAGAAGATTCCCGACACTCGCGTGTTGCGGATTGACAGCGATGCCATGGAAACCGGCGGGGCGGAGAGATATTATCAAATCCTGGAAGATTTTGCGGCCGGGCGGGTGGATATTCTTGCCGGTACGCAGATTCTCGCAAAAGGGCTGCATTTTCCCAATGTGACGCTGGTTGGTATTGTCAGTGCGGACACTGCACTTGCACTTCCGGACTTTCGTTCCAATGAGCGGACATTTCAACTCATCAGCCAGGTGGCCGGCCGAGCGGGTCGATCCGAAAAGCCTGGTTCGGTTATTGTACAAACGTTTCTGCCTGATCAGCCGTCGATCCGATACGCTATGAAATACGATTATGCAGGTTTTGTCGAAGCGGAACTTCCCCACCGCCGAAGCTGCAATCTTCCCCCGTTCTGGCGGCTGGCCATTGTCCACCTTCGCGATCCCAAATTCGATCGGCTCGAAACCGCCTGTAAGGAAATGGCCCGTCGAATCGAAGAGATCATCGCTTCTTCCCGGTTGAATATCCGTATCCGGGGTCCAATGCCTGCCACCATCAGCCGAATCCATGGCCAACATCGTATGCAGATCATCCTGCAGGCTCCTGATGCCCGCATTATGGGACGTTTGCTGTCGGCCCTTCGTAACTATGCTCCTTTGCGTCCTACTGTTCAGGTTGTTTATGATGTGGACGCAATCAGTGTATTATAAGCTTGCATTGAATCATAAAGACAGTTATACTACAAGTTTATGCTGCCGGGGAGTAGCTCAGCTTGGCTAGAGCGCTGCGTTCGGGACGCAGAGGTCGCAGGTTCAAATCCTGTCTCCCCGAGTTTCACTGTAGTTCTTGATCGTCGATCCGGCCCCCAGGGCGATGTTGGCGATACCACTATCCAGCTTCACCTTGGCGCCCGGCCACAGTTCCGAATCCTCTCCGCTGCCGGAACCGATCTGCTTTTGACATGCCAGAAGCCGCTTGGCTCCCTCTCTTAACCAAAATCCTCAACCTGTGCCACTACTCCTGACAGGAAACAAATAGGTATCCCAATAAAATGAAATGATCACTCCGCTTCAATAAGTCCGGCAGCACAGTTTAGTAATCCCGACCAAGGGCATGTAATCCAGACTTCTGAAATGTCGATACGGAATATAATTCCTCCAGGCAGGTCCCAAAAAGAAAGTATGGTTCAACTCCTAAAAAGTTGGTACTATGAGGCAAGAATTCCAAATTGGAAAGGGGCGATACACAATCTTGTCTCATACCAGAGGGTAGGAAAATGCGAAACATGAAACGATTTGTATCATACATTGTTCTTTTAGCGGCGGTTCTGCTGTTCGGTTGGATCCTGTTTGCCAACGCAAATTCCGATCCGAATACTTCGATACCAGACGACAACAAGTCCGACACAAAGACCGCTCCTTCTCCATCGCCGAGAATTTACTGGTTCTGGATGCCGTCGTACGATCCTGCGGAGTTGGTCCCGGTGTGCGACAGCGGCGTGATTACCGACGTGATCATTACCACGCCCAATCCCTACGACACCTGGTATTGGCGGGCGCAGTATCAGGAGGTGTACGGGGGAAAGAGATACACGATCTATATTCCCGTTGCAGAACGCATCGAGGCGGCGATCCGCTTGTGCAAACAGGCCGGATTAGGTGTGGTAATCTGTCCGCGGTTGTGGCCCAGTAGTGGGGATTATCTTACGCCGGCCCACATGTACGATCCCGATTATTACAGTTCCGTCATCACATGGGCGCGGAATCGATGGCCCGGCTATCCCGTTGCTCTGAATACCGAACCCAACAGCGACACAGTAGCCGGAAAAATGATAAAGGGCAAGGAACCACTGGATTTGTCTCGTCTCACGGCGGCGGTAAACAGCACAATCCGGAAGGTCGGTAAGGTCGACCTGATTTTTCCTGCCGGTTCGAGCAATCCCGACAGCGCCTATATGCCTCTTGCACTATTGGGTCGGGCGCGAATTACCGAGGGTACTTATTACGGGATGGCGCCGGAGAAAATTAAATATCCATTTGAGATGGTCGGTTATTTCATCAGTACCGAAGACCGGACCGGCTCAAGAATCAAACCGCTGAGAGTGGAGCAGGTCTTTGCTGACAGATGGATAGAGATAACGAAATACGGCGGCTGTATGATCTATATAACCCGAACGGAGGCGCTCGAAGTGGCCAAGGCGATCCAGGCATGGAAAAAGTCGCAAACCGGCAAGACAAAATAAAAATCCGGGGCCAAGGGGCCGGCCGGGCCGGCTTGCCGGATTTGCCTGTACACCGGGGGAACCATCGCATCCCCGGCGCAACTGTTCTTGAAAACGGCTCTTTGAATCCTCGTTACAGAAAAACCGGCGGGAAACCAGGTCGGGAGCGATCACACCCGGCGGGCGGTTTATGCACTGATGACCACCCTCGCCGGAAGGTTAAAATCTTGGGTTTTTGAGGAGACAACAGGAGTTCGTCATGCTAGAACTCGGAGCCAGAATCACATTCGTTCAATATTAACTTATGGAGGATATAAGATGATTATGAGCGGAGATGGATATAAGTGGCCTAGCAAGCGAATGACGATATGGCGTTATATTGATTTTGCCAAGTATGTGGAAATGATTAACAGTAAGACACTCTTTTTTTCATCGCATTTCATGATGGATGATCCGTATGAAGGTTCATTTCAAGAGTTTTTTTTAGATTTTAATACAACTGGGAAAGATACGATGGGCGAGATGATTAGAAAGTCACTCGAATCAAAAAGGGAATTAATAAAGAATCTTGGTACGGCGTTTCTCAATTGCTGGCATATGAATTCAAATGAATCAGCAGCTTTTTGGGAAATCTATATGAAAAGTGGGTATGGGATTGCAATCAAATCTACATTCGGGAGACTGCAAACCGCCTTACAGCCAACTCCTCTTGTGATTCATCTGGCTAAAGTGATATATGGGCACGAAAAAGTGGATGATGACATATATAAACGTAAAAAGACTGGTCTACATTCATCAGTTTCTTTCACAAGAGCTATTATTACAAAAAGGAAAGACTTCAAGCATGAAAAGGAGCTAAGAGCAATTATTTTTCCTTTTGAAAAGATCAATAAACCAACATGCGAGAATGATCTCGCTGGGATCAATGTGCAAGTTGACTTAAAGAAACTGATACAAGCAATTTACGTGAATCCTTTGGCTCCGAATTGGTTCAAGCCTTTGGTCGAAGCTGTAACTAAGGAGTACAATATAGACTGCCAAGTCGTACAATCTCAACTATATAAACGGCCATACTTCTAATTAAGATAGTTTATGTACTGATGATCACCCGCGCCGGAAAGGGATTTTAAAAAAACAAATATGTCACTTCTATGGTTTTCGGGCGTCTTTTTTTTAGATGTAGGTTGTTGATCTAGTTAAAATCTTTTTATGCTAAAGGATTCATTATGGGATATCTCAATTCATATATTTGTGTTGCGTTTATTATTTTCGGTGGGCTTTTGGCTACTTGGGCATTCTCACCTAAAAAGAACTGGTCTTGTATAAAGCGAGTTCTTCTTATCTTGTTGGCAATAGCAATGTACACTGGAGGTACAATATGGTTAATTGACATAGGAATAAAGAAAAGTGAGGTTAGGACGAATGCCTTTGAAAGGAGAGCCATCCTAGAATCCCTAGCCGTTGAATGGGTACTTAATGATGAATATTTAAGGAATTGGCCGTTAAATATGGATGATGAAGATCGTCCTACTGGTACGGAAACAGGAGAAATACCTACAATATTCCCGCAACTCCATTTAACAGCATACATGAAAGTTCTTCAGTCACCATTGATCAAAAGCGAGGACCTATCGTTATTATGTAGAAATCTGTATCTTCGTGGAGAGGAAATAAATAGCGTTTCATGTACATTGAATGGCATACTAGCTTTACCTGGAATCCCACCTTCGTTCCGTATTAACTCATATAAGTATCATAACAAAAATGAATATAGGAAAGATTACGAGGGATTTCAAGAAGGACTCAAAAGGCAACTAGATAAAGAAGATCGATCTTTACTGGAGAATGCTCGTAAATATGTCGCCACATTGGACAAACCACATAAGATAACTTTTGATGACTATGAGATATACTTAACTCCAAACAGATGGCAAAATCAAGAATTGCAAGAGGGTAAAACAGAAGAACCACAAGGAAATTGACATAACAACCAATACGTCACTCTATAATACAAACAAGACCTAAAAGTCTTAACTTCTGCGAACTATTCACTTGTTAAAGAGCACTTCGTTAGGTTGCTACATCCAGAGTCAGGGTGTCGGTGTCGGGATCATAGTCGTTTTTCACCAGACTGATCGGAAGAACGGATGCCGGATCACCTCGACTTCGCTCGGAGCAGGCAAGTCCGTCATGACAAGGGAGGAATTTTTCAAATTTTAGTGTAAAATAAAAAATAATATGGCCAATTGCGGACATTGGGCGGAAAAGGCCGGGATTGGAGGGGAAAACGTGGATTTATGGCCCAAAAAGCGGGATTATAAGAGCGGAGAGGGGAGGATATCATGGGATAAAAAAAATGGCCAATGGAGGCATTTCTCGCATGTCGGAATCACCAAGATGGCCAAAGGGGGACGTTCTGCAAGGGCTGTTTAAAAGCTGTTTAACAGTAGTGAAAACGGGGATCACCGGCAGGGCGGTGAGCCTGGCGACAAACCTGGGCGCGCAGGAGATCTACCCGGAAATCGTGCAGATTATTTACCTCCCTCAGACGCAGCAGACCCGTCTGATCACGCGGGATTTGCGATATGCGGAGGTGGTTTTATGAGAAAAAATAGAAATTTTTCCCGTGTTTTTTCGGGGGATAATTCGGCGAAAAATTAGATGAACAGTTGTTCCGCAAACGATTTTAAGTCGTTTAGCGGGCATTCTTTGCGCTGAGGTCATTGGCCATCTTCTGATTCTGTTGGCCATTTCAAGTGCGACCCTACACCTACAAATCTAAAAAATATTTGGCATGGGTCAAAATCGGATGTATACTGTATTAGGTAAGTAATACAGTATGCGGAAGAAGCAATCGATGCTGCTTGACATAGACACACATTCCGGCGTTCCGATTTACCGGCAGGTAATAGACCAAATCACCCAGCAGATCATGGCCGGACAGGTCGAGGCCGGCGAGCAGCTTCCCAGCGTACGCGACCTGGCGGCCCGGCTCAAGGTCAACCCCATGACGATCAGCAAGGCGTATTCCTTCCTCGAGGCGGGCAACCTGGTCGAGCGGCAGCGCGGCGTGGGGCTGTTCGTCGCCAAGATCGGCCCGGGAGAGGCCGAGCAGACCAAGGCCGAGATTCTGCAGGATCTGCTTCGTAAAGCCGCCGTGACCGCCGTACAGCTTGAGATCGATCCGGACGAGGCGGTCCGGCTGTTTCGCGAATTGTATGAACACTATGATTCTCGACGGAGGAGCAAACTATGAACGAGGTGATTGTGCGGTTCGATCATGTGACCAAGCGATTCGGCTCGGTCACGGCCCTGGACGAGGTCAGCTTCAGCCTCGGCTTGAGCAGCATCATCGGACTGGTCGGCGCCAACGGCTCAGGCAAAAGCACGCTGCTGCGGCATATCGTGGGTTTGTACCTGCCCGACGACGGCTCGGTGAGCACGTTCAGTTGCGATGCGGCCAAACTCACCTCCCGCCGGCTGGGACGCGTGGGCTATGTGCACCAGGAGGGCAAGCTGCTGGAGTGGATGACGGTCGAACAGCATATTCGATATGTCGCCGCGTATTATGAGCATTGGAACG
>JAFGPC010000210.1 GCA_016926155.1 Sedimentisphaerales bacterium
CCAGGCTGCTGGAGGTCTCTTCCAGACCGGCGGCCTGCTCGGTGGCCCCTTCGGCCAGCGACTGCGACGCCGCCGAGACCTGTCCGGAAGCGCTGGCCACCTGTTCGGCCCCCTCGGTTAAAGCATTTATAATTCTGGTTAATGCCCTTACAATCTGTCGACCGATAAGGAAAGCCAAAGCAACTCCAATACCCAATGCGATTATAGAAATGATGCCTACCGCAACTTTTGTGGTTGCCGCAGAGGAAAGCATTCCTTCATTGGTATCCTTAACAATGGTCTTGACCTCCTCACAAGACTTACCGAGGAGTTCCTGGACTTTCAGCAGGCTGGGTTTGGTCTGAGTGACAAACACTTCGGACGCTTTCTTCATCCCCGTCAGAGCCGATTCGCTTGTACTTTTCAACGTTTCCAGTTCCTGTAAGGTACCGTGGAGAAGCGGAATCGTCTTTTCCTCAAAGATCTGCTTGGCGGTTTGTTTACCCTGTTCTCCTTGTCCGAAATTCGAGCAGATTTCTACAGCCGACTCATGCAGGTGGCGATGTGTGGCCAGCATTTTGTCCCACGTCTGGCGAAATTCAGAGGTGCCGCTTTGATACGCCTTTTGGGCTTGCTCGGACTGAAGCCATACGCCCAAGGCGCATTTGACAGGATCGGTTTGAACATTTACAGACTCCGCATCAGCAAGGAAAGCATCTCGAATGGTGTCGGCCCATTTGAGATGATCGACCTGTCGTCCCGCCAGGATTCCGGGAAGGCTTTCATCGGCCTGGTGGAAGTGATTCCCGATTTCAATGGCGGAAGTGTGGAGAGTATTGTGATAGTGCTCAATTTCCTTCATCAAAGGAGCCAACGAAGGAACTGCATGCTCCGCCTCTTTGCGGGCATCACTATAATACCACTGTCCGAACGCACACTTCGTCGGATCGGTCTGGACACTTAGTTCGGTGACATGCTCATTTGTCAGCAATTCACTGACAGCGGCGGCCCACTTGAGGTGATCGACCTCTTTTCGCGTAAGGTTTTCAATTAATTCGTTCTTGCCGACGACCTCTTTAGCGTCCGTACCCAGACTGGTAACACCCCGGAACGACAAGGTTGCAACCACGATCAACAAGATCAGGACCACACAAAATCCCAACGCGATCTTTTTACCAATCGTCATGTTTTTAAACATAGTAATACCCTTTCATACAGCTTGTTAAACGATTGTGCTACAAAGCCAAACCATCTAATTTATCCCCACTAAGCACCTTGTCGATGTCGAGCAGGATTTTGACATTGTTACCGATTTTACCCATTCCCAATATAAAGTCCGTCTCCCCGCCGGCGCCAAACTGAGGTGCATCTTCGATCTGCTCAGTGGCAATATCCAGCACCTCCGAAACGCGGTCTACGACGATACCGGTATTGAACGCCTTATCATCCTGTGCAATTTCAACAACAATAATGCAGGTTTCGTCGGTAATCTCCGCTTCCGGCATCCGGAATTTTAAACGCAGATCGACGACCGGGATGACCTGCCCGCGGAGATTGATCACACCCTTGACATAGCCGGGTGTCTGCGGCACAGAGGTCACTTCAATATAGCCGATAATTTCCCGGACCTTCAGAATTTCCAGGCCGAATTCTTCATGACCCAGGGCAAAGGTCAGGTATTTGCCATCTCGTTCGAGCGGGATTTGTGTGATCGGCACTTCCGGAGGGGCGTTCCGTACGACAGATTCCGTCGTTTTCATGATTATATCTCCTACACTCGGCGAAATTTATATTGTAGACGGGCAGGCAGAAGACGGCATACAAGACAGAGTATCCAATTCGATGCACATCCTCTCTTTTATGAAAAATGCAGCCTAACCAGCCTAACCTGTATCAAACAACTTATCCTGACATTGTCCGATCCTGCTTCGGCGTCAGCTCGTTCAGGCTTAAGGTATAAATTTAGAGGGAATGTAAGTTATTCCTTAGCCTGTTTTAAAGGGAGAGTCTGGCGGATATATGAGATTTTTATTAATAAAAGCCGCGTTGTCCCAGGAGCAAGATTATTGCAATCCGGCTTCGACCAACATGCGCGTCAATTGAACGGAGGATTTGACGCCCAACTTCTCCATCAGGCGGGTTCTGTGCACTTCGACGGTCTTATGGCTGATGCCCAGATCCTCAGCTATCTGTCGGGATGTCTTTCCGACCAAAACTTCCTGCATGATCTGGCGCTGCCGCGGGGAAAGATCACGCAAGCGTTCCATTATAAACCGTTTGGAAGCGAGATTCTTTCGCCGTTGTGTGTCTGTTGAGATGGCATTGCGAATTCGATCCAGAAGATCGCTTCCCTGAAACGGTTTCTCCAGAAAATCAAATGCCCCATCGCGCATAGCCTGTACCGCAAGGGGCACATCCGCGTGTCCGGAGAGAAAAATGACAGGAATCTCTATCTTCCGTTCGATGAGTTCCTGCTGCAGTTCGATACCGCTTACAGAAGGCATGCGAATATCCAGGACAAGGCATCCTGGACGATCCGGTATATAATTGGCCCAAAATTCCTCTGCGGACCCGCAGCAAACCGAGTCCAGATGGACGGACTTGATCAAGAGACGTAAACTTTTTAAAACATCCGGATCGTCATCGACTACAAACACGACAGGTTTAACTTCCGTCACTTCTCTCTCCTCTCGACAGGCAGATTAAAAAAGAATATTACTCCGGATTCAGGATTCGGCTGTATCCGGAGTTTCCCTCCGTGGTTTTCGATAATACGTCGGCTTAATGACAAACCCAGCCCTAATCCCTTTCGTTTTGTTGTATAAAAGGAATCAAAAATTTTCTCTTCCAGACCCGGACGGATTCCCGTTCCGGTATCAGAGACCGAAACAATTACCTGGTGATTTTCGTGGAGCAGACCTATCCGAATCTCCCGTTTCGTACTGTTTTCTTCTTCAATGGCATCCATGGCATTTCGAATAAGGTTCAAAATGACCTGCTGGATCTGGATGGGATCGACAAATACCATCGGGATCTCCGGTTGTTCCTGAAATTCCAGTCTTATAGTATGAATTTCCAGGTCTTTTCGGATAAATGCAATGGATTCTTGAATCAATTCATTCATATTTACTGTCGAGCTTTTAAGCGTCCATGACCGCACAAAATTTCGTACCCGCCGAATTACATCTCCCGCTCGGATTGCCTGCCCATTCGCTTCATGAAGAGCCTCGATCATATCCGGATCGATCGCATTTTTCGAGGCTCGGACCATTTCCAGGGCTGCTGTTATTGTTGCCGAGATGGCGGATAAAGGCTGACTTAATTCGTGGGCGATACTGGAAGCCATTTCTCCGATCTGACTCAGCCTTGAAGCATGCATGATTTCCTGTTCGTGTCTGCGCTGCTGTTCTTCACTCAGCAATTGGTTTGTAATATCAAAACCGATTGCAATAAATACTTTTGGATTGGATGCTATCGGAATTAACGTCCACGACATCCAACGATAGTTGCCGTCTTGATGTCGGAAACGATGCTCGAATTTAATGCTGGATTGACGGGAACGGAGAGAATTGACGATCGAAAGACTTCGCTGCCGGTCCTCCGGATGGACGTATTCAACCCATTGCTTATTAAAAAATTCTTCGGGGGGCCATCCGAGGATCGATGTCACCGCGGGATTGACATAACGCACTGATCCGTCGAAATTAACAATCGCCATGATATCGGGTGCATATCTGAATATCTGCTGCTGCAATTCTTCCGAAAGGCGTATTTCAGTTATATCCATGCCGGTGCCAATGATATACTCCACTGTTCCATCCGGGCGTCGTAATACTGAATTCGACCAATAGATTAAACGTCTCTTGCCCATCTTAGAGATCCACTGATTTTCTCCATCGACCTCCTGATATCCCTCGATCAACGTTTGAAATCTCTTTTCAACAAATCCTCTTTCTTCCAAGGGGATCATCAGATCCAAAAGGGATTTGCCATTCAGTTCCTGTGCCGTATAGCCGGATATTATTTCACAGTACTTATTGCATTGTACAAATCGGCCCTGATCATCCAACACAATGACAATCGATTTCAACGTGTCTAAAATGGCCGTATTGAAATCATGCTCCGCTCGAAGTTTTTTTTCGGCTTCCATCCGGGCGGTAATATCTCTGTTACAAACGCGGTAACCGAGAAATTCCCCTTCCTGCCCTGTAATAGGTCGACACGCATGTTCAATCCAACATATCCGGCCGTCTTTTGTGCATATTCGAAATGACAGCCGTTCGCCTACATCACAGTGGGACGTCTGATGGCGATGTTCCTGCCAGGTAATCCGGTCCTCCGGAAAGATCATTTCGCTTAAAAGGTTCGGATTCGCCTGAAACTTTTTAGGAGAATAACCTGTAATCTCTTTACAGGATGGAGACACATATACTATTTTTCCATCCATATCTTCCCAGTAAATCCAGTCGGACGTGAATTCGGCCAATGTCCGAAACCGCCATTCACTGTCCCGAAGCGCCTGTTGAGCTCTTTCCTTCAGAACCAGATCGCTCCAATGACGAATCGCCCGTTCGGCAATATCGCCCATAGTTAACAGGCATTCCTTAGTCTTGAGTACACAGTCCATCGCTCCGGTACGGATCATCTGCGGGACCATTTCCTCGTAATCCTGTGCTATCAGAACAATAACCGGAAATCCATCCGGGACCGTATTGTTCTGAAGAAAACACTGTCCTTCTCCATCCGGCAATCGTTCGTCAGATATCATCAGATCGATATGATTCGTCTGCAAATACCGATAGGCTTCTCGTATTGCTATTACATGATGGACTTGAAATTGGCCCGATCGGCGAAGACTGCGCAGAACCAAAGCGGCATGCCCAGGATCATCTTCCACAAGGAGGATGCGGAAGGACATTATACTCATCTGTGTCCCCATACTTTTCGCTAATCTTTCCCTCCGCTCCTTGAACCGATGCCGATAACATTGAAGCCTTGGAAAAGGATGTTATATGTAATTCTACATTTCAACAAGAAATAAGTGTAATTTTCACAGCAAAATACGCAACTATGTAAGTTAAACCCGTACCTTGTACGATTTTCGTATATTATAGGAGATTCTATTGACCGGTTATGAGGTGTTCGATGAGGATTTTGAGGCCGATGACAAAGAGGACCAGTCCGCCGAGGATTTCGATTTTCTTTTCAAAAAAGTGGCCGATCCGGCGACCCATGCAGCAGCCCAAGTACGATATGGCAAAGGTGATGGCTCCGATAATAACAGCGGCGGTAATAATGTGATCCGTGATCAGGGAAAGGGTCACGCCGACAGCGAGGGCATCGATGCTGGTGGCGATGCTGAGCAGGAGTACAACGACCAGACTGGCCGGATCGCCCGCGGAAGAATCGGCCTGGGCACGGGCCATCTGGAAGGCCTCGTAGATCATCTTCCCGCCGATGATTGAAAGCAGTCCGAAAGCGATCCAATGGTCGTAGGAAAGGATGCGGTTCTTCATGGCAGCGCCGGCAAGATAACCGATCAGCGGCATAATCGCCTGAAAGGCGCCGAAGAACAGGGCCATCCGCAGGGCATGACGGACATGCATCTGGCGATAGACGCTGCCGGAGGTGATCGAGACCGCAAAGGCGTCCATCGCAAGACCAACGGCAATCACAATGATCGTCAGAGTTTCTGTCATCTTCTATTTTCTCTTTGACGCGGATTCTTTTGCTGTAGCCGGTCGAATATCATAAACAGTAATTTCCGGCCTGGCACAGAAACGCACGCGCGGAGCGGGATCATTTTCCATCCCAATTCCCCGATTGATATACAGGATTGTTTCCTTTGATGCAATGGTTTGCGAATCGTTATCCGTCCGGTCGAGACCAAGATGGTACAATCCGGATTCGTATTTTTTCCCGTACCGGGAAAGGGTTGTCAGTGCGCCATACCATGGAAGGGCAACCTGTCCTCCGTGGGTATGACCGGCCAGATAGAGATCGAAAATGGTTGTGTCGATTGTTTCAGCCAGATCCGGAGCATGATAGAGAAGAATGTTAAAATCATCCGCGCTCAGCCCGTCCGGAGGAGAAGGGAGGGTTCCCATTCCAGGACAGTCCATACCGGCAATGACAAAAGCGTCTCCGTCTTTTGTAATTCTGACCGAATTGCCATTGAGTCGTTGAAAACCGGTTCCCCGGAACAGATCCACCGCAGGATAATAGCAGCACTCGATATTCCCGCGGACAGCATACTTTCCCAAGTGGGCTTTCATGGTACGAAGTCTTTCCTGAAAACGATAGAGTGCCTCCACGGCATTGAGAGCATCACCGGTAAAGACAATGATATCGGGACTCAGATTGTTAACCATTTGAACCAGTTTATCTTCATTGCGAAGTTTATGATCACAATGGGTATCACTGAAGTGGACAATACGCAGACTGGCGTTTTTCAGTTTCGGGCTGTCCAATTGTATAGTATTAACCTCGATCCAATACGGCTCGATGAAATATCCGTATAAAAAGCAAATTACACCACCTAAAGCAAGACAATGAAACAAAACCGCACGTCTTGTCAGCAGAACCTGCCGCATCGGTTTTTGTCTTCGAATCAGGCAAATCAGACCTTTGACAAGGATTTTGCTTTCGGTAAGAAAGACAATCGCAATGACACCAAGAAAAACAAGGACACCAACTTTTTCCACAAGAGTCATGGCTTAGTCCGTCCTGATGATTCCGGGCGCGGTTACATCGTCAACGACAGATCGCCCCGGGGGAACCACAAGAAATTCGGATTTATCCCAGACGCCGTCGGTCATGCGCTGCATCAGGCCCGGATCGCCGCTCAGTTCATCGTATTTCCAGCCCAGGTATTCGGCGCATCGCCGAGTGTACTCCTTGAATGCATCACTGCCCGGCAGGGACCAGTCGATATACGTTGCCCAGGAATATTCCTTCATCCAGCCTTCCTGGACTTCCATGAGATATCGCGCATTGTCGGGGCCGTATTTGTCTGTGTATTCGGCGAGTGTGGACTCGTAACGCTGTTTTCCGGGCTGGGTTTGACTCTCGATCCAGCCGGGGCTGTACCAGTAGACGCCGCGATGGGAATCGAAGTAGTCCTGATAACGCTGTTTGGAGCCGAGCAGGAGGGTGACACAGTCGTGGGCTCGCGGAACGACAATAGGAATCGAGCAGGTCAGACCAACGATACCGTTGGAGCACAGCCCGTAACCAAGCAGAACAGCATCATAGGGCCTACCCTGAATATCACAGGTGTCGGCCATGGCAAGCTGGACCTGGGTCCGCAACTTGTCAGGCTCATTATGAAGGCCCTGTGGCATCAGGTGGACATCGATCACGTTTCTGGAACGGGCAGCGCAGAAGTAGGCCTCACGTTGGAGAACTTTGCAGACAACAAATTTCAATCGTTTGGAAGACTCGGACATAACGGTCAATTCTCTGCCAGCGTGATGGAATCGTATACCTTCTTGCACTCCATCCAATGTTGCGCCTCCTGTTGGGAGAGGATTTGAAAGATATCTTTTAATTCTTTTTCCTCAACAGACAGCACCAGTAGACTATAGAACATCTGCGAGCCGTGTTCCTTGTCCATTGCCAGTTTGATCGTTTCCTTATAACTCATCTCCGGTGACGGCGAAGAGGTTACGACGTACCCAAATACCTCGGCGGGACAAACGGTTTCGACGTCACCGGCCCAGGCCTGGGATTTGAGGCTTTCCAGTTTATCGATATGCCGCAGTTCTTCAGCAGCCAGTCGGGCCAGCAACTCCCGGACATCCGGCTTGTTCATTCGCGGCTGCAGGTCAGTATAAAACTGGTGGGAGACCTGCTCCATCGAGATCGCAAAGTTCAGCACATCATCCAATGAGTGAAATTCCTGCACGCCGGTTTCCCCGTATCGATTCAGTCTTATGAAAATCCATTGGCCGGTTCGGGACGTCCGTCGTCGCTGTCGTAGCCGGTATTGTCCTGGCTTTCGTCACAGATCTGGATTCGCTCGACACTCTCGGCTTTTTGGGAATGGCTGTCCACGGTTACCAGAATGCCGCTGATTCGAACATCCCCGGTGGCAATCTCGAAGGGGAAGGGCATTTGTGTACGAAACGCCTTAATGACCGATTCGGTTCTTCGGCCCAGTACCGAATCGTGCGCACCGGTCATGCCGATATCGGTGATATAAGCGGTCCCATTGGGCAGGATCCGTTCATCGGCGGTCACAATGTGAGTGTGCGTGCCAAAGACACAACTGACTTTCCCGTCAAGGTAATAGCCCATGGCGACCTTCTCGCTGCTGGCCTCGGCATGCATATCGATAAAGACGATGTCGGCCTGCTGTTTGATTCGAGGAAGCAGCGAATCGATTTTGCTGTAGGGACAATCGGTGGGTTTCATAAAGATCCGCCCGATTAGAGCAACGACGGCGATCGTTACGCTCTTGGAAGTCTGAAACAGGGCATAGTCTTTCCCCGCAGCGCCGGGTGACAGGTTGGCAGGGCGAACGATATTGTCCGACGATTCGAGGATCGGAATGATCTCCCGCTTGCGATAGGTATGATCACCAAGCGTGATCAGATTTACCCCATACTTAAGCAGCTTATCATAGATCTGCGGCGTCAACCCGCTGCCCCCGGCGGCGTTTTCAGCATTAGCAATCACACAATCCACGGATCGCTCTTTGACCAGTTGCGCCAGTCGCTGAGAGAGGACATGGCGTCCGGGTCTCCCTACGATATCTCCGATACAAAGAATATTCACTTTCATTTGGCTATCGAGTCACAGGTTTCAGTTGGCCCTTGTTTTCTACCGAGCATACTCGATGCAGCGTACCTCCCGCAAGAGGGTAACCTTAATCTCTCCGGGATACGTCATCTGCTCTTCGATTTCCTTGGCGATGTCTCGGGCGATTTTTGTGGCCACTTTGTCGTCCACTTTCTCGGCATCGACAATGACCCGGATTTCCCTTCCAGCCTGGATGGCATAGACGGTATCTACGCCATCGAAACCGCCGGCGATCTCTTCGAGCTTTTCGAGCCGCTTGATATAACGTTCGAGCGTTTCCCTTCGCGCGCCCGGTCGGGAAGCGCTGATGGCATCTGCCGAGGCGATCAGTGGTGTATAAGGATTGTCGGCGGGAATGTCGCCATGGTGGCCTTCGACGGCATTGAGAATAACCGGAGATTCCTTGAATCGCTTAAGGTAGTTTGCCCCGATGACAGGGTGGCTTCCTTCGGTTTCACGATCCATGGCCTTGCCAATATCGTGCAGGAGTCCGGCTCGTTTGGCGATGCTGCCATCCAGCCCCAGTTCATCGGCCATCACCTGCGCCAGGAAAGCAACTTCCACACTGTGGCGCAGGACGTTCTGACCGTAGCTGGTGCGGAAATGCAGGGCGCCTAGCATGGTCAGCATCTTATTGTTCAAGCCTCGAACGTCAACTTCCTGCGCGGCCGCCTTACCCATCTGCATGGCTTTTTGCTGTACGTCCTTGCGCGTCTGTGCAACCAGTTCCTCAATCCGGGTCGGATGGATTCGCCCATCCTGGATCAGTCGTTCCATACTCAGGCGGGCCACCTCGCGTCGGATCGGATTAAAACCGCTGACCACAATGACACCGGGGGTATCATCGACGATCACGTCCACCCCAGTGGCTTTCTCGAAGGCCCGGATATTGCGTCCTTCCCGGCCGATTATACGACCTTTCATGTCATCATTCGGAATATCCACCATCGAGACGCTTAATTCGCAGGTCTGTTCGGCGGCATACCGCTGGATGGCCGAACTGATGATTTCGCGGCTTTTTTCCTCTACGCTTTCCTTGGTTTCCTCCAGTCGACGCTCAATAATGGTGTTCATTTCATGTTCACACTCATCTTCAAGCCGCTGGAGAAGCAATTCCTTGGCTGATTCCGGGTCCATCGAGGTGATTTTCAGCAGCGTGTTTTTCTGCTGCGCGATCAGATTGGACAGGTGCTTGGCCCGGGCATCGCAGCTTTGTTTTTTCTGTTCAAGTTCTTTTTCGTTTTGTTTTAGCTGTTTTTCCTTCTGCAGGAGTTGTTCGGATTGCCGATCCAGGGTATCTTCGCGTTTCAAAATCCTCCGTTCCTGATCGCGTATCTGTTCCTGCGCCTTTTCTACCTCCTCATTGAATTTTTCTCGTTTTTCCATCGCCTCTCTGGTAGCATCCAGCTCGGCGGTTTTAATGATATTATCCGCTTCCTTTTTGGCCATCTCGATGCGATTCTGGAGTTCCAGTTCGGCTGTTTTTTGCTTAGTGGAAGCCAGGACGTACTGAATGAACCAACAGGCGCCGGCTCCTAGGACAAGACAAACTCCAGCAATGATCGCGGTGGTTACCCCCCCAACTGCCAATATTTCCATATCTCATTCCTTTCTTTATGAGCGTATCATTAGGTGTTCGTTCCCTGCGCAGCAAGCTCAGGAGCATGGCAGTTTGCAAGCTCTTACGGAATGAGTACGAAAGGGTCGATCTCGATCAGAACGGGGTCGGTACGCCTTGGCAAAGCGACAGGCCCATATGTAACGGCTTTCGGCCCCTTTGCCTTATTCCTTCTTCTTTTACAACTCCTCTACTCACGCCCGAAACACCTTCCGTTGACATGGAAGTCCATGCCCGATCGAATCTTAATTGTACCATATTCACCGGCACCCGAAAACGTCTGGACTTGACGCACTCTTATACGCCTTTCGCCCTGTTCCAGGGTTGTCGGTGTCCTCGTAGCTTCAACTACCTCTTTGCCCGTCTCAGCGGGCATTTACTCCTGCCATCCCAAATGCGAATCTTCAGTTCTTATACTAAGCCTGTTTCAGGCCACGGGAATGCTGCGCTGTGGTCCGAATACATTGCTTCATGTTTTCATATTATTATTTTTCTCATAAATCGTCAAGACAAAACCAAATCCACGATAAAAGTTGGGTCCGAAAACTGTTTTTTTACGACCCTATTCACCCTAAACCCTGTCTTCTATAATCTTATTAGAGTTTGATTTTGGCCTTTATTAAGCCTTGAAAACAGTCTTTGTTCTGACGTAAGAAACTTCTTTTTTCACATCCACCCTTTATAAAAGCTCAATTTTTTTACAAAATCCCGCTTAAATCGCATCCGAATCGCGCCGAAGTAATTTCTGCCGGAGGATCCGGGTTACGAGGCAGTATGGAATCAACACTATTACTCATTTGTCGTCACGGCTCGGCCGGACATGGGTAAACGATATGCATAAGAAAAAAGATGTGCTGACAACCGGACAAGTTGCCCAGATTTGTAATGTGGCTCCGCGAACTGTGACCAAATGGTTTGATTCGGGCCAGTTGAAAGGGTATCGTATCCCCGGCTCGCGGGATCGTCGCATCCCGACCAACGAGTTAGTTCGCTTTATGAAAGCCCACGACATCCCAACCGACGGACTTGATATCGGGACTCTTCGCATCCTGATTCTGGATTCCAATACCTCCCGGGCTGAGAGCCAGGCCCAGTCACTTCGAGACAAACGGGACTACGAGGTCCATACTGCATTCAACAGTTTCGATGCCGGTCTGTTTGCTCAGAAGATGCTGCCTCATGTCATTCTGATCAACCTGATGGCCCGTGAGATCGATGCTTCCCAGGTCTGTCGATATGTGCGGTCCAACAGCGATCTGAGCGGGACCAAGGTTGTCGCCGTCGCACATAACCTCAAGGCTTCCGAAGCCCAGGCTCTGCAACAAAAAGGTTTTGACGAGGTGATTACCGATGCCGAAGACGTTAACCATGCAATCGCCGCTATCGAGCAGGTAACGGCGATTATTTACTGATTCCTTCGTTTTCCCCGGACCAATCTACCCGCCATCCGCCCTTACCGGATTGTGCTTGCAAGAGAACACTCCCCTGCTATGATGTCCGCATGAATGAATGGATAGATCAACTTCATTGCGTTGACTGCATCGAATGGCTTGGACGAATCGATAAGCCGTTTGCCGATCTGGTGTTTGCCGATCCCCCTTTCAATATCGGCTATCAATACGACAAGTATCGGGATCGGGTTAGGAGCGAGCAATACGTGGCCTGGACACAAGACTGGATGGCACAGTGTGTTCGGGTATTGAAACCACACGGATCGTTATATATCGCCATCGGGGATGAATATGCCGCCCATATCCGGCTGATCGGCGAGGAACTGGGGCTGTCGCTGCGTAACTGGATCATCTGGCATTATACCTTCGGCCAACAGACCAAGGCCAAGTTTGCACGGGCCCACACACACATTTTCTATTTTGTCTACGATGCGAAGCATTTTACATTCAACGATTTCGCTGTCCGCATACCTTCCGACCGACAGTTGATCTACAATGACAGGCGGGCCGATGCTCGGGGCAAGATGCCGGATGACGTGTGGAGTCAATACTCGCGTGTATGCGGCACCTTCAAGGAGCGCTGCGGCTGGCATCCCTGTCAGATGCCGGAAATACTGCTAGCCCGGATTATCTCAGTCAGTTCAAATCCGGGGGATATTGTGCTGGACCCGTTCATCGGATCCGGAACGACGGCCATGGCAGCCAAGAAACTGGGACGACGTTTTGTCGGATTGGATATCTCCGAAAACTATGTGCAAAACATACACAAACGGCTTTCCGACCTGGACATTGGATCGAAACCAAAACCCTCTGAGAACTTGTTTGACAGCGAACTGAACTGCCGGGAAATTCTTGAACTGCAACGGTTATATGTGGAAATTGGGATCAACGCCGCAGAAGTATTGAATCAACCCAAACTGCTGAGCTTGTATGCCAAACAGTTCAGTATCCGTATGAATAATGGAAAAGAGTATCCGCCGGGCGATCTGGTCGCCTGTTTGAAGGAGTTAACCACTTGGATACCTCGAAAGCAAAAGGTCTCCTCACATCTACAATCCTCTTTGTCTGCTCAGCCTTAGCGCTGACGGTAATTCAGGTGCCGTATGGGATCAGTTTTCTGGCCTGGGTTGCGTGGGTGCCGTTTCTCGTGGCGTGTTTTTCTTCGTCACGGACGCGATGGCTTCTGTGGGCATCGTATCCGATCGCATTGACGCACTGGCTAAGCAATGTGTACTGGGTAGGATATGTAACGATGCCGGCCTATATCCTGTTTTGTTTTTATCTGGCCCTATACTGGCCGCTACTGATTATAACGATTCGTTTTTGTGTCGAACGAATGAATATGCCGTGCCCGTGGCGAGAACAAAAGGGAGTTTTTCTTCAACGCCGATGGCCGGTTCCCCTGTTTCTGGCAATGGCGGTTCTGCTGGTGGGCGCTGAGGCCTGGCAGGGCATTCTGCTGACCGGCTTTAACTGGCGGTTTCTGGCACACAGCCAGTATAAGCATCTGGCCCTGATTCAGATTGCCGATCTTACGGGGCAGTTGGGGATTTCCTTTCTCATTGCATTGGTCAATGGTCTTGTGGCCGAGTTGATTGTGAAAGGCCGGCGCATTGGATGGAGTAAGATGCTTCGACCAGGCAACGGTGTCAAGGTGCTTTTCGTGGGGAGCCTGATTGCCGCATCAATTCTTTACGGAAACCGGCGGATTAAACAGACGGATCAATTTGTTACAGATGGGCCAAAAGTCGGATCGGTGCAATCCAATATTCCATCCCAGATCAAGGAATTGGATGAGGCTGCCGAGCCGATCCTGCAGGACCTGATTCAGCGCAGCAATCAATGCTTTGAGGCGGGGGCTTTGCTGGTCGCCTGGCCGGAGACGATTGTACTGGCATCGCTGAATCCCGGGTATGTGCAATACTGCCGACCGGATACGCAACCGAGGCTTTTCAATGCGATGCTGGGAAGGCATACGGAGGAGAATCATGGGTATGTTCTGACCGGAGCCCATGGGGCCGACCTGGTTTTTGAGGATGACGAGCCGGTCATTACAGATCGTTACAATACGGCATTTCTCTATCGACCCGACGGAACACAGGATCCCCAGAGATATGACAAGATCCACCTGGTCCCGTTCGGGGAATATATTCCCTTCAAAGACACTGTTCCACCTTTATATAACCTGGTCATGAGCCTCAGCCCTTACGAATATGATTATCATCTGACGGCGGGAACGGAGCATACTGTTTTTGAGATCGACCAGTCCGGACAGACGTATCGTTTCGGAGTATTGATCTGTTATGAGGATACCGATGAGCAGATCACCCGCCGGACGGTGTTGGGCCGCTCCGGCCGCAAGCGGGTGGATTTTCTGGTCAATGTCAGCAATGACGGCTGGTACGTGCGCTACAGACCCCCTGCCGGGCCCAGTATCGATCCGAATGCAATCACACTGCCGGATGGGTATCGACTCAACGAAGGAACCATTGTGCCCAGTCAGGAACTGGCCCAGCGGACGGTGATCACAGTGTTTCGAGCAGTAGAGAACCGCGTGAGTATTTTACGCAGCGTCAATACGGGGATCAGTTGCCTGATCGACTCGGTGGGTCGGATTCATGATGATTTTGCGGCGGGTGATCTACCCAAAGAAGCGATGAAACGTCAAGGTATTGGGGGGTGGTTTGTCGATACGATTCCAGTGGATCACAGAATCACGGCGTTTAGCCGGACTGGTCCGATACTGAAACACATCGCCGCAGTCCTGTTTGCACTGGTTGCGCTGCCGGCGGTGTTCATGGAAAGGAAACGACGTATGAAGAGCAAGATTCTCTGGGCGACTTTTATCCTTATTCTGTTGGCCGTTACCGTCGGCTGCAATCTGATGGACGAGCAAGTCATACCGTCAGGAACGAGCCCTGAACCGTTTTCTTCCCAGGCCAATGCATTGCGGGATGATGCTCTTTCTCTCTTACGGAATGCCTTGACGAATGAGAACAGCTATATTCGGACCAATGCCATCGAAGTGGTCGCCGCGACGGATCGTCATGAGTTGATGCCGATAGTCACCAATCTGCTGCGAGATGAAATCGCCCCGGTACGATTTGCCGCAGCGCTGGCGGTGGGCGACACTACATATGAAGCAGGCCAGTTTGCTGCGCAGGAACTTTTAAACGATGTGGATGAACGCGTACGACTCGGAGCAGCATACGCCCTGGTCAAACTGGGAAAGACATCGTATGAAGACCGTATCCGCACCGCACTACGCAACCGGGATCATACCGCCCAAGCCAATGCGGCGATGCTCCTTGGCAAGTTGGGGCATCGCAAAGACATTGTCCTTCTTTATGATGTTTTAAACAGCACACAGGCCAACAGCCAGGTCCGGATTCAGGCAGTGGAATCGATCGCCCGGCTGGGAGATGACCGGGTGTATCGTGACAAGCTCTGGCCGCTTCTGATCAGCATCTATCCGGATGATCGTGTGATGGGTATTCGGGGTATGGGCGCTCTCGGAACGGAACTGGCCCGGAATGCGCTGTTAACGATGTTGCAGGATGATGTACAGGAAGTGCGACTGGCAGCGGCTGAACAACTTGGTCGGCTGGGGGACCGCAGTGGCGAGCAGGAAGTTCTGGATTATCTGGCTCAGATGCCAACAACCACAGAACAGACGCTGGTCGCCAACAGTCTTGCGACCCATGCGATTGGATCGATTGGGACGGACCGACTGAAGCCTTATCTTCCCAGATTGTTGAACGACTCATCCCCGACGATTCAGCTCGCAGCGGCACAATCGGCACTTTTTTTATCTCCACATCCTCAAAGGAATCGTTAACGATTCATTTCAGCGGCCAGGCGATCTTCTAATTTCTGGACTGTGAAAGGTAAAGGTCGTCTTTTTCTCAAAAAGGGGTGATTTGCCTTCCTTGCCGGATGAGAAAAATCTTTCGCCTGCTGCTTAAAAGTCATTTTATGAGCTACTCTTAACCTATTGAGATGGCGCCCAAGGTGAGAAAAAGGGTGTTAAAATAGAAAAAAACAGGTCTGCGCTCGAAAAATTGGTTATTTTCCCGTATCATCTTCACGGTAACAATAAATTTGACTTGACCTTATCGAGGTTATGACGTAAAATTCAAAGAAGAAATGTATAAAATAATCCAGGGGGAGGAGTAAAACGTTGGTATCTGTGCTGATATCGGCGTAGATGTTGTGTATAAAACCGAACGAAAGGCGATGAAAGGAGTAGGTTTTGAGCGCTCTTACGAAAGTCCTGATTATTCTTCTTTCTTTTTCGTCCCTGTTCTTATGCGGGGCCATCGTGACATACGTAGGCTCTGCAAATAACTACAAAGACTTGTATAGTGGTCAACTTTCGCAAAATCAAACTCTGAACGACAAAGTCGCCACATTGACGGCGGCGGCACAGGAACAGCGGATGATGACCGAGCAGAAAATCCAGGAATATGAAAAGCGGATCCAGGTTTTGACCGCGGATAACACCCAACTCAGTGTGGACTTAAACAACGCTCTTCGAGAGAGCATGGGACACCAGAATCGGGCCGACAAGTGGCAGGGTTTGCTGGAAAGTTACGGGCAGACAATGGCCAACCAGGAACTGACGATTAAGTCGATTCAGGAAAAACTGGATGCGGCCCGGAGCCAACTGATCGAAGATGAAAAGCAGCTCAACCAGCAAACCGCCAGGGTATACGAGTTGACAGTTCAGATGGATGC
This sequence comes from Sedimentisphaerales bacterium, assembly GCA_016926155.1. Classification (GTDB taxonomy): domain Bacteria; phylum Planctomycetota; class Phycisphaerae; order Sedimentisphaerales; family Anaerohalosphaeraceae; genus JAFGGE01. The sequence goes on from JAFGPC010000210.1 coordinate 16,588, forward strand.
GCTGGAAGCGGCTCGACGCCGAGCGGTTGAGGAGAAAAAGGTCCTGGAGGATAAGCTTAACAAGATCGCCGCCGCCGCAGGGGCAGAGCCCGTCAAGGTGAGCCAAGGTATTGTTACGCCGGAAAAAACGCAGGTTACAGCAGCGGCGGAATCCCCATCCGATGTCGATCTCAATGCCCTGATCAGTGAAGTGTATGAAAACCTGGCGACGATATCGATCGGCGCTTCAGACGGAGTGCAGAAAGACATGCGTTTTCATGTGACCCGGGGGGACGAGTTTGTTTGCGATGTGGTCATCACGCATGTGGATGCAGACAAGGCCGCCGGCGTAGTAGAATTGCAGCAGAAACAGGTTCGCGTCGGGGATAACGCCAGTACGAAACTGATGTGACGAAACGGGACAATTGATGGCTTCAGCAAAAGCAAGTGGAACAAGTGGTTTGTATACGGCGATTCTGGCCCTGACATTATTGGCAATTGTATTTACGGCGGGATTTGTCGTATACAAATGCCAGACTGACTATAAAACGATGTTTACGATCGCCACGAAATAGCGACCTTGACGACAGCGTTATTTTGCAAATAATCGAGTGAAAGGACCCGGCCAGGAGGCCAATGGTCCGACGGGCCACTATCCGAATTGAAGGGAGTCAGAGTGATACTGGACACGATCTTGGGCTGGTTCAGTGTCGATATGGGTATCGACCTGGGCACCTGTAACACTCTCGTCTGCGTTCGAAATGAAGGGATAGTACTTAATGAGCCCTCCGTCGTTGCCGTCCGTAAAGGGACTAACATCGTTTTAAACAACGGTGAGGCCGTAGGCCTGGTCGCTCGCGAGATGCTCGGTAAAACCCCCGGCTCCATTACCGCCATCCGTCCTCTCAAAGATGGTGTTATCAGCGATTTTGAGATTACTGAAGCCATGTTGGGCTATTTCATCCGCAAGGTGCACGGTCGGGGTGGTTTAGTGCGTCCACGTGTTGTGATTGCGGTTCCCAGCGGGATTACGGCGGTGGAGCGTCGTGCCGTGATCGATAGTGCGGAACGGGCCGGAGCAAGGAAAGTGTACCTTGTCGACGAGCCGATGGCGGCGGGGATCGGAGCGGGTTTGCCGATCACCGAGCCGACGGCATCGATGATTGTGGATATCGGCGGTGGGACGACCGAGGTGGCGATCATGAGTCTGGCCGATATCAGCACATGCGAGTCGATCCGGGTAGGCGGGGACAACTTTGACGAAGCCCTGATCAATCATCTGAAGCGGACCTATAATCTTCTCATCGGTGAACCTCGTTCCGAACAGGTCAAAATCCAGATCGGATCGGCAGCACCAATGGAAGAAGAATTAACGATGGAAATAGCCGGGCGGGATACGATCTCCGGTCTGCCACGGAAAATCGTAATCACCAGTGAAGAGATTCGAGAAGCACTGCGTGAGCCGATTTCGGCAATTATCGAGACGGTGATGCGCACTCTGGAGCGGGCGGAACCGGAACTGGCAGCCGATTTGATCGACAACGGAATGCACTTATGCGGCGGTGGGTCACTGTTGCGGGGGATGGATACGGTTCTGTCCAATGCCACGGGTTTGAAAGTCGTTCACGTCGATGATCCACTGTCGTGCGTGGCAAGAGGGACCAGCGTGTATTTGGAAAACCTGGAAATATGGAAGGACACGCTGGATCAGACCGGATATTCATGGGAATAAACCGGCCTGTCACAAGATCGGCCGCAACATGATACAGACCTCGATTTTTAATTAGAGCCGGGCGGATTTCTCTACCGGAACCCATCCTTTGATGACGATAGAACAAATATGGCTACCAATCAACGAAACATCTCAAGGGGAACCTTATTCGTGGTTCTGCTCCTGGGCGGGTTTTTCCTCCTGATGCTGCCCCAGCGATATACGCTTTTCTTGACTGAGGGCTTTCACCGGATACTTGGACCGGTATTGAGTGTAGGACGTCCGACCGAAATTTCGAAAATCCATATGGTCCAACCCGGCCAAGACGCTGTTTCACAGGATACTTACAACAAATTATATACGATATATCGTAATACGTACGCCCAGCTTCTGGAAATCCAACAGCAGCTTAGCACATTGCAACGGATTCGCGCGGGACTGCCGACACCGGGTCCGCCGTTGATTCTGGCACGGGTAAGCAACGCCATTCTAACCGCTGAAGAATGCGCTTTGCTGGTGATTCCCGTATCCGGTACGGAGGAACTGGAGCAGGGACAATACGTGATCGGGGACGACAGCGTGATCGGAACGATCAGCGCCGTATACAAAACCAGCGCCCGTGTGCGGCTGGTAACCGACGCTAAACATCGGATGCTGGTGGCAATCGGGCGTACCGGACGATCCGGATATATTCAGGCCTATATGCATGGCCAAGGAGACGGGACCACCCGGATCGTTGGGTTGTCCCAAAAGGAATATGATGTGCGAGAAGGCGATGCCGTTTATGCAGCGGCGGACGGGGATCGTCTGGGTACGGAAGTGATTATCGGTGAAGTGCGCGAGGTGCGGCATGACCTGGATAATCCGCTGCTATGGGATATTCGTGTCGTTCCTGTTTGTCAGGCGGAAAAGTTATCTGAAATAGGAATTGTTGTGATGCATCCAAAAAGTGAAATAAAGTCCAATTGAGCAATTCAATGCGCTGGATTCGCTTTCTCTTTATACTGCTTATTATTACAGTGCTGGACGCAGGCAACCTGCTAAACATCATTGCCACGCCAGGTTTGCATATTCGGCCGGATCTGTTGCTGATTGCCATGGTATTTTTTGCCAGTCATCTGGAAACGACCAATGCGATGACAGTCTCGTTTTTGCTGGGCTTTGTGGCAGATCTGTCGGGAGAACTTTCGATTATGGGGCCGTACACAATCAGCTTTGGGATTTTCGGATCTTTGTTATGCCAGTTGCGCAAGGTAGTCCTGGTCCGACGAATGCTGTACCAGGCCCTGACAATATTTGTTATGGTCCTTCTGATCCGCGGTCTGGCTCAATTGCTGCTGATGCTTAAAACACAACACGTCGGCGCTAATGTATATATCGTTCTCTGGGGTACGGCGGCCTATTCGGCGGTGTTCGGGCCGTTTGCATGGATGATTCTTTCGGGATTGACGGACTGGCTGGGCCTTCGGGAACGGCCACGCTATGGGCCGATACGAATTCGGCATTGAGTATGTATCGACAACGACTGCATGCATTTGTGTTTTTCTGCGGGGTACTTCTGATCTCCTGTATTGGGCGTCTGGTGCACCTGCAGACGACGGGGTATTCACACAGCCTGAAGGAAATCGAAGAGGCACGTGTGCTGCCTCCAAGACAACTACCGACAGTGCGGGGCACGATCTGGGATCGTCAGGGTCGAGCGTTGGCCATTGATCGACCGACCTTCTATGTGCAAATCAGCTATCAGCTCACACGACTGCTGGATCCTCGTTTCAAGGAAGCTCGCCTGACTCAGTTGATGAACAAAGAAGAAGAAGACCTGAATCGGGAAGAGGCGGAGGTGTTATTACAGGAAGAATTGAGCGCTGACTTACGTAATCTGTTTATCGTACTCGATACGTGCGCCGAAATGGCCGGGATTGAACCAGACGAGATATATAACAAGGTCCACAAGATTAACGATGACGTATGGCGACTGGCTTTGCATATCGCATGGCGACGAAAAAATCCGGATTCCCCGAATGTAAGCAACGAGGATAAAGGCAGGCAAATTACGCCTCTTGCCGTGCTCAAGGCCGATATCGGGGAAATGTACGACTATTATCCTTTGATAGAACTGGAGACAGATGCAAAACAACTCAAGGCTCAGGTCGCTTTCGGCGAAATTAAAGGTGTCAGTATCGAACCTCTGGCCAAACGGACTTATCCATACGGTTCAGCCGCCTGTCACATTCTTGGCTGGGTGGGACCGGCAGAGCCGAATGAGAATCAGACGATGGATTTCGATGAGGACCGGTATTCTCGCTATCTTGGCGGGGAGGTATCCGGAAAATGGGGGGTCGAGCGAGCCTGTGAGGTTATTCTACGAGGCAGACGAGGGGAAATCCAATTCAACCTGGACGATGAACTGGTGGATTTTAAGAAGACCCTTTTCGGCAAGGATGTCCATCTGACATTGGATATCGAGTTGCAAAAACAGTTGGAAGATCTCCTAAGTGATCCGAACGCCCGGTCAGAACAGGATACCGGAATCGGTGCGGTCGTGATGGAAGTGGCAAGCGGGGATATACTGGCAATGGTTTCGACACCGACTTTTGATCTGTCCACCGTACGTAAGGATTATGGGGATCTCGAAGCTGATCCAGCTGATCCGTTGGTCAATCGGGCACTCTTTCGGGACTATCCACCCGGTTCTACCGCGAAGCCGTTTATTTTGATTGCGGGATTTCAGGAAAAAAAGGCGGGACCCGATACGATTATCAGTTGTCCCATGGAAAACCAGAAGCAGTATCGATTTCCAAATTGTCTTCTCTTTCGCAAGGGTAGTTGCCATGACTGGCGCTGGCAGAATGAAGGAGGCAATATCGCCCGAAACGCCATTCGAGGCAGTTGCAATGTGTATTTTTCCCATTTGGCAGACCGTTTGGACGAGCGGCCATTACAGGAATGGCTGTTTCGTTTCGGTTTTGGGCGGGCAATTCTACCGGGGCCGAATCTGGATGAATACGCCGCTGAACTGGATCGCGAAAAGGGAATTGAGCGAAATCTGCCTCAGTCCACCGGTTTAATCAGTCGGATTCGTCCCAAAGGTCCGGTCCATACGATCGAGGATATCCCGACAATCGGACACAACAGCGAAAACCGGTATATGGGAATCGGACAGGGTATATTCCGTGCGACGGTACTGCAAGGAGCCAATGGAATCGCAGCGATAGCACGGGGCGGGATTTATAAAAATCCAAGATTGTTCCTGGAAGAAAACGATCCGCACAACGAAACAGATCAAGTGGACCTTGGTTTATTTAAATATACTCTCACAACCATCCGGGATGGGATGAATGCCGTCGTTTACAAGGCCGGCGGCACCGCTAATGAGACGTATAAAAACAGCAAACTCAAGGAGGGTAACCGCGGGTTGAATCTATTCGGCAAGACCGGATCGACTGAGAAACCAGAACATGCATGGTTCGCCGGTTGGGCGGAGGACAATACAGGGAGGGCTATTGCGATAACTATTATAGTGGAAGGGGGTCAAAGTGGTGCCAGGGATGCCGCACCTCTTGGATTTGAAGTACTTCGTATCTGCAATGAAATGGGGTACGTCGGTCGCCGAACCACCGATTAGCTGTCGGGCATATCGGCTGCCTTGGAAGCGACAGCTTTTTCCGGCAGTTGTCCGCCATGCATATATTTGAGGGTGTTTTCCATGATTTCACGAAAGACCGGGGCCGCGACACGTCCTCCGGAGTACCCGATGCCCAGTGAACGATTGGGTTTACGAATGGAAACCAGGACAACCAGTTCGGGTTTCTCGGCGGGAGCGCCCCCGACAAAAGATGCGATATAGTTCTTCTCATCATATCCGCCCCCCTGCTCTCTGGGTCGTGCGATATTGGCGGTTCCGGTTTTTCCCCAAGTCTGGATACCGGCTATTTTGGCCTGGTCCCCCGTTCCGTTTTTTATCACCTCAACCAGCGCCGTTTCTCGAAGCCATTTCGCGGTTTCCTGCTTGATCACCTGAGCGACAAAACCGGGATCGGGAGGCACGGGAAAGACCTGGCCTTTTTCGTCAATCATGGCCTTGACCAGATGGGGAATGACCGGATGGCCGTCATTGGCGATAATACAGTAGGCCCGAATGATCTGGATGGTGGTGACTGTTAAGGCATGTCCGAAGGGGATGCGAGTGACAGTGTATTTATCCCAGACATTGGTCGGCCAGACCACACCGGCATCCTCACCGGGCAGGTCGATGCCTGTCTTTTCTCCAAAACCGAATAATCGAACACCGTCATAAAGCCGTTTTTGCCCTATTTTCAGGCCGATTTTGGCCATACCGACATTGCTGGATTTGGCAAGGATCTGTTTGACGCTGAGATTTCCGTAGGGATGATTAAGGAATTCACCGATCTTGTATTGTGTGAAATACCCATTTTCACAGTAGAAGACATCGTTAGAACGAATAGAACCGGCGTCCAGGGCAATGGCAACGGCGATGGGCTTGAAAATACTGCCTGGCTCATATGGATCACACAAGGCACGGTTCTTCAGGGGCAGTTTTTTATCCTCCACATAGCTGGAATACTCGGAGGGAGCAAAGTCGGGCAGGGAAACCAAGGCAAGGATCTCCCCGGACCGAGGATCCATCACGATACCTACGGCCGACTCAGCCTGATATTTTTGCATCTGTTTAAGTAGGGCCTGCCGGACAAACTGTTGAATTGTCGCATCAATCGTAAGGACCAGTCCCGCTCCATTATGAACATCCCGGCTGTCATCCAGGGCCATACCGATCGGCCGGCGTCGGGAATCAACAACATAAACTTCTTTTCCTTCCCGTCCCTCCAGCAGGGAATTGTATTTTAATTCAAGTCCGGCCACGCCTTCTCTCTTGTCTTCGAGGTATCCCACATATCCAACTACGTGGGAGGTCAATGCCCCGCAAGGATAGATTCGCTCCCAGTCAGTCTGAATTCCAATGCCATGGAGATTGCACGCCTGGATTTCGTCCCTCTGGTCGGTTGTAATTCCCTCTTTGAGCTTGATATAACCGGGTGTCAGCCCACCATAGATTGCAGCACAAATCTCATGGCTGGGGATATCCAGAATCGGCTGAAGCTGCCAGGCCGCTTCTTTGAGCATGTCGGGACCGGGAAAACTGTTGCGGTCGGCAAAAAGGATATATTTTTCCTGGACATCGGCGAGGATACGGCCACGACAATCCATAATGGCCCCTCTCTGGGGAGAAACGGGGACAACGGCATGGAGTTGATCGTGAGAATGGAGGCGAGCATTTTGGGCCTGACAATATTGCAGGTGAAACAGCCTCCAACCCAATAATCCAAACAGCAGCACCAGAAAGAGCAGGATCAAAATGATGGAGGGCTGTGTTTTTTTCATTTCAATGGACCGTTTGGTTCGGCTTTTTCTCGGGAAGATGTTCGGCCACCGAGGTCGGACTGACTTGATATTCCAGTTCCAATTGTCTTTTTCGCAAGTGTTCCACCAAACGTTTTTGCTGTACCTTGGCTTCTCGATATCGGTTGAAAAGACGGCGCGGCGCAGTCCGTAAATATACAGTCCCGATCAAAATGGCCGTAAGATAAAACACCATGAACAGAAGTCTGGCGCGCGACATCGGTGGTTATCCGGATTTCAGGATTTCGGTAATTTTAAGATCAGCCCGGTAGGGATCGTATGTGGGTCTTTGATCTTATTTTTATTCAGATCAAGGATTTCCTTGTATCGATTGCCATTGCCAAGCTTTTCCTGGGCAATATCCCATAGTGTATCATCCGGTCGAACGTTGTACGTGGCGTATATCGTCTGGGGGGGCGGCGATGATTCTTTTTCGGCCGGCTTGTCCGCTCCCAAGCTGAAAACTCTCTCCACTCTGGCAAAAAAACCCGGTTCGGGATTGGGCAACGATTGCGTCTTTTCGACTTTTTGTTCGGTAAATAAATCGGGAATTGTCAGTTCCTGCCCCACTTTGATATCATGCTTATTCGGCAACTGGGGATTGGCCTGGTAGATCTTATCCACGACCTCGATCTTGTTTCCGAGGATGTCGCCGAAAATGGATTTGGCGATTTTGCCGAGGCTGTCTCCCGGTTGAACAACATAGGTTCTGGTTTTTCCTTTTACTTCAAGACCTCGTTCCTCCAGCGTTTCCTGCTCCTGCGTAAGAGAATCACCAGTACTTTTGTTTACCTGATGATTCTTATTTTCGATGATGATCTCATGTTTGTCCGGAGGAGGAACCTTCCGAAGATCGATACCTCGGTCTTGTAGGATATCCTGTACCTCCTGCTGAGCGACCTGGTGCAGAAATTCCCCCTGCTGCTGAGGAGGAATGATCGGACTGTTAAGCTGGTCGACATCGCTTTCTTCCAGAACCTGCGGCAGGCCGTTGACCAGAAAAGCAATAATAACAATAAACACAAGCCCCAACAGCAGTCCAACCTTTGCATCCGCCGTCATCCCTGAAACTCCTTGTACTGGTTCAATCCGTTTTGCGTTGTGCGATCCGGAGCCTGGCGCTGCGGGAACGTGGATTGGCTTTATTCTCGTCCGCGGCGGCCGTAATCGGCTTAGGCGTGACGATTTCGTAGATTCCCGCTGCCTGGTTCCGCTTGAAATCATGTTTCACAATCCTGTCCTCGAGACTGTGAAAACTGATCACCGCGATCCGGCCGCCCAACCGAAGCAGGTCCGGCGCAGCCTTTAACAATCTCTCAAGACAACCCAACTCATCATTCACTGCAATACGAAGCGCCTGGAACGTCCGCGTGGCCGGATGAATCTTCCTGCCCGGCCTTCGGTCCGGCTGACGCAACGCACGACAAACCAGCAATGCAAGTTCTGTTGTAGTCTGTATCGGCCTTTGGCGTCTTTGTTCTGCAATGAAACGAGCGATCCTTCGAGAAGCTCTTTCTTCTCCATATTGGTAAAGAATGTCCGCCAGCGTTTTTTCATCGGTTTTATTAATCAAGTCGGCAGCCGTTTTTTCCAACCGGTCATCCAACCGCATGTCCAAAGGCATCGGTTGCTGGAAACTAAGACCTCGATTCGGATCTTCGATCTGGCCGGAACAGAATCCCAGATCAGCCAAAATAATATCCACCTTTTCAATCGCCAATTGACCAAGGACTTTTTGGATATGGTCAAAGTTCTCCCGTACCAAAATGACCCGACAATTCAGTCCTTCGAGTCGTGAACGAGCCGTTTCAATACACTGAGGATCCACATCCAGACCAACAATCGTTCCCTCAGGGCCTAAACGACTGCCCAACCGCAGACTATGGCCTCCATATCCTACAGTTGCATCAACCATGATCGCATCCGGGGGGATACGGATCTGTTCGCTCAGGTTATCGGACAGAACCGATATATGTTTCGGAGTAGCGGGTGATATATGTTTATCCACTGGATTACTGTGTTACGATTTCAGGTCGTATTTCTGGTGGATGAATCCCGTTCTATTAAGCAAACGCCACTGAATTGGGTAGAAGAGACTCTACATTGGGAGAGAAACCAACATTAGAAAACAGCCGGCTGGAGGCCTTGAGCTGATCGAGTTTTTCAGCAAGCGAGACAACTGCTTCGGTCGTATGTTGGTCGATGCTACGCTGCCCGTTAATACTTTCGCTGACGATTCTCAAGTCATTGCATTCCATTGCAAACATGTCTTGTTCCTCTCTCAATTACTCCAGTTCACGGCTTTGTTCCTGCAAAACGATCTGGCGTGCGTTCATCATCTGTTGCTGGTATTGAACCAAATTGTTTTGCAAGTATTGTTCCCAATCATCCGAATTCCACAACTCAATATGGTCACGAACGCCAACGAGGGTCAGGTTGTCCCCCAGATTCGCCCGTTTTCGTAATTTCTCACTTAATAGCAAGCGTCCCTGCCGGTCCAGCTCAACCCTGCTGGCCAGGGCGAAACTCAGTCGTTCAAAGGAAACGGCTTCATCCGGGGCAGCCGTCCCTGGCGCACCGGCAAGGGCGATTCGCTGGAAGTATTTGGCCGGATAGAGGCATAGAATGCCGCTGGCACCGAGAACCAGGTAGAAATCACTGCCGTATTCTTCGGTATCGATCTGACTCCTGAGCTTATTGGAGACAAAAATACGATTCTTGTCATCCAAAGAATGCTCAAACTCACCTGTTAACATCAACATGACATTTGCCCCACAGGCCTACCTGTTTGTGGGAAATCATACCACTCCTTTCCACCAAGTCAACTTCCTCCTTCCACTTTTTTCGAAAAAAAACTTTTGGACTTAAGAAAAGAAGTAAAACAGTAGAATTCAAATCCCCGCAAAATACTATATATGCCATTTTTTCACATAAAAATCTATATATAGAGTCGAGCATGAAATTTTACCTTAATTCATTTTTTTGTTTTCATCTTTTTGGCATAGAATGAAGTTTGATTAATCCCATTCTTTTTCACAATTTCGATTATCAGCAGAATGAGGGGTATGGGATTTCTTCCCACACGTTAGGTGCGGAAACTTTACTGTTTGGAAACCACAGGCATAAAAAAAGCGGAGTGGGCCGCCCGCCCTACTCCGCACACAAGGGAAGAGAAAACTCTATTCATCGCAACGAATCAGCAAACCATTGAAGACAATTTATAGATGATTTGCCATTCGTCGCTGTCCGAGATCGGTCGGAATTGTTTTTTACTGTTTCGGGAGCGAAACAACGTCAAGCCAATCAGCGGTAAAGCCCCTTTCTGTTCGGTAATGACCCCTTTTATCCATTCAGGTGCCGGGTAAGCACAATCCACTCTCGTAGCTGTCTGTGTCCTGATCCATTCAGAAGAAAGATCAAAAATCATCTGGGAGGATCGGTTCATCAGGGACTCATATTCACAAAGCGGATCAATCTCAAATAATTCACAAGCTTGTATTTTCGGGAACGATTCTGCCTGGTCTGTTGTATCCGCGATCAGACCTGCCTCGGCTGATCCTGCAGTTAGAAACATTCCAAGCACCAGCAACACCGGTATCCACATTACCCTGCCAGACATCATAGACACCCTCTCCGAAGAACCACATTAACCGCTTCCTGCATGAATCTACGAACATCCCTATCCGGCCTTGAGACGGATTTCCCGCCACAATGATTGTCGTGTTCAACCCTAGTCTAAAACTCCCCCAACTCTGATGGCCGTATTATACTATAAAATGACAAAAAAAGCAAGTCCAAAAGCCTACGTATATCACCTTATATTCCGATTTGCATGCCCTATCTAACTCTTTTATCGGACGGAACTCTTTTTCCTGTTTTATAAAAGCCTGACAAAGACAACTTGCCGGTTTGCCGATGTTAGAATGTGTTCCGGTATATGCTTTACTGATCTTCTTTGTGTAATCGGAAAGGCATATCCGCGGCTATTGGAAGGTAAGGTTAAGACAAAGGTGCACTGCATGGCCAAGGCCAGAGACATCATGACAGACATGGTAGTTTGCGTACAAAAAGATACACCAATGGTGGAGGCAGCCCAGCTTTTATCCTTGAACGATATCACGGGAATTCCCGTGGTAGATGACCAAATGTATCTGGAAGGAATCATTTCGGAAAAAGATGTACTGGAGTTGTTCGAAGTGATGCAATATGTGGAAAACAGGACGGTTAACAGCTCCATGTCTCATGAAGTGGTTTCATGTGATGTGGAGGACGATCTGGAGAAAGTCTGCCGCTGTCTGCAGGAAAACACATTTCGCCGGGTTCCTGTGACCGAAGACGGGAAGGTGGTCGGGATTGTCAGCCGACGTGATTTGATCCTGTATATGCTCAAATCGCGGCGTAAGAACGAGGCCATTCTGGTGTAAACAACTATTTGCATTGTTGTTTGTATCCCACCTGATTTACCCACAATCGGTGAGGGGGATTCCAGGGGGATAATCCATCTCATATTTTATCTCTGGATCTCGGATGAAACGGATAGAGCCCTCTTAAATACCAAAAAAATATATCTATATTAGAATTATTACCTTAATTTACTCCAACAATTCACCGAATATCAGAATATCTTTGAGGCACTCTAAGACTGGTTGGGTCTCCACGGCAATCCTGCTGTAACCCGAACACACAATCCCCCACTGCCAAACACCCCACCAGTCTGTATTCTCAGTGCCTGAGCAACGGAATGTTTTTTTATCACCTTGCAGAAATCCAGGAGCGCAGGAAAAAGGCCATGGTCATACAATCCATGGCCTTTTAAAGATATTTGATGTTTTTTTTACAGGCTCTTGCGTCGACGCAGCCAACCCACAAGAGTGGTTCCGATACCGCCCAGCAGCAGGGCGCCCGGGGCCGGGACGATACTGATTGAAGCGGAGACCACATCATCGGTCATACCGACGATCTGCTGGTCGTCCAGGATCCAGTCCGGCAGATGGGTAAGCGGGCTTGCACTGGTGCTGTCATAGGCAGCCGTGATAAAGACGCCGGCCTGACCCGGGATCTCACCTTCGCCGGTCATGGTCCAGCCGATGTTGATCAGTTGTCCGTCGGCATACTTTTTGGAGGTTGTCACTTCCAATTGCGAAAGGATCACCTCATAGGGCCCATCGCCGGAATTCCAAGGACCGGCATTCAGCGTCATTGTGCCGCCGCTGTAAATGGTAAAGTGACGATGCACTTCATACGTCGGGAACACATCCGTTCCCAAGTACGTATGCGAACTGAGCGCAGCGCCGTCCAGATACCACTCGCCGGCCGCTCCGGCACTGAGTACGTTTCCGGCTTGCCCTTCTCCGCCACCGAGGAACATTTCCGTCCAGCATCCCTCGCTGAAGTCATCGGTAAATGTGCTCCACGTGCCGTAATTCGGTCCGGCCTGTACGCCAACCGTCACCAACAGCAACGCGGCAAGGCTTGCCAATACAGTTACTCTTTTCATTCTCAACCCTCCAAAACAATGTGAATAGATTTCTCCCGCAAACGTACGGGTGAATTACCCCCAATCCGTAGGAAAATACGACCATCCCCAGAAATCGTATTGTATGATTTTAGTCATCGCAAGTCAAGCATTATTTCTTTTGTTCCGTGCGGCAACGACAACACATGTTATCCATTCGCGGCACAGATAAAGGAATAATAATCGGAAACAGAAAGGAATATGCTACACATATCAATCGGAAAGGAAAGATTTATAGGACGCGCCGGAGACGATGCATGAATCCTTGAAAAGAAAGCACCAAGTCGCTCTGTTCTAAAATAAAAAATATTTAGAGATGTACGCCGCAATACCCGATTTCATCGCATACGGCCTTGATCTTTTTCCATACCTGGGGGTCTTTGATCACTTCTAAAGCAACGGGATATAAGATCCTGTCTTCCTGCTGGACGTGTTCGCGAGCCCTGGTGCAAAAGGATTCGGTCAGGGTCACCAGTCGCAGCTTGAATTCTCCCTGCTTATTGGACCGAAAAGCACCGATTAACCGAAGCAGACTGTCGACATCGTCCTGCAGCTTTTCATGGTCTCTCTGTGCGGCCAGACACAGGCTTGTCCAGCCATATTGCTTCAAACATGGAAAGATAACGTCTTCCTCCCGCTCAATATGCTCGGCCATCGCGTATAAATGTTCCACGATATGGGACAGTCGCATAAACTCGGTGCTGTTGTCGGACAGAAATTCCTTGCAGTCAATCTGTTCAACCACTTCTTCCAGATCGTAAAGAAAGCATAGAAGCAACTCGTGTTCGGCCAGAACCAGGCGGAGTATATGCCCTGCCGGCAGGCGATCTTTGAGGCCTGTGCCCTGTGCTTCCAGAGTACCCATCAGAAGAAACGCCACGGAAAGCTGACTTGCCAACTGGGCCGAATAGCCCTTTTCCACCAACTCCCGTTCCGCCACAGCCAGGTCATGAGGCGTAATTTGCGACAATAATCGATGTGCCTGGCCGCGTAATATCTGCAGGTCATCGGCCCTGTCAATTCGCCGTAAAAAGCGGGTCAGGACCTTCATTCGTTTTTCTTCCGGCGTTTTTTTCATGTTCCTATCCGTTCCCTCTGTTGGTTCGTTTGTGTTGTTCATCTCGCTCGATTCTCAAGAACCGACCTCCCTGTCAAAAAAGAGCACATAGTCGTATGTAATAAAACTGTCTTTCCATTGTTATCTCTAAAACATACGTCCTATCGCACCTCTATCTTGTTATACCCATCCGTCAACTCTAAAGTTCACATAAACTCTACCAGAGAATCTTCAATTTCCAAATCTGTATTTTCCCCAGAACCGTCTTTGCTTTCCGGCGTAGCCATATTTGAGGGCCACCGGAAACAAGGAGGTAAATTATGCGTAACAAAAATGAAAAGAAAGAAAAACGACACCGTCGAATGAAACTGGTTCGAATCGCCGTCGCGCCGGACTGTCAGGTGGCCCGGCAGTATCATGACCTGCTCAAGAAATACGGCATTCCCTCTGTTGTTCGACACATGAAAAATGCCCATACATTTGACTTTGATGTCGAGCTTCTGGTTCGAGAAGAGAACGCGGAAACGTCATTTCGGCTGATTCAGACAACAATCGGGCAGGATAGTTCCTTCGGTTCTTTATTTGAGGAAGAACATTCACGAACCAAAGCCAGTTAGTCCTTCATGCTATCGCGGTGGAGACAGAGAAACAATCCGAAAGCGAGGGCTGCCGTTTCGATGCGTAATATTGTTTGCGTAAGCTTAACTTCCATGGCCCCGGCATCTTGGAGGAGCTTTTGTTCGGATTCTGTCAGTCCCCCTTCCGGCCCTACAAAGGCAATGGTATCCGCAAATCGGCCTATCACATCCCCAATGGGTATCGTCTCCCTTGAAAAACCACCATAGATGATCTTTCCCTCGGGATATTCGGCCTTCAATTGTTCCAGAGTCTGCGGTAGATCGGCCGGTCCGGTGATTTGAGGAAGAAAGATCCGTCCACTCTGTTTAGCGGCCGAGACAGCCAGCTTTTTCCATCGATCCGTCGCACTTCCGGCGGCCTGCTTGACCGTCCGCTCGAAAAGGACCGCCGCTATATGGTCTACTCCCAGTTCCGTGCATTGCGTGACGATCTGATCGAAGCGGTTTCCTTTGGCCACACTGACCGCCAGGACCACTCTTGCTCCCATTCGAGGTTCATGGTTAACAATCTCAGTGACGGAGAGAAGTACTTCTTTGCGTTCCGCTTTTTCCACGATGGCCTGCGCTACCGTGCCCTTTCCGTCGAACAGTTCCACCTGGGTACCTGTTTCCACCCGGAGTACATGAATCAAATGATGCGCCTCGGCATCCCTGATTATAACCTCACTCGTCTCAATCTTCTCACAAAAACATCGCGTTGTCCGCACTCTTTTATCCTCAAACAAAGTGACTCACTGCCGGCATAATAGTCTCGTTTATTACTGATTACAAGCCATGAAGGATCCTTGATTCTGTCCGGAATGTCATTATACTATCTCCGGTTGGTCAAAGAGAAAAAAAACAAATGAAAGGGAGGCCGTCATGAAAAAGATTATTTTAATCGCCACATGTCTTGTCGTCGCTTGTGCCATGTTTCTGACCGGGTGCGGTTCCAGCTTTAACGGAGTCGGGATGAGCCTGAGCGGCCTGCCGCAGTTGTCGGACGCCCAGACCCGCTCGATCAGCCCGGAAAACTTTACCGGCGAAAAAGGAGCCGGCGGCATGGCCACCGAGGGCACCGGAGCCAACGCCGCCCGTGAACTGGGGCAGGGTTGGAAAGTGTCACCCTCGGTCCGCATCAAGAGCGGCGAAGTCTTTACACTAGCCGAGATCGAAGGATCCGGCGCGATCCAACACATCTGGATGACGCCCACGGGCAACTGGCGACACTGTATTCTCCGCATGTACTGGGATGGGGAGGAAACACCCAGCGTGGAAGTGCCCGTAGGCGATTTCTTTGCCAACGGCTGGTGCCGGTTTGCTCATGTCAATTCCCTGGCCGTCTGCGTCAATCCGGGCAGCGGCTTTAATTGTTACTGGACGATGCCCTTCCGCAAAAGTGCCCGTTTGACCTTTGAAAACATCGGGGAGGATATGACTCTCTATTACCAGATTGACTACACACTCACAAATATCCCCCAAGACATGGGATATCTGCACGCCCAGTTCCGACGCAGCAATCCACTGCCGGATAAGCAGGACTTTACCATTCTCGAGGGCGTCAAGGGCAAGGGACACTATGTCGGAACGTATATGTGCTGGGGATCAAATTCACCCGGCTGGTGGGGTGAAGGCGAGATCAAGTTCTTCATGGACGGTGATAAAAAATGGCCGACAATCTGTGGGACGGGAACGGAGGACTATTTCTGTGGTAGCTATGGCTTCGTCCGGCCAGGGACCAATGACTACATGGAATTCAGCACGGCCTATGCGGGTATGCCCCAGGCTGTTAAGCCGGACGACAACATCCTCAAGCAGCCTCGTTTCGGTCTGTACCGATGGCATATTAACGACCCGATCCGATTCGACTCGGACCTGCGCGTCACGATCCAGGCTCTCGGCTGGCAGTCGGGAGGACGATACCTGCCTTTGAAAGATGATTTATCGTCAGTAGCTTTCTGGTACCAGACCGAGCCGCATGCGCCGTTCCCGGCCCTGCCGGCCAAGGACAAGCTGACCGTGCAGTGGTAAGAAAATCTTCTTTATAGAAACGGCAATTAAGGACGGTCATATTGAACAATCGTATCATGTTAGATCGTTGCGATATGATCAGAATCAAGCAATGGGCTTGACAGATAGAACGGGAGGCAGCGATGACGAATGGAGCCATGGCGGGAGGGGCGGCGGCCGCAGCGGCCGCTTCGATTTCCAGCGCCATCAAGGCCAGCGGGGCGATTGTCCGAATTGAGCCGCATGAGTTCGTCGATCTGGTCTGTCGGATCAACGATCCCATTGTTGTCTGGTCACCGCCGGGCTTTTTGACGCCTTATAAATACATCACCTGTTATAAAGGCCTGTACTTTTTCGCCAAAAGCAAGACCCAGTTAACGATCCCTGCCAGCGCTGAAATCATCTGCGCCCGAAAAATCTGGATCCCGGAGTAACGCTAGTCAGTCCACAACTTCGCCCAATACCAGAATCGCGCCGGCATACCAGGCCCTATCGTCAAAGCGTTTCGGATCGTCTATCTTCTCATTGCGTCTGGCCAGAATGGCCGCCTTATCCGGCTGATCCGGATGGATCTCCAATTCGACCGTATGAATCCCCTCTTTCAAGCCCCTCGCTATGGTCAGCGTGGCCAGTCGATGATAGGTGCAATAGGCATCAAACCGCGGTCTGACAATCGGATCCTGATCGTCTACCCGTACAATCACCTGCCCGCAATCGGGTCCCAGCAGATCGTACATTTCCGCCGCTGTACCCCGGAATCGAAATCGGATCGTCTGTCCCGGCTGATCGGCCTTGTACAACACGGGCATCCGATTGGAAAATCTTCTGGCCAAACCATGTGTTTCGGGATTTAGCTTTTCCCATCCTTCGGACAGCATCTCCGACTGTAAGGGAACCATTGTCGCGTTTTCCCAGTTGTCGGGGACAAATGGCTCCTTCAACGTGTGTGGCCCTTTGCTGCCTTTACCGGTAATCCGCTTCATCGAGCGGACCACGGCCTGAAGATACAGCTCGTGACCTGTTTCCACATAGGGATGAACTCCATCGGGTGAGAAAACGATCCGATTCCCGAGTTTCTCACGTTCGGCATCGGTACTGGGCTGTTTGCCCGTAAAGATCACCTTGTTCTGGGCGGTCAGCCGGGCCACTTCAAAGCCCATATGAATCGTTGGAATCCTATAATGATCGGCAATTCGCTCCATCGCACCGGCGGCCCGCGGATATCGGCCTTGCTGCAGGTCGCTGCACATCCCCTCCACCAGTGTATACACAAAACAGATATCCGTTTTTGGGTCGGCCTGCCAGGTCTTGCGAACGATTCCTTCCATGGATCGAAAGATCTGCTCGGGAGCTGTCCCGCCATCATTAACCGCAAACTCGACAAACAGCAAGTCCGGTTTGTGCCGCAGAACATCGTTCTCCAGACGATATACACCCAGATCCGATCCGGTACCACCTATGGCCGCATTGATTTCACTGACCTGTGCATGAGGATACGTTTGCCGAAACCATTCCAAGGTCTTGACCCGCCAGCCGGGCTGGGCGGTAATGCTGCCACCCAGATAGGCAATCCTCACCGAACCGCCTTCCTTCAATTTATCCAGGACATTTGGCAAGCCCTCCCTAGGACGGCACTCGACCGCCTCGCGAAGCACTGTATCTGCCCGGGTACAAACCGGAAGAATCAAAAAGAATACCGATATGATCCACCCACTGCGATACATAACACCCTCCCAAATAAAATAAACTCGTACAATAAAAAAAACAGATCAGGGATTTGGAGCAAAGGCGCCGGTCTGCGCACTTTCCTCAACCTGCTTGAGCCATTCGGCTTCCTGTTCCTGAAGCTGCTTGAATAATTCCGGTCGTTCCACCTGAATGCGTCCTATTAAACTCTGTTTTAAGGCCACGGGATAGAACGGATCTTCCATGAACTGTCGAAATGATTGATACTTGAGAAATCCGAAGCTGGGCAGGCCCATTCGCCCCTGTTCCACTTCGCCGGATCTGGCCTGATACGCCTTATAGATCTCCTCGGCCCATTGCTCGTATCCCTGGGCCTGACTGTCTTTGCGAAGGGAATAGTAATAATATCCTAACCGAAGCGAAAAGATAATCTGCTCGGTTGCATCCTTTGGTCCGATCGAACTTTCCTGTTCATGGAGGATGCGATCCCGGACCCACTCAATCAGTGGTTTCTGATAGTCCGCTTTAAACCGGATATCTTCGGTGTCGGCTCCATATTCGCGACGAAGCTGAGTATAGATTCGGGCCGCCTTACGGCGATAGCCGGCCCGATAGAAGGAATGGACTGCATTTTCCAAAAAATTGCGATGTCCACCCCGTACTGCCTTGGGATTGCCTTTTTCCAGATTGACGTACTTGTCAATGCTCCTTTCCCAGGCCTGGTTGCAACTGTCAAACATTGCCAGATCGGGCAATGTCAAGACCGTTTCCTGTCCTTGTCCTGTCGGATAGATCACCATATCCCCGGTACGATACAGAGATTGCAGCGAGTGGAAGACAATCCGATCCGTGTTCTTTTCGTCAATTGAATAGGTCTCCGGCTTGCCGGCCACCTTCAATCCCAGCGATGCCCAGTAAATCGCGTGAGTATCCGGATGTTCCCAGTTCAGCGGCATCCGATCATTCGGATCCTCGATATTCACCCGACCATACGTATGATTCATTTCCTGCATAAAAGAGATATCGTATTTCCACTCCCTGCGAAGCACATAGGATTTGGCGAACAGGTCGAACTGTTCCAGGGTGGGGGTATCCCGATATTTGTCAATCACGGAAAATGCCGCCGGTTTGTATTTTTTGGGTTGTTCCCTCAATCCAAGATACTTCTTGGCGAACTCCATTGGCTCGACGCCTGTAAAAACCGAATCGGCATTCTTTAACTCTTCCACAAATGCAGCGACTGTCTCATTGGTAAGCAGACGATCCCATTCCTGCGGCGCGTTACTCAATTGTTCAAAATATTCATTCGTTTCCGGCTGTCCAAGCAACCGACGCATTTCCAGGGCCAACTCCCGTTTATAGTATCGGTGACAGTCATCACTCAACGCCCCCATCTTGTGCTGGAATATCCAGGCCAGCTCACGGTAAAGGATGATGCTTTGGGGATTCATGGGAATACCGCGGTCCCGCAGTAATTCCAGACCATTGCGGACCCATCGCCATCTCTCTTCCCATTGCTCGGCGGGGACCGCCACAGAGATGTTATACGCCATGTTCCAGGCATGAAACACCCATACTGTCGAAAAGCGGGGTTGTAAAACCGTGATCCATTCGGCCAGTTGTTTGGCATCGAAAAACAAGCCTTCTTCCTTGAGTCGATCGGCCCGGATCCACAACACATCGACCACCAACCCGCGAAAGGCGCCCATCGCCACTGTGGCAAACGCCAGAGAAGGCGGGGCATTCTCCAAAGAGGCGTTGACCACCAAACCCATGTCTTCACGCGCCTGATGGATGCCGGGAAGCATCAGGGAACCGCCCAGGAGCAATCCCAGCCCGACAACCACACACAACACGATGATGATGTTGTCCTTCACAGTCATTCCTTCTTCTACACGGAGGTCTTCGCCAACTCCCGATGTTGGAAGATGAAAACTCCCAACAATAAAAGCAATCCCCCCTTGATAAAGACCGTCAGCAAATAGACCTTTCCCAGGAATAACCACCCAAGGGTGCGGCCTTCGAGAATGAAGCGGGTCGGATTATACGCCTCGTCAAATTTGGGAAGAAACCATAACACCGGACGAATGGTAAACTGATACAGTATGGCAAAGGCGGCGCTTACAAAGTCGATTGATTCTATAATGAAGCCATTGACTGTGCCGGTCAGAAACACCGCCATACAGACCAAAACCGCAACCGGAAAAGAAAGCCATGTCGAAGCCGACACGCCTATCACCGCCAGAAAAACCAGACGGCTGAGAATCAACAATTCAGCTCGGATAAAGTTCCCCGTGAATGTGCCCGACCGATACAGCAACTGCACGTCTTCGGCTACAATGGTAACCAGGCTAATCGCCGGATTGTTCTGAAGTTCAACCGATACATAGCCATCTTCGGCCACGACATCGGCCGGGATGGAAAACTCCACAAAGGTTCGCACCGGATCCGGCCGAGAGACATAATAAGGGCGCGTTTTGGCTTGAAGCCGCCCTGATGCATCAACAGATCGAAAATCCCCGATTCGCCAGTTGCCGTACACCTGATCATCCGAAGGAGAAGGAAGCCCGCGAAGTTTATATCGAATAAAAATCATTTCGTTCGGATCGCTTACCCGCACATTCTCGAACTCCCATTTTCGAACATACCCAAGCGGGATTGACTTGGCCGCACTGAGAGCCTCATTGCGCAGGACCTCCATCACCTGCTCCCGCGTCATATCCTCGGGCAAGCGATTGTCTTCCTTAAGCTGTTCGTAGCGGCGACGTGACTGCTGTTCAATCTCATCCGGGTCCAAACTGGTCTCGAGTCGGGTGCGCGAGGTGAAAAATTCGCGATTTACTTTTTCAAGCTCCGCTCCTTCGGCTCGGCTCATGCGAGGCATGAACAGAGCGAGACCATAAATAATCACGCCGAACACGGTAAGCAGCATAACATCCAGCATGACCACCCCCAGCAATTTTCCGGTCACAATTTCGAATCGCCGGATGGGTTTGCTGACGACCAGAAAGATGTGTTTTCGTCGCAGGTCGTTGGTTACTGTATACACCGATACGATTATCGTCAGAACACATAACAAAAGACTCGTCAAAGACATGGAATAACTGACGAAGGTCTGCACCTTACCCAAAGCCGTCTGGTCGCCGGTTGCCGTCATGCTCATCAGGGGAAGCAGAATCAGCAGAAGCACGATGACCACCACCGCTACTCGCATACGAATCGCCTGGGAGAGGGTATTTTGGGCAATCGCCCAGATCCTACGAAACATCCTCATCCTCCTCGGAGGAGTCCGGACGGGTGATTTCCGTACCAGCGTCCCCGGATTGGCCCTTATCGGGGCCGATCAACGACTCAAGTACACTTTTACGAACCGTTTCATCCCCCACCTGTTCCATCGATTTGTCTGTGGGAACGGAGGTTAGCTCTGTGGCTTGTGTTTCTTCCAAGCGAACGACCGGTTCCATCTTCTGTTTCGCCAAACGGCTCAGCAACTCCCTGTCTTCCCTTGGAGCCTGTGACTTCTCTTCGGTATGAACCTTCTCAAGCATCGCGTCTCCCTGAGGCACCAATTCCATCGAGGCGCTGACTAGCTGGTCCAGTAAAGCTGTGGTTTTTTCCTGTTGCTCCCGGGCCAGAAAATCGCCGATCTTGGTCGTGCTAACAGCACCGCTGGTCGGAAGTTTTTCCTGCTGTGCTTTGGTAACAATCCGGATAAAAAACTCTTCCAGCTTGTCCATCGGCGAACTCATTTCCACGTCGGTTTTTTCTTCCGTGATGATCTGACGAATCCGACCCAATGCCTGATCGCTCAACGGTCCGGTCACAATCTGATTGCGGTTGCTCTGCTGCAGGAGAGATCGAACGGAACCTTCCACCTGCATCCGCCCGCCATACAGGATTCCGATCCGATCACACACATCTTCTACATCCGCCAGCAAATGACTACACAGCAGAATTGTTTTTCCTCGTCTGGCCAGATTTAAAATCAAGTCCTTGATCTGGCGCGTTCCGATCGGATCCATTCCCGAAGTCGGTTCATCGAGGATCAGTAGCTCCGGATCATTGATCAACGCTTGCGCCAGACCGATTCGACGTGCCATTCCCTTGGAAAACGTACCTACAGGACGATTGGCCATCCCCATCAAGCCGACCATCTCCAGCAGTGCTTCTATCCGATTGTTTCGCACATGGTTCGGCAATCCGAATAATTTACCGAAAAAATCCAGTGTTTCCCGTGCGCTCAGGTAGGGATATAGATAGGATTCTTCCGGAAGATATCCAATCCGACGGCTGATCAAGGGATCGCCTGTCGTTCCTCCCAGCACCAGTGCTCTTCCCTTGCTCGGATGCAGCAGATTTAAAAGCATCTTCAAAGTGGTTGTCTTGCCCGATCCATTGGGGCCCAAAAAACCGTAAATCTCGTTGTGCCGCACCTTCAGGTTCAGCCCATCGACAGCGACGACTTTGGCCCGTCCCCACAGATCGCGAAAAACCTTTGTCAACGAAAATGTCTCAATCGCATATTGCGCTTCGGCTACCACGACAACCCCTTACTCTTTATCCTTCGACTGTCGCATGATGCGGTGCCAGATCCTCGCCAAACCGAACTAATCGGGCGCTGTTGAAGATGACTACCACCGATCCACTCAGGTGAACCACTGCCGCCAGGATCGGATTCAACAATCCACCGGCCGCCGCAAACACTCCTACCACTATATACAGAATCCCGAACAAAAGGTTCTGATTGATTACCGAACGTGTCCGTCGGGATAAACGTACCAAGAACGGCAACCGGCGTAGATCATCGCTCATTAATGCGATCGACGCAGAATTGATGGCCACGTCGCTGCCGGCTGCTCCCATCGCAATACCCAGGTCTCCTGCCGCCAGTGCCGGAGCATCATTGATCCCATCCCCGACCACGGCCACCGTATGGCCATCCTTACGCACCCGTTCAACAACCGCCAACTTGTCCTGCGGCAGACAGTGCGCCTTGTAATCCGTACATCCCAGTTCCAGCGATACGCGGTTGGCCACCTCTTTGCGGTCTCCGGTCAGCATGGTAATCCGCTTAATCCCGGTTTCTGTCAATTGCCGGACGGCGGCCTGGGCTTCGGGACGGGCCTTGTCCTGTAATCCGATCCAACCGACACATTGTCCGTCAAACGCCACGTACAGCGTACTGAATCCCTGCTCCTCGTGCAACGAAGGATTGGACACCACATGAACATCAATCTGGTTTTCCTGCAGAAAACTGTCTCGGCCGATCATCACATTGATGTCGTCGACCTTCGCTGTAACGCCCTTGCCCGGCACCTCTGTAAAATCGGCCGTTTCGGCCAGGGTAACATTCGCTTCCCGTGCCAGACCAACCAGGGCTCTGGCGGCGGGGTGCTTGCTCAGTTTTTCCGCCGAAGCGGCCAGTCGCAACATCTGGGCCGGTTCCACACCCTCGGCCGGCTCTATTTTAGTCACATACAACTGCCCTGTCGTCAGGGTGCCGGTCTTGTCAAAGACGATTGCCGTCACCTTACCCGCAATTTCCAGCAGACTGACATTCTTAATCAGAACACCTACCCGAGCCGCCGCTGATAAGGCGGCTACCATCGCTGTAGGCGTCGCCAGGATCAGGGCACACGGACAGGACACAATCAGCGCCGAAATGGCATACTCCACTTTGCCCGTAAAGAACCAGATAATAGCGGCAATCATCAGCATCGTCGGCACATACCATTTGATATGTTTGTCGATAATCCGCATCACCGGAAGCTGAGTCTTTTCGGCCTCCATAATCAAATGCTGCACCTTGCCCAGCGTCGTATCTTCGCCCGCTTTGGTTACCACCACATCCAGGGCCCCGGTCAGATTGGTTGTCCCGGCAAAGACCTGCATCCCCGGAACCTTATCCACAGGAAGCGATTCACCGGTAATGGTCGCCTCGTTCACGGAACTTACACCACCGGCTACTTCGCCGTCGGCGGGGATATTGTCGCCAGGACGTACGCGCACCACGTTACCCGGCACCAGGGTGCTGACCTGCACCTCTTCCTCCACGCCGTCTTTCCGAATCCGATGGGCCGTGGTTGGAGTCAACTTGATCAGCGACTCAATTGAGGCGCGTGCCCCGAGTGCGGTTCGCGTTTCCATCAGCTCACTGAGCAACATGATAAAGCCGACTACGCCGGCTTCGATATACTGACCGTTGGCAAATGCCGCCACAATAGCCAACGCTACCAACTCGTCCATGTGCATATGACCATGCAGGACACACCGCAAGGCATGCCACACCACCGGCGCCCCTAAAAGAATCGCACCGAACATGGCACAAAGATTGGCGGGGGCAAAATTGTCGCCATAAAACCATGGGGCGATCTTGCTGTCCAGCAGAAGTACTCCTCCGGCCAGTGTGCCCAGCATAGCCAGGCTTACACGAATCTGCCGCCCTTTTGTCTTTTCTCCTGTTAACTCCTGTTCTTTTATGCCAATCAGTTGATGAGCCATCGGTTCTCTCATTTGAACAATGTCTTTGTCACTTATGCAACGAATCCTGTTGCAAAGGTTCGTTTATCTTTGCGTGCCCGCTTCGCCGGGCTTCATGCTTTCCTTTTCTTTGATAATCTCCGGATTACGATTGATGCGAATCCAAAGTGTACTGGGATTGTCTCCGGTCGATTGTACAATCATCTTTTCATCGACCTGATCCAGAATTTCTTCCATCGCATCCTGATAAATCCGTTGCAGCACAATCTGCGGCCGCTTTTGATATTCCGGTAAAAGACGGTGCAGGTATTCGTATTGGGCTTGTGCATCCTTGATGACAGTGGTCCGATACGCCTGTGCCTCGGCGATGGTTTGGCCGCTGGCGCCGGACAGGGTAGCCAGCAGCGCCTCACGTCGGCTTTCGATCTCACCAAGTCGCTGGAGGCTTTGCGCCCCAGCCGTCCCGCTCTCGATCTGAGAGACAAGTTTTTGTCTCTCAGGCTCAGTCTCTTTAAGCTGCCGTAACACTTCTTCCGCTCGAGGTCCACCTGCCTCGTTGAGAATTTGCTGCGCTTCCGTCTTGGCCTGGGTAATCTGCTGCTGGCGTCCCTGACCGGCGGCAATGGACTCACGAAAAGCCTCGTTCAGGCGGCGCGGCCAGATAATTTCCAACGCCCGCATGGAATCCACCCGAATCCCGCTATCGATTGCATCGAGTCTCTTTTGCAGTTCCCGCTGTACATTTTCAGCAATCCCACCGGCGGTAACAATGGCTTCGTCGATCGTGAATTTAACCAGGGTGCTCACAATTGCATCTTCGGCCAGAGAACGAAGGAGCGGATCTACTGTCTGGCCTGCAACATCCAGAAAATCCTGGCCCGGTTCGAGATCGCCGTAATAGACATTACGGAAGAATCGCTCAATATTGTCAATCTGGTAGACAAGCTGCCATCGACTGTGCACAATGTTATAGTCAGTTCCCTCTGCTCCAATCATTGTTTCATTTCGCGTCAGACAATAGCCATCCTTACCGGGTGCAAGTGTTGGCCCTCCCATCCCCCGGGCACCGGACACTTTTTCCTCGGCTGTCATAAAGTACCAGAAGGAATCGATCTGGAGGGTTTGCTTGCGCTCGACCGGAATTCGAATAATCTCTGTAATCGGCGCTGGAAGATTCCATTTCAAACCCGGCTGCAATATTCGTTGTTCTCCTTCGCCGCCGATCCTTCCAAATAGCAAGACCATGGCGTTTTCATCCGGATTGACGGTAAAAATGCCGGAGGTCAGGAACAGCACCACCAGAATAATCATAATGACCTTCAGAATGACAAAACTGACCCGCAGAGCATCGGTCAGACTCTTGCCGGCGGCATCCAATTCCGGCGCCTGGTTTTCGGTGGGTTCCAATGAGGCGTTCTTTTTTTCGTTTTCTGCCATGATCCTTGATCTCTTATCGAACAGAAATGTTCCTGATTACCACGGATTGGAATACTCGTTATTTATTCGCGCTGCCTGGATTCTTCAGGTCCGGCATCGTCTTGAGCAATCCGATCGGATCGACATCAGTCCCCAGAATCACGGTGGACTTCTTTTTCAGGATCTTCTTAAGGGCTTCCAGATCCCGCAGAAACATCGCCAGCTCCGGATCTCTTTCCAGTTGCTTGTAATATTTGGCCGCTTCCGCGTCGCCTTCTCCCCGGATCGCCTGGGCTTGCGCCTCGACCATCGCCAGCAGTTCGGTCCGCTTGGCCTCCGCACTGGTCTTGATCTTGGTTGCCTCGGCCTGTCCCTGGGCCAGAATGGTTTCCGTCTTGCGTTTTCGATCGGCCTTCATCCGCTCGAAAACCTTCTGCGTCACGCTCTCACTGATTGCCAGTTGCTTGATTCCAACCGCCTTGATTTCGATTCCATAGGAATTACGAGCCACGGGCTGGATCATGTCCAGCATCTCCTTTTCGATCTGTTGAAACTGGACTTTTGCCGGATTGGTGTTCACAAAATCCGTAAAATAATGCTTGCCCACAACCGTGTTCTGCGTATTACCCAAAAGGCTGTAAAGGTGCGGCGATGCAGCATTGATATCTCCCACCGAACGGAGGAATTTGATCGGATCCTCCACACTCCAAACCACATAACTGGTCACAATGATCGGCTCGCCGCCTCGCGTGGTTGTCTCTTCCATCTTACGTTCATAGAGCCGGCCGCGCGAATCATACTTCCTCACGCTTTCAATCGGTTGGGGCCACTTGAACTTCCATCCCGGTTCAGGAATTGTTCGCACCGGTTCATCAAATCGCAGCACCACCGCCACTTCCGTCTCTCGAACCTGAAATGAAAACAAAAACAGGATCAGGACGATGGCGATAACGCTTACCAGAATCAAGATCGATACATTCCTCATCTTTACACTACTCCCGTAAATCGGTTATTTATTGACCTTCCTGCCTCAGCAGGTCCATATCCAGCATCCCTCCGATGCTCTCTTCGAGATCGAGAATATATACCTGTTGGTCCTGGGGATTTGCCACAATGATGTATTTACGCGTCTCGGCCAGAGCATCTTCCAGGACCAGCAATCGCTGGAGATGCTTATAAATGCTCTCCGAGGCACGATATGCAACGACCTGGTTCAGAAATCGATTCCCTGTCGCCTCGGACAGTTTGATCCGTCGGAACTGATATGCCTGCGCTTCGCGGAGGATATTGTAGACTTCCCCGCCGGCGGCATCAAGGGCCGTCCGGAAGGGCCTGGAAGCTTCCTCGCTGATGCGTATCTCTGTCCCGATCAGGGGACTGGATAAACTCTCTTCTTCGGTCCCCAGTCGAAGAAGCTCATCGGTTTGCGGAATCGAGCCGGCAAGCTGGGTAAGCACTTTGTTACGATCGGCCTGCGCCTGTAGAATCGCCGCCTGTTTCTCCTGCACGGCTCCAATCACCTCCTGGTACTCCTTGGTCACATCCGGAGGAGGATGCACACCCTGTAGGTTAACCAGAACTACTTCGATGCCAAGTCCAACAAAATCCGCCTCGTCCTGAATACGTTTGGTCAGTTCCTGTGCCGCTTGTTCCCGTCCGGCCCCCAGAAGACTTTTATGACGGGAAGGATCCCGCTCATCTTCATCGGTTTCTACTTTGGCGCTGGCGACAAAGCGGACGAATTCCCGATAACAAATCGCCTCTACCATCTTCTCCGCATCCGTGCGGGAATCATCCCGGTTGGAGCTTTTGCGGTCGGAAAAATTATACAAAAAGGCATATAAATCTTTGACCTTATAATGTACTGGAATGGCGGCACGTAGAATGCTTACCGGGGCCGTATCCTCTTCCTGAATGACGCCCTCCTGCTGAGAAGCCACAAGAATATCATATTCTTCCTCGTAGTGACTAGTACCCCACAGCAGCGGCTCGGTATTAATCTTGTCAGCGCTTTCGACAAATCCAATATTCACTTGCTGGATGCGATCTGTGGGGTATTTATACGCCTTTTCGATCGGCCAGGGCCATTTTACATAAAGTCCCGAACCCAAAGTATACGTACCGTCTGCCTTTTGCTTGGGTTTCCCAAAACACTCAACAATAGCCCCTTCTCCGGGACCGATCATCACAAAACAGCTCAGCAGATAAAGCACAGCGGAGGCAAAAATCAACAAGGGCAAGACTGCCCGCTCTAATAATTGATAAAACCACGTTTGAGAAACTTTGAAGCCAAACTGGTAATCAATCGTACTGGAGACGGTATGCAGGATGCCGCCCGGTTCTCCGAACATTCCCAGTAACCGACTGTCAAAAGCAGATCGACTGTATTGGCCCGGAACACGGGGCCGGTAAAAATCCAGGACTTCATTCAAGAAGGTTTCGGCTCCCAGAACGATCAAGAGTATCGGAATGGCCCATCCTAAAATCGTCAGTCCTACATAGATCTTAAAATGTCCCAAAGCCAGGGCAATCGCCATCAGGAAGGCAACCAGGGCTACGCCAAATAGGGAACTTCCTCCAGCCCTCAGGGGCTTCCATCGCGTCTGTTGACTCATCCCGATCGCATACCGTGAGATGAGAAAGCTGAGAAAGGCCACCATGACAACGAAAACGGCGGCCAGTTGCGGCCGACTCAATTCCTGATCGGCCAGGGTTTGTGACGTCTGTGTTAATAAAAATATCCCCATACCGGCCTGATAAGCGGCAATCACGATCGCGCTAATAGGCACAAACCATTTCTCGATTGTCTCCAGCCGACGTGCCGCCACAGCCAGAACCGCGGTCGGGTCCTGCTCCTGCTGGAAAATCGTACCCGATTCCCGGGCACGGGCCAACTGCGCCATATCCAGCTTTTCCTGTTCTGCCAGATGACGCTGATGAAACTGAATTACCAGCACAAACCAGATCAGTACTGTGGCCAGGATCTGCCAGCTTAGCGCCGTTACGGCAAATGCCCCACTCATTGCCCCAATCACCCAGATAGCGATAAAACAGACAACACTCAAGATCAGCGCGATTACCGATATCTGCCTAGCTCGTTTGCTCGATAACTCCATCTGTCATTCCCAATTCACGATTTTATGAACATTCCCCCCGGAACCGCAGTACAACTTATGTTGTTTATCTCACAGCTCACTCTTTACAAACATAAAGAATTTCGTACTATACCAATGTAATGCCGATTTGTGTAGAAGGAATTTTGGGAATTCCCTTTGTATAGATTATTAACTATAGCCAAAAATACATTCACGGAAACGCTCAGGCAGCCTATATACCTGATTATCATCGAAGTTGCGCTGCTCATGATGCTAATCAGCCCTTCTTTGGCAACGTATACTCTGGACGAAGAACAGGATCTGAACCTGTTGCGCGAGATAGCCCTGTCTACGCTGTTTCTGGCTGGTTTGTTCATTTCTATTTTTGCCGCCACAGGAGCCGTTACTGAGGAGATTGAAACGGGGACCATTACTACGGTTTTATCCAAGCCCGTTTCTCGGCCCGTTTTCATTCTGGGAAAATTTTTCGGGATTACCGCCGCGATATTGCTGGCTCACTACATCGGTACTCTTGGCCTTATGTTGACAGTTCGGCATGGTGTATTGTTCGAGGCGGCGGATACTCACGACTGGACCGTCGTCATTGCGGCGGCGTTTACACTGCTTGGAAGCTTCGCCGTAAGTGCATTTTTAAACTACACTTACGACTGGAACTTCCCATCTACTCTTGTTATAACAACCGCCCTGTTCGGAACATTTGGATTTATATTTCTTTTTTTTATTGACCGAGAATGGGCTTACAATCCCACAGATAATAAATTCACCCTGTTCGAAGTCAATGCTTCTATCCTGCTTCTTCTGGCCATTATTATTCTCGTGGCCCTTTCGGTTTTATTCTCTACCCGATGCAATGTGATTGTTACCCTTTCTTGTGTTGTGGGACTTTTTCTTCTGGGATTGATCAGCGATTATGTTTTTGGTCGGTTTGTGATGACCAACATCCTAGCCCGATTTGTCTATATTCTTGTACCAAACCTACAAGTTTTCTGGACGACGGACACAATCTACACTAAAGGATTTATTCCGGTGGGATATATCTTTAAGAGTGCGATCTACACACTTCTATACTCATCCGGGATTCTTGGCCTGGCGATTGCTCTATTCCAGAAACGCCAGATCGGTTAAAATAATCCCTTTTTCAATTCGACAAATCGAATTATACATACCGGTCGGTATATTACTCCCTTACAAAACCCGAATCATTGAGACCTCGTCACATTGATCCTGCTTGGGACAACGGGCACAATCACTCCAGACTTTCATGGGCAGAGTACCTCTGTCCACCCTTAAAAACCCGTTTTTCTCAAAAAAACCAGGCTCCAAGGTCAACGTAAACAGCTTTTCAAGCCCTAAATTCCTTGCCCTCTCAACACATCCATCTACTAGGGCTCGTCCCAGTCCCCGGCCAAAAAAGTCCTTTTTCACAGCTAAGGATTGGATTTCGCCCAAATCCT
This sequence comes from Sedimentisphaerales bacterium, assembly GCA_016926155.1. Lineage (GTDB taxonomy): Bacteria > Planctomycetota > Phycisphaerae > Sedimentisphaerales > Anaerohalosphaeraceae > JAFGGE01. The sequence continues at coordinate 47,047 of JAFGPC010000210.1, forward strand.
CCCAGATCACCTTCAAGGCGCAGCAACCTACAATTTGTGTGTCAACTTCAGCCACCACAAAACTTCTCACATCCTCGTACATATTGGAAATCGATCGAAACAGCATCCGGTCCATTTCAGCATACTCTGTAATGAGTCCATGTATCGCCTCTATATCAGTAACTTTTGCATCACGAATTTTCATATCGCATACTATACTGCATCTGCGTTACCAAACTCAAGCCAATATCCGCATTCTATCTATAATGACAATGAAATCAGAAAAATTCTGATCCTTATAAAATTCCGGCTGGATTGGTCTTGCTTTTCACCTGCATTATGTAGTATATTGTTTATTATGCAGGATCAGGGATAATGTCGATCATGCATGTTTCGGAGGCAGGCGTGATGAAGGTAGCATCTTGGTCGTCCGTAGAGGCGGCCGTGGGGTGGAGGATGTATCCTTCCAGAGTGTTGCCATTTCCAGCAGGAAGTTGTGCGCAGTAATGTTGTGCTATGCTCATGTCGCCTTGCCTCTATGGGTCCTGGAAAATCGTATAGAGCGTTTATGCCTGGTGGACCATCGGGAAAGCCCGTCCTCGATTGTCCGGATGTACAGGAACGGGCAGGCGATACTCTTTGGAGGAGTACAGCATGAAAAAGTTTATCGTATTAACCCTTCTCTTAGTGGCAGCCGGCATGGTCTCGGCGGGAACGATCATTACCGCTGTAGATCGAGCCAACGGTACATCCGGCGATCGGGACTGGATCGGCCCCTGGGATAGCGAAACCGATCCCGGCGTGGGCATTCTGGCCGACGGCGAGTATGTCTTCTCGGACCGGACCTATCCCTGGGCAAACACGCCCGCCGAACTGGTCGGCGCCGAGTACGTCCTGATGTTCAACTCCGATAAAGACGGTGGTGAAACGGACGTGACGTACACGATTACCACCAGTATGCCGGCCATGGTCGCAATCACGATCGATGATCGTATTCCCGCAGAGTGGGACAATGGCGGTGCGTTCACCAGCACACAGGATGCCGTGGATGCTGTTGTAGCTGCCTTTGCCGCAGCGGGCACATTCCAGGACACAGGTCTGGATTTGTTTGTCCACGAGAACGACACCACCGATCGTCAGATGAGTGTGTATGCTGCCATGCTGCCGGCCGGGGAGTATACTTTTGGCGCCCAGCCTTCCGGCAAAAACTTCTACACCATCGGCGCTGTTCCCGAGCCGATGACCCTGGCTCTTCTGGGCCTTGGTAGCCTGGCCCTGGTTCGCCGTCGTCGGTAAA
>JAFGPC010000211.1 GCA_016926155.1 Sedimentisphaerales bacterium
TCTTGCTCATTCTCGATTGTATACAACAGTCGAAAACAGCGCGCAAGTTTAAAATAGGCAATTTATGAAAGCTTTTCTACAGAGCATTCCTGACACCTTATTTTCTTTCCATGATTTGCTTAAGAATTTGCGCCTTTCTTTTAACGTCAGTCTGCTTGATTTTTCCCTTTTTTATTTTCTGGTTTGCCTGGTCCAATGAATTTGTCAGGTCGGTTACGTCCAGCAAAGTTGCTGCTTTACAGAAAAAACTTCTCGATCTACCGTCGTTAAAATTTTTTATCATCGTTTCCAGCAATTGAATTCGATTGTTCTGCTGTTCTATGAATTTCTCAATCCCGTTCTTTTTTATAAAATTCAAATTCGGCAGAATCTTTTTCGACGATGGAAAGGAAGAGGATTCTTTCGCTGTCTGATATTCTTCGTTGCTCTTGAATTTCGAACATGGAAATTCAGAACATTGGCCACAAACTTCCAGATTCCTCTTCTTGACACAGCAGGTTATAAAAGAACAGGATGGATGCTTGTTGAAAAAATCAGGGCCGGCACAACCGGGGCATCTTGAGGATCCTACGGTATAGAACCTTGGACATAAGCCGCAATCAAGACCACAGCAGCCAATAGTTGGATACGTTTTCTGGACCATATCATTTTATTCCTTCCTTTGTCAAACTCGATAGAGACTTTACCAAACACACCACAAGAGAACTGCGTGTACTGGCTATATATCAACTACTATATATCATCTATGGTCCAAGCACCGTTATTATAGAAGATACATAAACATGTTCCAGACGGATTTATAACTACCCCAGAAAAGCCATCCGCCACAGTACGTAAGATATCTTTAAATCCCAGTATAATTACACCTGCCTTTAGGCTGCGTTCTCTCAGAAAAGAGAAGCGAGTAAATGCCAATAAGAGTCGACCTCTAGGGCCTTCAGTTGCAAGAAACTTCATATCCACATCTTGAGTAATTCTATTATCTCCATTCACAGGAATACGTGGTAATCTTTGAATGGGTAAATATAATATTGATTTTTCTACTGCCTGTATAAGACATGCTTTGTTGGATTCACTTTGAGAATTGTAATATTTTCGAATTTTTTTTCCAGTTTGTAACATCGGTACCATACTAAAAATTTGTTCCGAATCTTTATACTCATATCTATCCTATCATTTCTTTCATCCAAATAGATTCCTGAAATCAATACAGCTTCATAATTTTTGGTGAATCCCCATAAAATCCCAATATCTCTTTTGTACTTGAAAAGATTCCTGACTCCTTCATTTCTCTTTACTCTTCCTCCGTCCATTGGAGCCATTGTTTGTACTTGTTTTCAATTTGGTCGGGGTTAATGTGGCCGTCCCAGAGGGCGACACCGTATTGCAGGGTGAGGGTCTGGTCTTTAGGCAGTTGGATCGGGTTTTCGTGGTAGGCCAGGGTGGCGGACATGTAGGCGAAGGGCTCGGCCATGGTGAACCACGTGGCCGGGCGGGGATTGTCGGGATGGTCGAATATGACGACGGTCACAGGACGGCCGTCGACATGGCTCTGGTAGGCGCACCAGCGGGACCGGACGAGGCGCTCCTGGCCGCGGTAGATCGTGCCGGGGGCGTTGTCGGCGTTGAGAAACGGACCGGTATTATTCATCTCCTCGACAAAGCGCATGCCCAGGCCGAAATAATGCCGGCCGTCAATGGTGACCGAGCCTTTGCCTTCGGGGGGCCGCAACTCGGATTTCCAGGTAAGCAGTGTGACATCCGAATCGGCGCGAGTTTCCATCGTGCGCTTCTCAAGGAGCATCGTGCTATTGTCGGGCCCCTGCCAATCGAGCGATTCAATGAAGGTGCCCTTGAGAGTTCGCTCTATTTCATAGTATATCGTACTGATCGAGCGATGCTGTTGACGGCCGCAACCTTCGGTCTCGCCCCAGAAATCCACGCCGTCGACGGCGAGGGCAAACATCAGGCCATGGTGGTGCAGGTGGTCGGAGGGCGCATCGAGCAGGACATTGATTCCATCGGGCGTTCGCAATTCTTTGAAGTATGGTTTGTAAGGAACCTGTTCGAAGCAATAGAGAGACATCTGATGATGATTGAGTCGAACGAAAGCGGTTCTATCATCGTTAACCACTGAGGCATCGTAGTCATCTGAGGCCGAACGCCAATGAACCGAACAACCTGCTAGGCCGATCAAAGCAGCAATAAGACAGAATCCCTTTTTGCATTCCATGGAAAATCCTCCTTCATCGAATATTCACTTTTCCCGTCCTTATCGAAGCACAAGAATTATGGCAGAAGCGATCCTGATTTTCCATGTTTTTTCCCGATCTTTGAAAAACAGCGTGCTTGACGGCGGAACTTCGGCGTCTATGATAGCAGGCATGGTAACAACAAAAACAATCCGGATTTCGACCAAGGGCGACTGCCATATAGTGGATATCACGGGGCAAGTGCAAGCGACGCTGGACGACGTTGTCGATGGGGGCGATGCGACAGTTGTTCTGTTTCATGTCGGCTCGACCGGGGCATTGACGACGATCGAATATGAGCCGGGCCTGGTGAATCATGATATCAACGCAGCGTTGGAAAAGATCGCCCCGGCCAAGGGACATTATGAGCACGAGCAGACCTGGCACGACGATAACGGGCATGCCCATGTGCGGGCGACGCTGATGGGACCGTCGCTGACAGTGCCGGTCGTGGACGGCAAGCCGGCGCTGGGGACGTGGCAGCAGATCGTATTGATCGATTTCGATACGCGGCCGCGAAACCGCACCGTGATCTGTCAGATCATTACCTGATCTCGTGAATCGGACGAACTTGTGAAGGCAGCATACCTACTCATACCGTTTTTCGTATTGGCCGCCGGCTGCGGAAAGAGTTTTACTGATTATACGCGGACAGACGGGAGGATATCGCCCCGCTATTTTGCGGATGTGGCCAAACCAGAGGGAGCCAATTATCAGGTGCCCAGCCAGGAGATCAGTTTTGGCAAAGCACAGACATTATTGGCCTATTACGAGGGAACGTATGATCGGAGCGGTCTGCTGCATCTGTTGCGGCGGTATGTTCAATCGCGGATCGGCTGGGTGGTACAGACGGAGGTGCGGTATTATTACGATCGGAGCAACCGGCGGGTTCGAGAAGTGATCCGGATCATGGACGATTACGGGCGCATCCGGGCAGGGGAACGGCTGTATGATCCGAATGGGACGTTGGTGATCGAGCGGGAACTGGATATGTACGGCCGGCCGATACAGCCAAAAACGCCGGCCCCGAAGCCGGACTCAACGAATCCTTAAAGGCTTGTATCTTTCCTTTTCCGCGACATGAATTTCTACTGTCCGAGCACTGAGAGGGCAGGCTCTGATTTGCGTAAAGCCTGCAGAAGCTAAGGCGGAGGAAAGATCAATCTCTTTGCTCCATCGATAGATGCTGCCCGCCAGGTACAGGTAGGATGAGCGTCGGGAGGTGATCAGGCCGCCAAGCAGCGGCAGGAGGAAACGCAGGTAGAAGGTATAGATCCAGCGAATCGGAGCAAGGCGGGGAAGGCTGAACTCAAGGATACAGAGACGGCCGCCGGGCTTGAGAAGTCGGTGGGCTTCGGCCAGGACGACAGGTAAATCGTCCATTATATTCCGTATGCCGAAGGCACAGCTAATCCGGTCGAAGGAGGCATCGGGAAACGGCATCCTGCGGCAATCGGCCTGTATCCATACGATGGGGCTGCTCTGTTTTTGGCTGCTTTGTTTTACCTTTTGGCGTTGCAGAATTTTCGTATGTTTCTGACGGGCCAGGTCGAGCATTGGCGGACAGAAGTCAATGCCTGTGATTCGGCGATCCGGTCCGGCGGTTTTGGCCAGGGTCAACGTGAGATCGCCGGTCCCGCAGCACATATCCAAAATTTGAAGGGGAGTTATTCCATCCGATTTTTCTTTCTGTACATTGGAACCACCCCAGCCCTTTGACCTTCGGTCAAAAGGCTGCCACCCGGAAGGCATCATGGCTAATTTCACTGTTCTTCGTCGCCAGTAGTAATCCAGACCGAAGCTGAGAATATGATTGGCCATGTCGTATCGTTGCTCAATTCCTGTAAAGACCTGTTGCACATCTTCCTGATTTGTATTTTTCGGTTGGTTCTGCATGACCGCCTTATTGAATCGGGACAAGGATAAAGATGAGCAGATCCCACAGGGCATGGCTGATCAGACCGGGCCAGACTGAACCAAAGCGGTAAAACATCGCTCCCCAGAACAGCCCGCAAACAGCCGAGGCAACGAGGAGCATAAGGTTGAACGACCAGAGATGGACGAGGGTGTAAATCGCTGAGGTAATCAGCAGACCGACGAGGGGATTGGATCGCCGGGCGAACCTGTGCTGGACAAAGCCGCGCCAGAAGACTTCCTCGGTAGGCCCGATCCAGAAAAACAGAAGCAATCCGATAACCCATAGAGATTCCTGTTCTCTTGTCCCATATATGCCCGCCACCTGATCGGAGGCAAAGGGCAAAACCAGCGTGGAGAGTTTGTGTCCGATCCAGAAGATCAGATACAGCAGTCCCGCCGAGACAATCCCTATGAGAAGATGAATCCAGGAAAAGCAATAGATGTCGTGCAGGTTCTGGCGACCCAGGGCAAGGGCAGTTCCTGCCAGCAATCCAGTGGCAGTGGTCATGGCCGGCCAGAACGGAACAAGGTCTTTGGTCCACGGAGAGAACAGGCCAAACCAGAGAACAGCCGCCAGAATGCATAAGAGCACCACCGTTTTCATGCGAAGATCGCCCCCAGCAGGATGGCAACGGAAAAGAGCAGGCCAAAGGCCAGATGAAGCTGAGCGGTCTGAATATCCAATGTGGCAATGGTCTCGGGCTGGTGTGGGAGACTGTGCCGGACGCGTTGGATGTTTTTGATTGCCAGCGGCGCCGTGATAAAAACCAGCAGGCCCCAGGGGGAAACCA
>JAFGPC010000212.1 GCA_016926155.1 Sedimentisphaerales bacterium
TACAGACGTGTGACGCGACGGATTCGTGTGGGGCATACAGCATATCCTGGTCGATAGTGACCGGCGGTGAGCTGCCGCCCGCGCCGGCGCTGCTGTCACCGGCCAACGGCGCGACGGTGGCCGACCTGACGCCGACCTTCGATTGGAGTGATGTGGCAGATGTGTCCTACTACTATCTGCAGGTGTCTGATAATGCCGGGTTCGTCGGCCTGCAAATCAACACCTGGACTGTGGGTTCCGCTTACACGCCAACAACGGCATTGGAAAGTGGCACCTACTACTGGCGGGTCAAGACGCGCGATACAATGAATACCTGGGGTGATTGGAGTGAGACCTGGTCGGTGACCCTGGAAGGCGAGCCGCCGGCAGCCAACTTGATCATTGACAGCTTATCCTCAGTGTTTGGCGGGACAAGCATCATGCCAATCTATGGCGTGACTACCGGCCAGATGGCGGATAGAACCGGTTTTATCGGTGTAAAGGCCACCATATAACTTGCCTCACTGGCTGATGCGCCCGGTGTAATGCCGGCGTAACATACAAGACCATCTACCGTTCTACGGGTAGATAAAAATGCAATCGGGCTGTCCTCGACCATGAGCGGCCCGATTGTTGTCCTTCCGGGAGGGTTCAAGTTTGTATTAAGGTACCTTCCTTCCCAATGGCCATGTAGCGATTTCAGAGCACTGTTGATAATCGTGTCTACTTGCGCTTGCTTCAGACGATAGATCAGTATTGGCAGTTCATCTGTCCGTTCCGATACAATCGTTGCCTGTTCCATTCTATCTATTCTTGTTGATGAGGAGAAAGGATATTCATTTCGCAAATCTATCCCCCACTTTTGACCAAAAGATGTGTTATAAGAGTTGAAGTGTTCCCCGGTTTTGCTCTGCGGGACTACAGATTTGTCCGAAATTGGGCCCTGACAAGCCATCTGTTTGCTCAACTTATCACCAAAGACTTAACCATTTGGGAAAGTCCAGTCAGTGCTTTTATGTTATAATCTGCCGCCGTCATGGAGCCTCCTTTCTTGTGGCAACCTGCGGTTAGGATAATGCTTGTAGCTTACACAAATTCCGCTCCATGACCTATTTTCCTTAATCCCAGTTAGTGGAAACTAAAGAAGAAAATGAGTAGTCAAAATCTTAAGCTGATAAAGGCGAGCTACGAAAGAAATTGACTAATTTGAAGCCTGGAAAAGCCATAGCATTGAAATCGAAAAACAGAAAATAGTATGCGAACTCCAGATCAAGACAAATCAATAGGCCTCATCACTTATCATTACTTGCACAATTACGGAGCAGTACTTCAAGCATATGCGCTTAGTACTCTCATTCGAAATCTCGGTTATGCATGCCAGATTATTGACTTTCGCCCTGAAAAAGATATATCGCGCTTATTTACTATTCCGAACAATCTGCTTCATTGGCCCAGTTATTTAGTACGTTTGCTCTTTACAAGGGATCATCAGCTTTGTCGAAAAAGATTTGAGACATTTATAAAAGACAATCTTGTACTCACTGAATGTTGCTACAGTAACTCATCTGAGTTACGAGAGAATCCTCCCTTCTACGATACCTATGTCTGTGGCAGTGACCAGATATGGCACCCAAATCTTTTAGACAGAGAATTTGGCCTTCCATTTTTGTTGAGTTTTTCACCTCAATCATCTCGTCGCGTGGCTTATGCTCCCAGTTTTGGGATTCAGGATATTCCAGAACGTTACAAATCTATTATGGCTGAACATATATCACGCTTTGATGCTCTTTCGGTAAGGGAACGTGTTGGGCAAAAACTTGTAATGGAACTAGTAGGCAAACCGGCAGAGCTCGTCCTGGATCCAACCTTGCTATTAAAAGCCGATGACTATTTAAAAATTTCTGTCCGGCCCAAAATCGAGGAAGATTATATACTTGTATATCCTATGGAAACGGGATCTTCTGCCTTGTTTGTTGAGCTGGTTCGGACAGTGAAAAAGAAGGTGAAACTTCCGCTTGTTTTTGTTTTTCCCAGCTCATATTCAAATGTATGGTTGAGGTTTGCCGATCAGTTGTGTTTCAGCGCAGGACCATGTGAGTTTTTGGGGCTTATTGCAGAAGCCAGTTTTGTCGTAACAAACTCCTTTCATGGAACAGCTCTGTCAGTGCTGTTTAATAAGCCATTTCTGGGAACTCCCCATTCTTCAACTAATACACGTATTAGCAATTTGCTAGAGATTTTAGGTTTGAGTCATCGTCAGCTAACCAACCCGGAAATGGTTGCTGAAGATACGGGTTTATTGGCTCCATTCGACTATGCGCCGGTTCAGCAATTACTGGATCTAGAAGTACAGACGTCCGTGAATTATCTTCGGAGGGCCTTGTAATGCGGTCTGAAAACATCGTTAGCACAAGTAATTCTGTTATCGATGTGGTAGATGATGGGCGTTGCACAGGATGTTCCGCCTGTGTAGCTGTCTGTCCACGCAATGCATTGACGATGGAAATGAGCCCAGAAGGTTTTTGGCGGCCCCAGATTGCACGCGAACAGTGTCATAATTGTGGGCTTTGCCTACGTAAGTGTCCTGTGTTACTTGAAGAAAGTGGAGATTTAGCGAGATCTCCCTGGCCTGAGCCGAAAGCTTTTGCGGCATGGTCTTGTGATGAGAGTGTTCGTCTGGCCAGCTCGTCCGGAGGTGTTTTCTCGGAGCTTGCCAAAGTGCAGTTAAAGAACGGGGGTGCAGTTATTGGCTGTGGTTGGACCGATGATTGGTTACCTGTACACATGATTGCCAGAACAGAACATGAACTGCTACCGTTACGTCGATCAAAATATGTTCAGAGCCGGATGGGAGAGATACTGACAGAAACCCTCGAACTGTGCAAAGAGGGTGTACCAGTGTTGTTTAGTGGAACACCTTGCCAGATAGCGGCACTGAAACACTTTATCAGTCTAAAAGACCAAGATCAACTGACAACATGCGAGGTGATCTGTCTCGGTGTTCCGTCTGTGCGTGTTTTTCGGCTTTATCTCAACTGGTTATTTGAAGGGGAACTTGTCCGGGAATTCTCCTTCCGATGTAAGTCGTTAGGATTGCACACGGTAAAGGCATTGTCTGGCAGTGGCCGAACTTATGAGACACCCCTTTCTGCTGATCCATATGGCCGCATTTCTAATGTGTATCATATTACCCTGATGATGTCATGCTTCCGCTGCGTTTTTCAAAAATTGCCGCGCCTGGCGGATATTACACTTGGTGATTTTTGGGGCGTACCAGCAACATTAGACGATCCCAAGGGAGTATCTGTCGTCTTGGTCAATTCTCCGAAGGGCGAAAAACTGTTCCGGGAAGCTGCCAGGCTAGGAGCTATCAGCTCAACGGCCGTGGAGCTTGCTGTTGCTGTGCAGAAGAATCCACGCGCGACCGGCAAGCCTTTGCCTATTCCTAAGTTGCGGGGTATCTTTTTCCGAGATGTGGCGCGTGGTCAGTCATTCCAAGCATTGATGAGGAAATACTATATTCCGATCAACTTTGTCGATCGTGTCAAACGGCGACTTATGTGGCTATTCTTGAAAATGTCCGGCAAATGATTGAGTTACCATATGAGTTCTGATGCCTCGAAGCGACCATCTCGTGTTATTGCCATTCCTGCTTCATTCCTCCCAACTATCCGGAAATTGATGAATTGGGCTTCGGCCCGGAGGCGTGCTATCCGATCGGTGGGCATGATCGCATCAGCAAGCCTGCTTGCCACCATACTGGGAGTTCTGGGGTCTTTAGCCCAAGCACATTTTATCTCGCCAGACGATCTCGGATTTGTCCGTAAATATTCGGTAGTCTCTAGCTATGCAGTGTTTCTGAACCTTGGGCTTTTTTCTATTCTGCATCGCGAATACCCTGTCCTGATTGGACAGGGTCAACCGGAGCGGGCCCGCCGGACCGTCGCGATTGTACAGTCTTGGTGTTTATTAGTATCGACGGTCGTTTGCTGTATTTTGTCTATCATCATGATAGCAGAACTTTTTCAGGGGCATCTGAGGGAAGCCTCGGCCTGGTTCATCCAGATCATAGCGGTCTGGGGAACACTATATACTGAATATCTTGGATGTACCTACCGTTCCGGCCAGGAATTCGAACGTCTGGCTAAGGGACAGTTTCTGTCAGCGATCTCCGGTGTCGCTGTTGTCCCGCTATTCTGGATATGGCCCTTCCCGACCCTGGTACTCCGATCGGTCGCCGGTTCTATTCTATGCTCCCTGTATTTGCACGTTGTTCGCCCTGTAAAAGTAGGCTGGTGCCTGCCTTTACAAGAATTCTCAACGCTCGTCAAACGAGGATTGAGATTATATGTAGGGACCTATTTGCGGTACAGTTTTTGGCTCACAGTCGAAATCTGGCTCATGCTCAAATTTGCTGGGGATTCAGGAGTCGGCTTGTTCGTTTTTAGCAAAATGATTGCCACGGCCGGTGCCCAGTTATCTATGGCGATCAATCAAGTCTATCTTCCGCGCCTGGCACAGAAATATGGCCAGAATGGCGGAAATGTCAGCGAATGCCTTAAATTTGTCGTCAGACCTGCTCTGCTAAACTCAGGTATATCTGTACTAATCATTTGTGGTTTTTGGTTGTTTCTTCCCCCCCTTATTCAGTATGCTTTTCCACATTATCTGGCTGCTGTGCCTTTGATCCGAGTGCTTGTGTTACAAACAATTCTCGTTAGCGTGAGTATGCCGTTATATATGATTTCTATTACAGAAAATTACCTGACACAAATTCTGGCGGCTATCATAGGCCTTGCAGTATTTATTGGTGTCAGTTTTGCGCTACAGCATCAAATTTATCAGGGAGTGGCTGTCGCCTGGGGCACGCTTGCTGGTCAAGCCGCCTTTGCAATGGTATGCTTCTTTGGCCTGATAGTCTCGGAGAAGCGTCGAAAAGGCTAGTACAGTTGGGCGCAAATAAACCGATAGTATACGACCGTAGGTCGTCGATGCCTTTCATGCCCAACTGTTTAAGTATTTCGCGGCATGGCGACATCTATGGTCTTACTTAGGCCGCGAAATACCAGGAGGCTACAGCATCCCTAAATGTGTTGTGTGGAATAAATGATGAATGACCCTGTCGGCAAATATACCGAATCGATTAATAATGGGACTTCCTCGGCAGCATCGAACCCTCACGTTGCCATAGCAAGAATACCAAAGGGCGCGCTTGTTGTGGCAATATTGGCAGGATCTCTGTTTGCCTCTTTTCTCTCGCCCCAATTAAGTTTTTGGGGCAGAGGGTTGCGGTTATCGTTACCCTTGTTTTTTCTTCTACTTGCAGCTGTTGCACACCTGAAACCTCAAAATGCCGGGGCAAAACTCCGAAAATTTGTCGTTCCCACCGTACTCGGTCTGGCTTATGTTTCTTATGGGGTAATGCAAAATCTATTGGATCCCCGGCCTACAATATTCCACAATATGACCATTACGACCTTGGTCTGTATGATGGTTTGGGTAGGAATAGTTTTACTAAGAAGCCTGGTTCCTGCATCGCTGGAGCTTGTACGCTGGGGCACCTTAGTTACACTCAGTATAAGTCTTGGAATAGGCATCCCTCTTTTGGTACAGGAACCAGGTGTTGCACGCCTTACAATGGGAAACCCTCTGGCTGCCCACTACACCAGCATATACTTTCCCAAAGGAGTTGCTCACTATGGATGGTACACCCCTGTCGCGTTCGCGTGGCCGGTCATTGCCAACTGGCTTTATGTAAAACCGCGGAAACGATTGGCGAAAATCATAGGCTGGAGTCTGTTGCTGATATTATCGATTGCGGTCTTTCTCTCAACCTTTTCAATGGCCGCAATATTAATGTTGATAAGCATTTTACTCTGGTTATCTTCAATGATAGTAGCAGGAAGGGGATGTCTAATACGTTGGCTTGCCGCGATTGTTTTGTTTGCTGCCGTCATGGGTATGTCTACACTTTACAAGTTCAGCCTTTCGTTTGATGCAACATCATTTGCCTCGGCAAAGCTCACACGGATAATTGAGAAGAGTTTCACAGAAGGGTTACTCGACGCTGACGAGACCGGCAGAACATGGATGTTTGTTGATTCCATGCCAACATTCTTGAAGAACCCAATTTTTGGCGCATGGGGTTTTGACAGCCAATATTATGTTGGTGGGCATAGCTCGTGGGCAGATACGCTTGCGTTGCAAGGCATTTTTGGCTCGCTCTTGCTGTTGGGCTTCCTATCCCCCTCATGGCGGAGGAAGCGGCCTTTCTCTGTTTCGGATGGAATTGCCGGGGGAACATGGGCATGGCTTCTCTTGATTGTTGGAGGCATCCTGAATCCGACATTCAATAGTGCAATAGGCCTTCTGTTGCTTTGGCTCTTTGATGAAGGTGGTATCTGGCTAGAACAGCGCGCGGATATCGCCCCAAATTCATCGCATCCACCTTCATATTGGGGAACGTAGATGGAACCGAGACTTGTCCTATGCACAAATATTCCGTCTCACCACCAAATACCCTTGGGACAAGCTTTTGCTGATTTATTAAATGCTGATTTTAACCTGGTTTGCTGGGAGCCGGTACCGGAGGAACGGGCCAGACTTGGCTGGGGGGATAGATTCAATGAGGAATGGTTGATCCAAGCATGGTTGTCCGCTGATGAATCTGCCAGGGCTCTGGAAATATTGCAATCAGCTGACGTGGTTGTATGGGGGGCCGCGCCGATATCTGAAATCAAAAAGCGAGTCGCAAGCGGGAAATTAACCTTTCGCTATACAGAGCGTCTCTTCAAGAAGGGACAGTGGCGGCTGTTCGATCCGCGCGTATTCAAAGCAATCAGGGAAATGTATAAATCGACCAACCGCAGCAATCATCACCTTCTTTCAGTAGGCCCATACTGCGCAGAGGATTTCAGGTTGATTCGGATGTTTCAAGATCGGATGTGGCGGTGGGGATATTTCCCAGCGTTACCGACCGATAGGGGCTCGAAAGAGTCACACAGTGAACCCGTTGTTCTGTGGGCGGGGCGAATGCTGGCGTGGAAGCGTGTCGGCCTGCTCTTGGCAGCTGCGGCGAGAGCGCGCCAGCAAGGATGTGGACGTTTCCGCTTACAGTTGATTGGTTGTGGCCCCGAAGAAGATCGACTACGTTCGTCGGCGGTACAGTTAGGGCTTTCAGATATTTGCGAGTTCCGTGGATCCCAGAGCCCAGAAGAAGTTGGATTGGCCATGGAAAAGGCTGATATTTATGTTTTTCCCAGCAATCAACAAGAAGGTTGGGGGGTTGTTGTCAATGAAGCAATGAGCCGGGGTTGCTGTGTCATCGGCAGTAAGAGCCCGGGAGCAGTGCCGTGGCTAATACGTGATGGTGTAAATGGGTATGTCTTTGACGGAAATAGTGCTGAAGATCTGGGGCAAATTTTGTATCGCTGCATTGAGAATCCGGCACGCATGAGCGAAATGGGAATCGCCGCGCGCGCCACAATATCGGACCTGTGGTCTCCATCCGTATCTGCCGACCGTTTTCTAAAGCTGTGTGACACTTTGGAAAATGGGAAAAGCCCTCCTTTTCAAGACGAGGGACCATGTTCGCCAGTGTGACTAGCAGTTCTGTTCTGTTTTGAAATAATGTAAGCATAGGCCGCTCTCTCTCATATTGCTATGGAGACAAATCTGAGTATGAGAATTCTTTGGCTCGTAAACGATCCGTTGCCCGATTTAGCCGCTATATTAGGGATAACGGCAACAACAGGAGGGGGTTGGCTAACAGCCCTTTCTCAGGGCTTATCATCTGAAGAATCAATTGAGTTAGGTATCGCTTCTCGCGTTCCCTATGGAAAGCCCCTAGACATTTCTCTGAAGGGAATTCGATATTTCACGGTACCTGCTCCACGAAAAGGCTTTGGATTGTTGTATCCCACAAACGATATGCTCTTTCGGTATCAAGAAATTGTCGATCAGTTCTCACCGGATGTTATCCATGTCCATGGCACCGAATGGTATGGTGGTTTGGTCACTGTGGGTAATCGTATGGGATACCCTACCATTGTCTCATTACAAGGGCTTATTGATCACCATCGCCGCCATTTTCTTGGCCAGCTTGGTTTTTTTGATATATTGAGGTCTCGAACCCTAAAAGAATGGCTTATGTTTGGAGGGCTGTGGAGGCAGAGATGGCAGTGGAGCAGAAGAGCGATTGTAGAAAGGGAAATTATCCGGGGACATCAGATATTTGACGGTCGCACACTATGGGATCGTGCCCAACTTCGCCGCCTAAATCCAGACGCCTTATACTTTCAATGTCAACGAGTGGTTCGTCAAGAATTCTTTAAGCGGGAATGGTTTCTTTCTACTGTGAACCGTCACACCATCTTTACTTCGTCAGCATCCTATCCTCTCAAGGGGTTCCATGTACTGGTCAGAGCGGTTGCTATTCTCCGCAGAGAATTTCCGGATGTCAGAGTGAGAGTTCCGCTTGCTAGTTTTAAAGTTCCAACTGACAAGAATGACCTATTTGCACAAATGAGAGGGGATGGTTACTCTAACTATTTGGCAGGACTGATTGACAAGCTTGATGTTGGCAATCACATAGTCCCATTGGGGCAACTGTCGGGTGAAGAGATGGCCAATGAAATGGAGCATGCACATGTTTTTGCGTTGAGCTCTTTTGTAGAGAACAGCCCCAATGCTATGGCTGAGGCTCTGACTGTTGGCGTGCCATCTGTTGTTTCTCTCGCCGGTGGTATTCCCAGTTTGATTGATGATGGGCGAGATGCATTGGGATTTCCGCCCGGAGACGAAGCTGTTTTGGCTGAGCAGATCCGCCACATCTTCCATGATGACAGCCTGGCTATTCAATTATCTAGAGCCGGTAGAGAGACCGCAAGGTTAAGGCATTCGCCAGAGGCTATCGTCCAGCGCATGGTCGAGATTTACAGGGCGGTTGCTCACAAAGGATTGCTCGTAGAAAAGGTATAAGCAAAGATGACTGATGAAACAGATAACAGCCAGATCATTACGGCAATACCTGCTGCCGGCGTGCTTTTCGAGACAGGTTTCATGTCTCGTAGTCTTGAACAACAAATAGCCCACTGCGATCACTATGAGATCGTCAACTACTTCAGGAAGTGGTTACCGGATCATCAACCAATCCTGGAGGCTGGATGTGGATCGGGGCGGTGGGTGGCATGGTTTGTAAAAAACGGTTGGAGGGCAACGGGGTTAGATTGGAGCAAAGAATGCTGTGAGCGTGCACGTCTCGCCATTCCAGATGCCCGTTTCGAGGTGGGGGACATGCGGGAGATGCCTTTCAATGATGGCGAATTTGGCGCTATTGTTTCCTTGGGAGCAGTCGAGCATTCAGTAGAGGGACCTATACGATCCCTTGGGGAGTATCATCGTGTATTGAGCCCTGGAGGTATTGCTATTATTACGGTTCCCTACTTAGGGCCCATCCGCAAACTGAGCCGGCTATTTAGCGCGCCGAAGCTGGCACTTACATACAACTCGCGGCTACGGAGACTTCTGGGAAAAACTGTTGGGACTCGAACATTTGCTGTGGCACAGCAGGAAACGCTTGGTGGTTATGCGGCGGATTTCATTGTCACCGAGCGTGGTTGGGAGTTTTTTCAGTATCACTTTTCAAAAACACAGATGCAAGCATTCATTCAGGAGGCTGGTTTTGAGATTGTTGAGGAATTCGTCGAGTTTGGAGATGAGGGCATTCTTCACAACTTTGGACGGATAGCTGGCACATACAACTACGAACGCGGGGAAGTGTCCCTTACCATTATTGGGAAGGTATTACGCAATATGTTGGCTCTTGATCTGATGGGTCATATGCTGTGTTACCTGGTTCGCAAAAACAGTTGAGATCAGAGAGGTGAATGAGAGTACGAATGAAGATACTGCTACATGACGACACTCCCGCTTATCTCTGCCACGGCGGAAAGCAGGTTCTTGCTCAGAAGATATATGAGAACCTAAAATTGCTCAATGTTGATGTTGACTATGCGCGTTGGTGGGATCCGTCTCAGAAGTGTGATTTACTCCATCTGTTTAACTGTTCTTCTACTATGGTCGCTATGGCTCATGAGGCAGGAGTAAAAGTAATTGTTACGCATATTGTTGATAGGTTGACCAATCTTTCCAGAACAAAACGTTTCGGTCGCCAATTGCTTAGTTATGCCATTCGAAATACCCTGCCAACAAGACTGTTTCAGCGTTTTTGGTGGTCTATGCTCTCACAAGTAGATGCCTTAGTCTATATCAATCAATATGAGGCCAAAGCGGCTATTGACGTGTATGGGGTACCACGCGATAAAACACACGTTATTCTTCATGGGTATGATGACGATCAAAAGGAGCAACTGCAATCTGGGCCTCGAAATGCATGTTCACATTTAGTTTCGCTCGCAAGTATTGTTCCGCGTAAAAATACTATACGCTTGGCAAAGGCCGCCAGAGATGTCGGTGTGCCGGTTGTATTTATAGGAAAGCCCTTTAGCGAAGAAAACGCATACTATCGAGAATTCCTGAAGCTGGTCGATGACAAACACGTCATTTATGTTGGATATGCTTCTGAAGAAGAGAAGATCAAGTGGCTTACAGAAGCATCAGGCTTTGTTCTTGTGTCTGAAGCCGAGAGTGGCTGCATAGCAGTATATGAAGCTGCGGCAGTTGGACTACCAATGCTTCTATCAGGCCGTCCGTGGGCCTACTCGTATGGGAAGCACCCGGCGATCCAATACGTTGAGCCGAGCGATGATTTTGCAATTGCTGCTCGCTTAAAGTCTTTCTATCTGACCTCCCAACGGCTAAACATAGAGACATTCCCGGTGGTGACCTGGAGAGAGATAGCCCAACAGTATATTGCTGTTTATCGGAGTGTGCTGGCTTCTCCGGCGCCCTGCAAGGGTGATTGAATGTGATGCAATCTGAGCTGATTCCTTTTTCAATTCGGTGTATTGCAGTTCTGCTCACTTGCCATAATCGGAAGAACAAGACTATGGCTTGTCTGCATGCCCTTTATGTGCAGGTTTTGCCCGCAGAAGTAGGTTTGTCTGTTTATCTAGTAGATGATGGTTCATCAGACGGCACTGCTGAAGCGGTTGCCGGTCAATTTCCTGATGTAAGAATATTGCAGGGTAATGGGAACCTCTATTGGTGTGGAGGCATGAGATGGGCTTGGGAAGAAGCAGCCAAGAGCAACTATGATGCTTACTTGTGGCTCAATGATGATATTGAGTTGCTACCTGATGCCCTATTTGCTATTCTAAACACTTGGTTCAACCAGTACAAGGAAACGCAGAAATCTTCAATAATTGTTGGGGCCTGTCGCGATCCGCGATCGAATCAGTTGGTTTATGGTGGTTATGGTTGGGATGTTAGTAAGGGCAATTTACCCGAAAGCAATCATCCTCAACGCTGTTACACCATGAATGGCAATATCGTTTTCGTTCCCCGTGATGTTGCTTGTACGGTTGGGAATCTCAGTTCAGATTATACTCATGCCATGGGTGATATTGATTATGGGTTACGAGCGAGCAAAATGGGCTTTGCGATTTATATAGCCCCAGGGATCTTAGGATTATGTGCAGCGAATTCTCCTACGAAATGGGTGTCGTCGGCTGTGCCTTTCATTGAGAGATGGAAGAATCTTCATAGCCCCAAGGGGCTTCCTCCTTGGGAATATGCGAGGTTACGTAGGCAGTGTGGTGTACGATTCTGGTTCCTTGTTCCCTTTAAGGTGTATCTCCGTGTTTTTTTCCCTTGGTTTTGGGGAGGGAGGGGCACCCGGAAATAGTTTGGATTGCAGAGAAGTGGTTCATGAACGCGCCCTACGAGTTTTCTGTCGGTCAGGAGGCTGTCTCACCTGCTTTTGTTTCTACTATTGTTCGTTTGTACTTCTTGAACATGAGCCACTTTTTGTCCCTGAGTTTAGGTTTACTATGGGAACTTGCTGGTACGTTGTAACAGAAATTCACTTCAAAATCTGGACATGAAAATCAGGTTGAGACAAGAAGATTCGAGCGGCTATGGTAAGCTGCATCAAATTCAACTGGAGTGAGGTTTGCCAAGAGCGAAAATGAGTAATGTGGCTATAGTTTATCACTTTTTTCCTCATTATCGAGCAGCAATAAACACCGAATTGCTATATAGCCCAAATCACCATTTTATCTTTGTTGGAGATAACCGAGATCCCTCGAGTGCAGGCATCAAAGAATGGGATTTTGCAGATGCATCTCGCTTTATTCACACAAAGTCCAGGTTCTTTTTTGGTCGTTACCTGGTTCAAAGTGGTCTAGTATGTCTGGCCCTTCGGCAGGACATTGATACTATTATATACCTTGGAGATGTTCAGGGGCTTACAACTTGGCTATCGGCTTCGATTGCACGGTTGAACGGAAAAAGGGTCTTGTTTTGGAGTCATGGTTGGACACGTCGAGAAAGTGGACTCAAAGGTTGGATCAGAACTCGCTTCTATAAGCTCGCTCATGGTTTGCTTTTGTATGGAAACCGGGCAAAGGCAATCGGGGTTGAAAAGGGCTTCAAGCCGGAAAGCCTTTATGTCATATACAACAGCTTGAATTATGAACTTCAGAAGGACTTACGAGATCAGAACACGAAAGAAAATACCGAACGTATCAGACATGAACTATTTGAGGATGCTGATTTACCGATGATCATCTGTACAACCCGGCTTATACCTACTACACGCTTGGATTTACTGTTGGATGCTTTGTACTCTCTAAAGAGCCAAGATTATAGGGTGAACTTGCTGTTGGTGGGTGATGGCCCTGAACGTTCACGCCTTCAGCAACTCTCGGAAAAGCATGGTCTAGCAGTGAAGTTTTATGGTGAGTGTTATGATGAACAGATTCTGGCCAATTTACTCATGGCAGCGGATGTTACCGTCGCCCCAGGGAAAGTTGGATTGACCGCAATACACAGTCTTGTTTATGGAGTTCCCGTAATTACACATGATAACCCTGACAATCAAATGCCCGAATCGGAGGCAATTACTGAAGGGATAACCGGAGATCTATTCAAATGGAGTGACAGTAAGGACCTGGCAAGGTTGATCCGCAAATGGACATCAGATGAAAGGAGGTCATCGGTTCAAGTACGAAACAGTTGTTATGAAGTGATCGATCGTTATTACAATCCAGAGTACCAGAGGATAATTATTGAACAGGCCATTGATGGTGTTCCCGCTCAAGATAAATTGTGGGCAAAATTCACAAACGCGGTTTCTGGGATGGTTCATTAAGTTGTGACAAAAGACGAGATATTTGTGGGCTATGCCAATGCAAAAGAATACACTTCTCCAGGTCGGCATTCGGAATGCTTTGTGGGAGTGCTCTGTGGACAAGTGGATTCCCGCCTGCGCGGGAA